>DAHVOH010000100.1 GCA_027318915.1 Clostridiales bacterium
TCAAGGCCGCCCATCATCACCCGCACCCCGCCGTTTTCCTCTCCGAGGAGATTCCCGGCGGGCACGAAGCAATCGGTGAACCACACCTCGCCGGTGGGCGAACCCCGCATCCCCATCTTGTCCAGCGGCGCACCGCGGCGGACGCCGGGCCAGGCGGTCTCGACGATGAAAGCGCTGATGCCGTCTTTGCCGGCATCCGGCCGTGTCTTGGCGTACACCACCATCAGGTCTGCAACGGGCGCATTGGTAATGAACATCTTGGAGCCGCGAAGCTGGAACCCGCCGTCGACCGGAACGGCCCGTGTGCGGATGGAGACGGCGTCGGACCCGGCATCCGGTTCGGTGAGCGCCATGGCCCCCAGCAGTTGGCCCGACGCCAGACCGGGAAGATAGCGGCGCCGCTGCTCCTGCGTCCCATGGCGCAGAATATTATGGGCGCAGAGATTCAAGTGGGCCCCGTAAGACAGGGCGAAGGCCGGCGACACACGGGCCAAGGCACGCCCCACCTGCGCCGACGTCATCAGATCGCCGCCGCTCCCTCCCCATTCTTCGGGAATGCCGGCGCCGGTGTAACCGTGGGCAGCCAATGTCTCCCACGCGGTGTCGGGAAAGCGGTCCTCGCGGTCCATGGCGTCGGCCAGCGGTTCCAGAACGCCCCGAGCCCATTGGAGGGCGGCGCGGTGGACGGCCTCCGACTCCAAAGCGTTATCCATTGCCTCACCCCACGGCTAATCTCCCAGGCGAAACCGCCGTTGCAGCAACTCGTACTGGTCGCTGCGGCGCAGGTACTCCTCAAACGCCGCCAAATGCCTCCGCACCCGCCGAATCGCCGCGTCCCGGTCTTGATCTCGGAGCGCGCGGCAGATTCGTTCATGCGCCTGCTTGACCTCGGTTGCGGCCGCGACCGTATAAATCGGCTCGACGGTCGACGTCCGGATGAGGTGATGGAGCGCGGCGTGCAAGACCACCAGCACCGTGTTGTGACTGGCCCGGACCAACTCCGTATGGAACGTCAGGTTCTCTTCGACCTGGCCCTCCCCGTCTTGACGGGCCAACAAATGCCCGAAGCGCAGGCAGGACTGCTCGAGACCCTCGAGATCCGCCCGAGTTCGCTGCGTCGCCGCGATGCCCACCGCGGCCGATTCGACCTCCATGCGGGCCTGCAGCAATTCCCCGAGCGACACATCCGAGAAGGACAGCAGGATCCCCAACGAGCGGGCGACGCGGTCGGGACCCGGCGTGGCCACGAACAGGCCACCTTTGGGTCCCGGCCGAGCCGTCATCAACCCCTGTTCCGCCAGCAGCCGGAACGCTTCGCGCACCGTGGCGCGGCTCCGGCCGCTCCACCGAATCAGATCCTGCTCGCTGCCGAGGCGAGTGCCCGGAAAAAGGTGTTCGCGCACAATCCGCTCCCGAAGTTCCGTCGCCAGCCGTTCCGCCTCCGGTCGGGCCGTCGGTGGGAACATCTCCGCAAGGGTCCGGTCCACAGGCTGTTTGCTATCCATCATAATCATTATACTGATTTTCGCCTCGTCGGCAAATTGAACAGGGCGCATTCGATCGGAAAAGCGGGCCGATAAACCTCCCCAGCGGGGGACATGGGTCCGGGACTGGCCGGGCCGCGGCGCAGGCACGGCGCAGCAGACGGGCGGGGACCCGCCCGATCCCCCGGCCTCCGTGCGCCCCACGTGTCCGGCATCGGCCATGGTGTCGATGGGGAGTTCGAGCACCCGGGACGTTTGGCACGCCGTCAAGCGGCTCTTGGTTTATGACCGGGCGCGCCACGTCGGCAGCCTCGGCTTGTTCCGCGCCGGCTCAGGGGTAGGGTCAGGCCATCGGCGAGCGCGGCGCATCCGTCCAAAACGGCCTCTTCTCCGCGCCGCCGGCGGGCAACTCGTGTGGTGGCGGCCGCGATCTGTCCCCACTCCCTGCGTCTCTCAACCACCTGCCGTCCATCGTGGGAGAGGGCACGACCCTCTCCCGCAACCCGGCTAGGCTGATACACTGGCTGGGGAGAGGCGCTGAGCCGCCGGGGAGGAGATCGCGAGATGGACAGCACGACCTTGTGGCTGGTGCGCCACGGAGAGACACAGTGGAATGTTGAGCACCGGATTCAGGGACACGGGGATTCCCCCCTGACGGACTTTGGTCGCGAGCAAGCGCGCGCGCTGGCTCGCGAACTGAGCGCGGTGCCATTTGACAGCGTGTGGACCAGTTCCAGCCTCCGGGCCATCGTCACCGCTCGCCTCCTTGTCGCGGAGCGGGAGGCGCCCGTCCTGCAAACCGACGACCGCCTGCGCGAAATTGGCCACGGTCTGTGGGAGGGTCTGACCGCCAACGAAGTGGCGGCGCGCTGGCCGGCCCTTTACCGGGCATATCGGGAGACCCCCGGCCGGTTCCCGCGGGCGCCGGGCGGTGAGTCGCTGGCGGAAGTGCGGGCGCGCGCGGTGGAATGCCTGTCCGAGCTGGTCCGGTCAGGCGGGGGCCGGAGCGTGCTGGTGGTCAGCCACGCCGTCACGTTGAAGGCGTTCCTCTCCTGGATTGAAGGCCGCCCGTTAGACGAGTTCTGGGCGCCGCCCTATATGGAGCCGACCAGTGTCTCGGAGGTGCGGTCCGACGGACAACGGTGGGAGATTGTGCGCTATGCTGATGCGCGCCACCTGGATGCGCTGCGCGAAGGCAGGCGCCCCCGCTGCTGACTCAGACTTCCGCAATCGCCTGCGCCTGAACAAAATAGGCCAAGGCTTGCAGTTCCAGACTCAGGTCGATATTGCGCACGTAGACTTTGGCGTCCACCGCCAGGGTGATGGGCGCAAAGTTGAGTAGGCCGCGGACGCCGCCTTGCACCAAGGCGTCGGCGACGCTCTGCGCCGCATCCGCCGGCACGGTGATGATGCCCAGCGTCACGCCCTGCTCGGCCACCACCGGCGACAGGCGGTCCAAGCCCAAGACGGGAATGCCGGCCACCTCGGTGCCGGCCTTGGTCGGGTCCGTGTCAAACAACGCTATCACCACCACATCCTTGTGCACGCGTCGGGTGAAGTTGGCCAACGCCGTGCCCAAGTGGCCCGCTCCCACCAGAACGGCCCGCACGCCCGCGTCCAGGCCGAGGATGCGACGGATCTCCCCCCCGAGCGCTTTGGGATCGTAGCCCACGCCACGGGTACCGAACGCCCCGAAGTAGGCCAAATCCTTGCGGACCTGCTCGGACGAGAATCCGGTGCGCCGGCCCAGCTCCTGTGACGTGCAACGTTCCCGACCGCCCTCCTCCAGCGCCCTAAGGTACGCCGGCAGGCGGCGCACAGTGGCGTCGGGAATACGCCGAGACCCGTTGCGGCCTCGTTCCCCGCGGTCGTCCATGGTCCCCCCTTTCCCCATCAGTACGGTCGTGTCAGCACAAACCCCGCCAACTGCTCCAGAGCCACCCGCGCGGGCCCGGGCTTGAGGGCGTCCAGGGCACCGATGGCACGGCTCACGTGTCCCTCCGCCAAGCGCCGTGTGTCGTTCAGCGCCCCCGTTTCCTCCAGGATCCGACGCGCCGCCCGGCGCGCCTCCTCGTCGTCTCGCCCCAGGGCCGCCGTCAGCTGCTTGGGCTCGCGCCAACGCTCCAGGGCGTACAGAACCGGCAGCGTGATGACTCCCTGAGTGAAATCGGCTGCCACCGCCTTGCCGATTTGGTCGGCATCGCCGACCAAATCCAGCAGGTCATCGTACAACTGATAAGCCATGCCCACGTGCCAGCCGTAACGCGCCAGCGCCTCGGCCTGACGCGGCAGCGCCCCCGCTGCCAGGGCTCCCAGACGGCAGCTGGCCGAGAGGAACGCGGCCGTCTTGGCCTCAATGCGGGCCAAGTATTGCTCTTCCGTTCCCGGTTGTCCGGCCTCCAGATTCTCTTGAATCTCGCCGACGCACATGGTCCGCACCACGTCGGCCGCCACCGCGACCAGCGCCGGGTTCGCGGTCGCGGCCAGCAGCTGGAAGGCGCGGGCGAACAGAAAGTCGCCGGTCAGCACGGCCACTTGGTCATTGAAGGCGCGGCGCAACGAGGCGATACCGCGACGGGTGTCCGCGCGGTCGATGATGTCGTCATGCACGAGGGTGGCCATGTGAATCAGCTCCACCGCCGTGGCGATGCCAATGGGCGCGGCCGGCTTGCGCCCGACGGCGCGCGCCGCCAGCAGCACCAGCGCCGGCCGGACGCGCTTGCCGGCCGCCTTCAAGAGATGGTCGGAAACCGCCTGGACGAGGCTGTTTTCCTGCGCCAGTACATCGGCCAGCCGATTTTCCACCTCAGCCAGCTCCGCCGTGATCAGGCCGAACGGCGCCAGCACGCTCTGGGACGCCACCTGCGGTTCACTCATCGGGATACCCCTTCCCAAAACACTTCAATTTGCGCGCTCCCGGAGCTCAGTGCAACCACAGAAACGTGGCGGAACCGGCGACCAGATGCAGGAGCGGCTCGGGGTATACCCCCACAAACAACGTCAGGAGCGCCGTGGCGGCCACCACCACCGCGGATCCCACCGACCAGGTGGCGCGGGCTCCCTCGCCCTGCCGAAACATGGCCTGTACGGGGCGGAAGTATACCGCAAGGCTGACCAGCGTGGCTACCACCAAGCCGACCGCCATGCCCCACTGATCACCCGCCAGAGCCCCGCGAATCAGATAGAACTTGCCGATAAACCCGGCGGTGAGGGGAATCCCGGCCAAGGACAGCATGGCCACCAGAAACCCGGCCGCGAGCCACGGCTCCCGATAGGCGAGACCCTCCAGACTGTCCAGGCTGACACTCTCCTGACGGCCCTCCAGGATGCGAATGACCGCGAACGCCAGCACGATGGCCAAGCCGTAGGGCAGCAGGTAAAAGAGCGCGGCCTGCGCCCCGGCCACCGTGTGGGCGGCAATCCCGACCAGCACGTAGCCGGCGTTGCCCACACCGGACCAAGCCAACAGCCGTTTCAAATCCCGCTGCGGCAGCGCCAGCAGATTGCCGACCAGCATGGTCAGCACCGCGAAGTAGCCGAGCGCCAAGCCCCAGGTGGCGGCGCTGAGCGAAAAACCGAAGGCCAGCACGCGCAGCAGCGCGGCGGCTGCGCCCACCTTGGTCCCAAACGCCATAAAGGCGGTGACCGGGGTCGGCGCGCCCTCGTATACGTCCGGCACCCACATGTGAAAGGGCACCACCGCCAGTTTGTAGCTGAGGCCGACAATCACCAGGGCCAATCCGCCCGCCAGGAGTCCCGGCACCACATGCACCGTGGTGTAATCCACAAAGGTCATGGTGCCCGTCGCGCCGTACAGGAGCGCCATGCCAAAGAGCAGAATGCCGGACGAAAACGCCCCAATCAGCAGATACTTGAGGCCCGCCTCGCCCGACAGGGCGTCGCGGCGGCTGGCCGACAGGATATAGAGCGGCAGCGACAGGAGCTCCAGACCCAGAAACAACAGGATTAGGTTAGCCGCCAACCCCATCACCATCGCGCCCAGCCCCGCCAGCATCAGCAACGCCGGAAACTCGGCGCCGTAGCGGTCGGCATCCCAGGAGAGCAGCAGGCCGGCCGCCACGGCCAGCAGCACCATCAGGTTGACCACCAGACCATAGCTGTCCGCCACCATCATCCCGGCCACCAGGTGGGTGACCGGGTGCAGCGTGAAGGAGCGGACGGCGGCCGCGATGGTGAAGACCAGCGCCACCCAGTACGGCGCGTTGGATCGGCGCGAGACCGCCATACTCACGACCAGCGTGGTCAGCACGCCCACCGCGATCAAAAGCTCCGGCATCAGCATCGGGATTATCATGCCGAAGCACCCCCCTTGGCGCCCACGGACAGGGCGTGATAGGCCGTCGGCACCAACGAGCCCACATGTCCGGTGATGCTGGCCGGCCAGACGCCCAGCAGGACCACCAGCGCCCCCATCACCCCAATCAGACCCACCTGTCCCCAGGACAGATCAGACAGCGTCGGGCCCGATCGCGGCGTCGACTGCATAGCCCCTTGGAATAGTCGGATCATATACCAGCTGGCCACAATCAGCACCACGCCGGCTACGGCCGCGACCGTCACATTGGATCGCACCAATCCCTGGAAGATCATGTACTCGCCCGCAAACCCGGCCAAGCCGGGAAGTCCGAGGGTGGCCAGCGCGAACAGTTGAAACCAAGCGGAGAGCCGGGGCAGCCGGCGATTCAATCCAGACAGGGCGGTCAGGTCGCGCTGGCCGGTGACCCGCTCCAGCCATCCCAGGAGGAGGAAGAGCCCGCCCGCCATCAGGCCGTGCGCCACCATGTAGAAGGTGGCGCCCACGGCGCCGGCCGCCGTTAGGGTGAAGATCCCGAGCGTGATCATGGCCAAGTGCGACAAGGAGGAATACGACGCCACCATCTTGATGTCCCGCGCCCGCAGCGCGATGACGGCGCCGTACACGAGCCCGACGGCCGCCAGCGCCATCAGCCACGGCTGCCAGCTGTGCATCTCCGGAAAGAACAGCGGCACCAGAACCCGCAGCATGGCGAAGACGCCCAGTTTGGACAACACGCCCGAAATCAGGGCCGTGATGGGAGCGGGCGACTCGCCGTAGGCCGACGGCATCCAGCCGTGCAACGGCCACAACGGGGCCTTGATCATGAACGCGACCAGGAAGGACAGGAAGATCCACGGCGCGGCCACGCCGGTAAAGCGCGTGTGGGCCAAGCTCGCCAGCTGGAAGGTCAGAATCCCGGTCTGGTTTTGGTGAATGAGGCCGACGGCGATGACGCCAATCAACATGAAGAAGCTGCCGAACAGGTTCATCACCAGCCACCGCAGAGCGGCCGCCCGCCCGTTCGGTCGCGCCCACCCGGAGAGCAGGAAGAAGATGGGGATGAGGACAACTTCCCAAAACACGTAGAACGTCACCAGATCTTGGGCCAGAAACACGCCCAGCGCCGCCGATTCCGCCACCAGGATCCAGACGTAGTAGGCCGGCCGCTCGTCGCGCGGCGAGGCCAGCACCACCACCGCCGAGACCACCACGGTGAGCCCGATAAGAAAGAGGCCCAACCCGTCGGCGGCCAGATGAAAGTGCACGCCAAACTCAGGAATCCAGTTCCAGTTGACCGCCGTCCGCGGACCCGCCCACTCCGCCGCGAACAGGACGATCTCCACCAATGCCAGCACCAGGGCGCCCGCCTTGGCCCAGGCCCGGGGCAGCAAGAACAGGGCGAGCCCCACCCACGGCACCGCCACAAGCCAAAACACCAGCATCCGATGGCCTCCTCCGACTGCGCCTGCCTATATGCGAATCAGGAAATACGCCAAAACAACCACCATGCCCAGCATCACCGCCAGCACGTAGCGGCGAATCTGGCCGCTTTGAATGGGGCGCAGATCCTCGGAAAAGTCGAGCACCTCCTGCCCCACCATGTCGACGGCAGCGACAAAGCCTCGGTTGACCGTCCGCACCCCGTCACCCAGCGCCTTGAACGGCGCCACCGCCAACCAAGCCCACACACTGTCGGACCCCCAAGCCCGGGCTCCCAACGCACCCACGCCCCGCTCATTGCCGGCGGTGGCCGGCTCCTGCCGGCGCCAATACAGCTGCCAGGCCACCGCGATGCCGATCAACGCCAGCAGCACCGCCACACCGGTGGCCCATAACGGGCCACTCTCCAGCGCATAGTGGGGCGCGCCCACGTACCGCGTGAACGTGGGGCCGAGCCAACCGCTGAGCCAGCCGCCCACCGCACCGCCGCCCGCGGCCAGCACGGCCAAGATCACGACGGGCACGGTCATCACCCAAGGCGCCTCATGCGCATGCGCATGCAACGCGGCATCCCGGGGTCGGCCCACAAACGTCAGGAAGAACACGCGAAACATGTAAAAGGCGGTCAGCCCTGCCGCAAACGCGCCCATCCCCCACAGAATCGGATGACCCAAGCGCAGCGCTTCACCCAAGATGGCTTCCTTCGAGAAGTAGCCGGAAAACGGAGGAATGCCGGAGATGGCCAGCGTGGCCACCAGAAAGCTCACGGCTGTCCAGGGCATCTTCTTAAACAGGCCCCCCATCTTGCCCATGTCCTGCTCTCCGGCCAACGCATGAATGACGCTCCCGGCCGCTAAGAACAAGGCCGCCTTGAAGAAGGCTTGGGTGACGAAGTGAAACACGCCGGCGGTGAACGCGCCCACACCCACGCCCAAGAACATGTAGCCCAGCTGGCTCACCGTCGAATAGGCCAGAGCCCGCTTGATGTCACGCTGGAAGATGGCGATGCTGGCGGCAAACAACGCGGTGAACGCGCCGATCACCGCCACGGCCTCGCCGACGCCGGGCGCCAGGTGCAGCAGCGGGTACAGCCGAGCCATCAAGTACACGCCCGCCGTCACCATGGTGGCGGCGTGGATGAGCGCCGACACCGGCGTCGGGCCCTCCATGGCGTCGGCCAGCCAAATGTGCAACGGGAACTGGGCGGATTTGGCCATGGCGCCGATATAGAGCAGAATGGCCGCCCACGTGAACAGGGACGACCCCGGCGTCGCCCGCTGAAAGGCGCCGAACAGGCCGCTGTATGACAGCGTGCCGAAGTGCTGATAGAGCAGCACCAAGGCAATCAGAATCCCCACGTCGCCCACGGTGTTGACCACGAAAGCCTTTTTGGCCGCCCGCACGGCCGACGGGCGTTCGTACCAGAAGCCGATGAGAAGGTACGAGGACAGCCCCACCAATGCCCAGCCCAACAGCAAGATGAGGAGATTGCCGGCCAGAACCAGGAGCAGCATGGAAAAGATGAACAGATTCAGCTCGGCGAAGAAACGGCCGACGTCCGGGTCGTCGGCCATGTACCCGTTGGAGTACACGTGAATCAAAAAGCCGACGCCGGTCACAATGAGAATCCACACCGCCGACAGCGGGTCCAAATACAGCCGCCAGTGAATGGCCGGCCCAAACCCGGTGGTCCATGTAAAGAGCCGGCCCTGCACCACCCGCTGGCCGGCCGGCAGTGCGGCCAGATGCACCATCGCCACGATGGCCAGCACAAACGACACGCCCACCAGGAGACTGCCCCAAATGCCGGCCATCCGTCGGGGCAAAACGCTCTGGAAGACCATCAAACTGGCCGCCCCCAAGAGCGGCAAG
>DAHVOH010000101.1 GCA_027318915.1 Clostridiales bacterium
TCCTCGTCGGTCATTTTGAAGAGCAAGTTGTCACGCGTGATGCCGGCGTTGTTGACCAAAATGCCCACCGAGCCCCATTGGTTCGCCACCGACGCCAGCGCCCGCTCCACGTCCGGCCGGCTGGTGACGTCCAACCCATAGGCGGCCGCGCGACCGCCGGCGTCGCCAATGCGCCGTGCGGTCGCCGCGGCATCCTCCTCGCGCATGTCGAAGACCGCCACGTGCGCGCCCTCCTCGGCCAGCCGCTCCGCCTCCGCCGCCCCGATGCCCCGTCCCCCGCCGGTCACCACCGCGACCCGACCGTCCAATGTGCCCATGCGTCCCCCTCCTTTCTGCTCACGGCCTCAACACCCAACCCGCGCCCGGTCGTCAGCCCCAGTCGGATCCATGTCGCCGGGCGGCCCGGACCGGCGTACCCGTGCGTCCGGTCGCGCCGGTCCCCTGCCGGCCGGCATCCGCCCTCTCAAACAGCCGACGCTCGGGCCGGCCGCCCCACCACGCGTACCGCCGCGAGCGCGGCGGCCGCCAGAGACAGCCCGGCCGAAATGAGCAGGGTCTCCGACAACCCCACTTGAAACGCCTGGTGCCCGCCCGCGCTCGGCGCCACATCGAGTCCGGCGACAAAGCGGGCCAGGTTGGTCTGGCCCATGATGGAGGCCAAAATGGCGAACGACACCGCCAGGGAAAACAACTGGCCGGTGTTGAAGAGCAGCGTGCGCGTCCCCGCCGCCACCCCGCGGCGGTCCGGAGCCACGGACCCCATGACGGCGCTCGTGTTGGGCGAGTTGAAAAGTCCGTTGCCGAGCCCGGCCAGGAACAGGCCCACCCCGACCGCCGCGTAGCCTCCGCCCAGCCGGCTTTCCGCCAGAATGATCAGGGAGAGGGCGGTCACGAGCAACCCGCCCACCGAGAGTTCGCGCGATCCGATGCGGTCCGAGAGTCGGCCGGCAATCGGCCCCACCACCATGATCGCCACCGTCAGCGGCAGCATTTTCATGCCCGCCACCAAGGGCGAGTTGCCGTCCAGTCCCTGAAAGGCGAACGTGAGCAGGAACAGCAGCGCACCGCGGGCCAGCGCATTCAAAAAGAGCGCGGCGTTGCCGTAGGCGAAGACCCGATTGCGAATCAGGGCCAGGTCAATCAGCGGACTCGGGCAGCGGGCCTCCCACCAGCCAAACGCCGCCAGGGCCACGGTCCCCAGGGCCAAAAGAAGCGGCACGGCGGCATCCGCGCCCTGGATCATTTCGGTGATGCCCAACAGCCAGAGCACAATGCCCCCCACAAACAGTCCCATGCCCAAACTGTCAAAGCGATCGAGCCGGTTGGCGACGGCCACCTCCTTCAGAGTGGTGAACGTCCACAGGGCGCCGAACGCGCCGATCGGCACGTTGACGAAGAAGATCCACCGCCACCCGAGCGTGGCCGTGATGATGCCGCCCAGCAGCAAGCCCCCGACGCTGCCGGAGAGGGCCGCCACCTGGTTGATCCCCAATGCGAATCCCCGGCCGCGATGCGGAAAGGCATCGGTGAGAATGGCGGTGGAATTGGACCACAGCAGCGCGGCGCCCACCCCTTGAATGAGGCGTCCGACCAAAAGCCAACGCCCGTCCGGCGCCAGACCGGAAAGTCCCGAGGCGGCGGCGAACACCACAAAGCCGACGCCATAGAACCGAACCCGGCCGTGCAGATCCGACAGCCGCCCAAACGGCAGCAGCAAGGCGGTGATAATCACGGTGTAGCCCATCATGATCCAAAGCATCAGTCCCACGCCCGTATCCAACTGGCGTGCGATGGTGGGCAAGCTGACGGTCAGGATGGAGCCGTCCAGTGACGCCATCACCGCGCCGATGGTGGTGTTCACCAGGACAATGCGTTGATGCCGCGCCTCTTCCGGCACCGCCGAAAACGACCCGTTGGAGACCGCCACGCGCTTCCTCCTCGCGCCGCACCGAGTCCCGCGCACCCGAGCCCGGCCTGTTCGGCTCGGCCAGATACCTACCGCTTCTCGTCCGTCCTCCCCCTCTCCTGCCGCGCGCCCGACCGGAGAGATGGGCGAAGCCCGTGGCTGCATCATCCCGTGGGGACCTTGACGAAACCGGGCGGACAGCCGCTGAATCCGACCGCAAAGGGGGTCGCTCACGGAAGCGGCGGCCGCTCGGCGGCAAGGTCGGAGCGGATGGAGGGCCCCAGCCTTTCCGCCCGTCAAGGCGCGGCCCCGCCAGGACCCGTGCGGTCGGCCGCGCAGGGCCGCGGCGCCATCCGGCCAGCCCACATCCGGACCGTCCAGTGCGGGCGCGAACATGGTGACGGCGGACTGGATATCTTTGTCACGAAACGCCGGTCGTATTAAAGTGATCGGGGAGGAGCCAACGACGATGTCGGAATGGACGTTTCTCACCAACCACTCCCAGGTGCTGCTCTGCCTGTTCCGAAACCGCGGCCGCATGACCGCCCGGGAGATCGCGGCCGTCGTCGGCATCACCGAGCGTGCCGTCCAGCGCATCTTGGACGACCTCGAGGAGGCCGGATACATCAGCCGCTTTCGAGACGGCCGCCAGAACCGCTACGAAATTCATCCGGACCTGCCCATGCGGCATCCGGCCCAGCGCGGCCGCGCCATCCGGGACCTGCTCGAATTGCTGGAGCTTCCCGACCGCCAGCAAACGTTGCCCGGAACTCCGGACCCCACCTAACCCGCTCGACCCGTGTGCTCGGCACACCCTTGACATATGACATTTGGATCGTGATACTAAGTTCGCGTTATGGGCGTCTCGACCACCGTGCCGCACCCCGACCGCCGGGCGAGCGTGGGCGGGCCCGGGTCGGCCGGGAGTTCCGGGCTGCCCGTGCGAGACCATGACCAGAAGGGATGCTTTGCGATGCGCACAGGGTCGAGTCCTCCCCATCGCTATCTGGGGCGAAAGGCCGCTCTCGCCACCAAACACCAGAAGGAACGGGTCCTGGAGCCTCCCCTGCGGGCCGCGGTGGGCCTCACCGTGTGCGTGCCGGATGACCTGGACACGGATCAGCTGGGAACCTTCAGCGGCGAGGTGGAGCGTCCCGGCACCCCCCGGGAGGTGGCTCTGCGCAAAGCGCGGTGGGGCATGAGGACCGCCGATCTCCCGCTCGGCATGGCCAGCGAGGGCAGTTTTGGGCCGGACCCTCGTTTGCCGTTTGCCTCCGCGGACTTCGAGCTGCTCGCCTTCATCGACGACGAGTTGGGCATTCAGGTGGTGGAACAGGTGCTGAGCTCCCACACCAACTTCGGCGTCGAGACGGGCCATACGCTCGACGAGGTGCAGGACTTTCTGGCGCGCGCCCAGTTTCCCTCGCACGGCCTCGTGGTCAGGCCCAATTCGGGGCTGGAACCGGGATTCGTGTTCAAAGGGATCACCACGGTCGATGCCTTGCGGGAAGCCTTCGACCGCTCCGTCGCCGTGTCGGCGGATGGCCTGGCGCACATCGAGACGGATATGCGCGCGCACATGAATCCCACACGACGAAAAGTGCTTCGGGAAGCCGCGGTGAAGCTCGGGCGCCGGCTGGCCACGCTGTGCCCCCAATGCCGGTCCCCCGGATGGGGACGGGTGGACGTGGTCAGGGGGCTGCCGTGCGAATGGTGCGGCCGGGAAACCGAGTTGGTGCGTTTGGAGGTCCAGGGCTGCCCGCGCTGCGAGCATCGCATCGCCGCGCCGCGCCGCGACGGCCTCTTGAAAGCTCCCGCCGACAACTGCGCCTGGTGCAACCCCTAGGTCCCGCGGGCAAGCGGTCGACGAGAGACGGAGTATCAAGGACCCCATCGGGCACGATCCCCGTAAGCGGTTTGCTCCCGGCGCGACAGGCTACGGGCTGCCACCCGGTCAAGTCGCCGCGGCCGTCGACGGACAGTCCGGGTCGGTCCGGCCGGCGGCCGGCGAAGCGCGACCGCGCCCGACATCCCCGGCAGAGAGGAGGAGTGTGTGATGGACTGCTCGACCTGCGACGGAAACGGCGAGTGGGCGTGTCCGGATTGCGGGGCCGCAAGCCGACCGGTGACCGGTCCCGACCGTCCCGGATCCTGCCCCCGGTGCGGCGGCATCGGCTCGGTGATCTGCCCGAGCTGCGGCGGCACCGGTTACTTGGAACAGTGCGACTAGATCCGGGAAGGAGACTCTGAGCATGACGCCACGCATTCCCATCACCGTCGCTTACGGCGACGGCATCGGGCCGGAAATTATGGAGGCTTCGCTGCGCATCATTCAGGCCGCGGGGGCTCGCATCGAGATTGAGACGATCGACATCGGCGAAAAGGTGTACCTGCGCGGGGTGGAAACCGGCATGGAGCCCCAGGCCTGGGATTCCTTGCGACGCACGAAGGTGTTTCTCAAGGCGCCCATCACCACGCCTCAGGGCGGCGGCTACAAGAGCCTCAACGTGACGATTCGAAAGGCCCTGGGGCTGTACGCCAACGTCCGCCCGTGCATCTCCTACCACCCGTTTGTGGACACCAAGCATCCGGTCATGGACGTGGTCATCGTACGCGAGAACGAGGAAGACCTGTACGCCGGCATCGAGCACCGCCAAACGGACCAAGTGTACCAGTGCCTGAAGCTCATTACCCGGCCGGGTTCTGAGAAGATTGTCCGCTATGCCTTCGAGTACGCCCGCCTGCACCATCGCCGGAAGGTCACCTGCTTCGTCAAGGACAACATTATGAAGCTCACCGACGGCCTGTTCCACAAGGTGTTTGACGAGATTGCGGCCGACTATCCGGACATCGAACACGAAACCTGGATTGTTGACATCGGGGCTGCGAAACTGGCGGATACCCCGGAAAATTTCGATGTGCTGGTGATGCCGAACCTGTACGGGGACGTGCTGTCCGACGTCGCGGCGCAGATCGCCGGGTCCGTCGGGCTGGCCGGGTCGGCCAACATCGGCGATCAGGTGGCGATGTTTGAGGCGATTCACGGGTCCGCGCCGCGCCGTGCCGGGCAAAACCTGGCCAATCCGTCCGGGCTCCTGCTGGCGGCCGTCATGATGCTGGTGCACATCGGCCAGTCCGAGGTGGCGACGCGTGTCCACAACGCCTGGCTGAAGACCATCGAGGACGGCGTGCACACCTACGACATTTTCAAGGACGGGGTCAGCCGCCAAAAGGTGGGCACCGCCGAGTTCGCCGACGCGGTCATCGAACGGCTGGGCGAGACGCCCCACGTGCTGAAGGCGGTGTCCTACGACGCCGCGGAGCCGATGGCGTTGTGGCACCCGGATGCGCACCACAGAAAGGCGGTCAAGCGTCTGACCGGCGTCGACGTGTTCTTGGATTGGGGCCCCGGCGCACCCAATGATCTGGGAGACGCGTTGAGTCGGGTCACGGCGGGTCCGCTGCGCCTTCGGGTCATCACCAACCGGGGCGTCAAGGTCTGGCCTGACGGGTTGCCGGAAACGTTCTGCACGGATCATTGGCGCTGCCGCTTCCTGGCCGACGAGGGCCAGGCCGCAGAGCCCGGGCAAGTGGCGGAGCTGCTGCAACATGTCCTGGCCGCCGGATTTGACCCCATCAAAACGGAGAATCTGTATCTCTTCGACGGCGTACCGGGATTCTCCGCGGTGCACGGATAGGACCGCCGGCGACGCATGGACCGGCCGGCACCACAATGGAGACCGGCGCGAGGGACCCGACGGGCACACACGAACCTCGACGGAGCGGGCCGCGTCCGGCATGCGGAAGCGGCCCGCTCCCTCTCTGCCGTCGGCTCCTTACCCATTCAAGAGCCGACCGTTGGTCTTTGTCCGAAACGCGCTCCTGGCCGGCCGTGTGGAACCGTCGCCGAGGTTGCCGGCCCTCCGGCCAACAAACCGGTTTTGGGATCCGAGCCCTGAAAGCCACCGTGTCCGGGCCTGCCGTCAATTGACGCCCTGGCGGGACCGCCCCATGGCCCAGCGGATGATGAGGATCACCACCCCGAGCGCCAAGAGCAAGATGACCAAGAGCCCGGCGGCCGCATTCCATTGCCGAAGGTACAGGTGAATGCCGACCCGCACCGCCACATCGATCAGGACCGCCAGCACCACGATGACCAGGACGCCCACAACAACGCTGAGGATGAGGCGTCCGGCGGTCCGAAGACACCTTCGCACCACGCGCATGCCACATGCACTCCTCCGACGGCCGCCACGCGCCGGAGGCGCGCGGACGACCGCCCTGCCTGTTAGTCAAGGATTTGGCCCCATGGTAGCACAGGTCTCTGGAGGTGGGCGACGGCGCATCCCCGGCGCCTGCACGACGTCGCCGGGTCCGGGCGCCATGCCGCGGGTCGGCCGGCCGCCGCCGTAGTCCACGGCCGGCGCCTGGCCGTCTTGCCGCCTGGCGGGCGATGCGTCAAGCTGGTGGCAGCAGAGGAGGCTACACATGGCCGGTTCCAACATCTTCACTCACGTCCTGGCCGCCGGAGAGACGGCCACGCCGCCCAACGCCGTCAGTCCTCCCATTTATCAGACGTCCGTCTACGCATTTGACGATGTGGCCCAAATGGATGCCCTCCTGCACCACCCCCGCACCGGCTTCACCTATTCGCGCGGCAAAAATCCCAATGCGGACGCTTTGGCCAGCTGGGTGGCGCAGTTGGAAGGCACGGAGGCGGCTTTGGTGACCTCTTCCGGGACTGCGGCCCTTATGACGGCCATCCTGACGCTGCGGCCGGCCGGCGGGCGCATCGTGCTGCCCCTGGAGGTCTACGGCGGCACGGTCAACATCGCCCAGAAGATCCTGGCGCCGCTCGGCTACGAAACGGTCCGGGTGGATGTGCACGATGCCGAGGCCGTGCGCACGGTTCTGGCCCCCGGCTCGGGCATCCTGGTCCTGGAAACGCTGTCCAATCCGCTGGGGTGGATCCCTGAGCTGGACCACCTCATCGCCCTCGCCCATGCTCAGAATACGCCCGTGCTGGTGGACAACACGTTTGCGACTCCGTACCATGCCCAGCCCGCCCAATGGGGTGCCGATCTGGTGGTGCACTCGCTCACCAAGTTCATTGCCGGTCACAGCGATGTTATCCTCGGCGCGGTGGCCGGCAGCGCGGAGCGCGTCCGCGCCGCGGCGGAGATTGTCGACGGCGGCGGCTTCACCCCGGACCCGTTCGCCGCGTGGCTGGCGCTGCGGGGCGCCCGCACCCTGGCGCTCCGCATGGAGCGCGCCAGCCAAAACGCCCTCACATTGGCCGCCGCGCTGGAATCCATGGCGGGGATCGCGCGGACGTATTATCCCGGCTTGATGTCGCACCCGGACCACGCCAACGCCGAGCGGCTGCTGCAACGCGGGTACGGCGCCATCGTGACCATCTCCCTCACCGGCGGACCCGCGGCGGTACAGCGGCTCATACCGGCTCTGCAATGGGTGCGGCTGGTCCCGAGTCTGGGGGATTTGAGCACCACGGTGGCCCACCCGAGCCCCCCGCGTCCCGCTCCGACGGGGTCGTCGGTGCCCGCGCCCGCGCCGTCGTCATCGTTCATCGACGGGAGCCAGGTTCGCATCTCCGTGGGGATCGACGCGGTGGACGAGGTGGCGGAGGACTTCCGCCAGGCGCTGGCGACCGCGTCCCAGTCCTAGCGAGGCCCGAGACGGCAGGGGAACTCGAACCCGGGAGCGCGCCGTCTCCGCCCGCGCGGGCGTCATCGCATCCGGACGCGGACGGCACGAGACGCCCTCCCGGACCCGCCGGACGACCGGGTGTATCGGACAGGAACCCTCCCCAGCTGGACCAGGACCGGGCCGTCACGACCACGGCCCCTCCGGGGGATAGCTCCCGGACCATGCCTGACCGGCCCTCGGGGCGGTGGGCGGGCCGGCCCGTCGCCGTACCCCGCCAGGCTATCCGCCCCACCCGCTCCCGGAGCTGGATCCGGCGCTGCTGCTGGAGCTGGCCGCGGCTCCGCCGGAGGCCGTCAAAACCGGGAGTCCGGGTGTCGCAACCCACCATACGCCGCCATTGAGTTTCAGCCCTTCTCCCTTGGCCTGCCCCGGCGCCGTATCGGCCGCATACGTGTACAACAGGTGGCCGTTGTAGGCAACTTGATGGCCCAATTGGTCCACCACCACGCTTAGGTGGCCGGATAGTCCGCTGGGTGTCGCCACCGTGCTCCCGCCGGTAAGCAGTGCCGGCCAAATGAGAGCGCAACTGCCCGTGCAGTGCGTGGAGGTCGCCGTATCCGCCGAGAACCAGTACAGCGTTTGTCCGGCGCTGTTGGTCAACACGGTGGTCAGCTTGCCGTTCACCGTGACCTGTGCGGTCTTCACCGGGCTCGTGACCGTCGCCACGGCGGTGGCCGAAGACCCGGCGGCGGTTGAGGAGGTGCTGGCGGGCGGGCCGGATGCCGCGGCGGTGCCGCATCCCGCGAGCGCCAAGCCCAGAATCCCTACCATGACGCCCGATCCTATTTGCGAAGCAAGTTTCATGGGTATCCCCCCTCAGTGTCTGCGCGGGTGGTCCAAGCGCGCCATACAACAGTTCAAGGTCCGGTCCTGCGGTGCGGGTCCCCGGGGAAGCGCCACCCGCAGGAAGACGTAGCGTTCCGCCCCGGCAGCGCTGCTGCCCCATCAACCTTGCGGCCCGGCCCGGTCTGTGACGGCTCGCCTCGGCCACTCACAAATCGACTCGTGAGATAGGTTTATCCTAGTCCCTCTCCCTCACTTGTCAATGCGGCCCCGCACAGCCCACGAACCGGGAGCCCGGGCAGCGAATCTCTCAGGGCGGCCCCGACGCCCGGCCGACCGTGAGCGGCCGGGCTGTCCGCCGCCGTGCCGCGCGCCCCCGATTCCCCCACCGCCGACGCGGCGCTCCCCCGGGCGCTTTGTGAGCGAA
>DAHVOH010000102.1 GCA_027318915.1 Clostridiales bacterium
CCAAGATATGGTGGTCATCATGAAGTCCGTCAATCGCGGCAAGGGCAAAGCCATCCAAGAGGGTCTCAAATGGGCCACCGGCGACATCATCCTCATCCAAGACGCCGACCTTGAATATGACCCGGCCGACTACGCGCGCTTGGTGGAGCCAATCCGGAGCGGCCAGGCGCAAGTGGTTTATGGGTCGCGATTTCTGCAGCCCTCATATCGGATGCGCCCGTTGAGCCGCGCGGCCAACTGGGCGCTGACACGCCTGACCAATGTCCTCTACGGGGCGACGCTGACCGACATGGAGACGTGCTACAAGGCTTTTCGAGCCGACGTGGTGCGATCCATTCCGCTGCAGGCGCGTCGCTTCGACTTTGAGCCGGAGATCACCGCCAAGATTCTGCGCCAAGGCATCGTCATCCACGAGGTGCCCATTGCCTATGAGGCCCGAACCAAAGACGAGGGCAAGAAGATTGGATGGCAAGACGGCGTGGGCGCGGCCTGGGCTTTGCTGCGGCATCGCTTCTCCCGCGGCGGGGAGACGGCCGCGGAGGTGGAGGTCTCCTGGCCCCATGGGGAGACGCGAGGTTGAGGGGGGTTGGTCCTGACGCCCGGGCGGCCCACGCCTGGGCGACACCGACCGTCGTCGCCCCTCCAATCTCGGGAGAGACGCGCGGGGGCGACGCGGCATGCCCGCGCCCAATCCGGCTGGACTCGTGACGCGTTCACCGTCCCCGTCCAGGTTCGCCCGGGCCTTCGGAGCGGGCGTGGCCGTCGTATGGACATTGCTGCATCTCCGGTATTTCCTGCATCCGGCGGGACATGTCAACGGCGACGCCGCCGTGGTCTCCCTGCAAGCGTTCGCCATGGCTCGAGGCCATTACCTCCCCATCTTCATGGCCGGCCAGAACTACATGGGCGTCGCCCCGGTTTGGCTGGGCGCCCTGCTCACCCGTGCTTTCGGTGCCCATCTCGGCCTGCAAATGGTCGCCTGGGCGGTGCCGAGCGCGCTCGCCTTCGGCGTGATCGCCGCCGCTCTCGCCCGCTACGTCCACTGGGGCGCCGCGGTCCTCTGGGTCGCGCTGCTCTGCGTGCTGCCCGGCCAGCTGCTCACCGATTCAATATTCCCAGCCGGCCATGTCATGGGGATCTTGGGAGCCGCGCTCGTCTTGGCGTGGCTTTTGCGCTGGATGACGGAACCCGCTTCGTGGACGATGGTCGACACGTGGTGGGCCGGGCTGTGCGCCGGGTTCTTCTGGTACGCGGACGAATTGGTGCTGCCAAGTCTCGCGGTGGGCGCGGTGGTGCTCGGCACCCGGCTGTGGAAGGCTCGCCGGCGTTCCCTTCCGGGTCACGCCGCGCTGCTGGCCGCCGGCTTTCTGGTCGGCTATGCGCCGGCCCTGTGGTATGTGGCCCAGGGCCACCGGCTGACCCTCCATCGTGGTCACGCCACGCTGGCCCAGATGGTCACGCACGCCCATCTCCTGGTCGACAGTCTGGCCTGGGGCTTTTGGGACACCTACACCGCGTCGCCGGAGCTGAAGGCGTTCACCCTGCTGGCCTCCTTGAGCATTCTGGTGCTCTTCGGACTCTATGCCCGCCTGGGGGCTAAACGGTGGCAGCGATGGACGCTGCCCGCCATCGTGGCCATGAACGCCGTCGTGTATGTCGCCAGCTCCGCGCCCCTCGACATCTACAGCGTCCGCTATCTGTATCCCGGGATTTACACGCTCCTGGCCATGCTGGCCATTCTGCTGGCCCAGCTTGCGCGCCGGATGCGGGGACTTTCGGTGTTGCCCGTCATCATGGCGTCGACGATGATTCTCCTAGGCGCCGGCATCATCCCCGCCTCCACGGTCATTTCCCCGGTCGCATACCACCAGCAGGAGCGCTTGGCGTCCTGGCTGGTTGAGCACCATCTTCGGGACGGGTGGGGTGACTATTGGACGGTCTATCTAATGGACGCCATGGCCTGGCCCCATCTGGACCTGGCGGCGAGCACGAACCTGGCTGTACCGGTGGTGGTGGCCCGCGCCCTGGCCGCGTGCCGCCGTGGAAAGCCCTGCGTGGTCGTCAACAGCGGGCCGGCCCGGCCAGGCACGCCGGTCCCTTACTGGCCTCCGGCCGCCGGGGGCACGCTCGTCTATGGCCGCCAGGTCAAGCACATGGGCGCCTACGTGGTGTACCGAGCCGCCGACTGGTGACAGTAGCCGCCTCCATGAGCCCGGGAGCCAGCGTTGACACTCCGGCCAAGAGGCCGGAACCCGGTCGAGCCCTGTATGCAGGCAACGGGGCGCATGGCGGAGCCGACCGGAATATGTCGAACGGTTTCGCCCCATCGTTCCCCGTCCCACGCGCGGGAGCTCCACGAACCCGCGGATTTTCCGAACAACCCGGGCTGTTGCGCCCCGATGCCGATGCGACCTTGAGTCGGGTGTCCGAAGAGGGCCGGGGCGGGAGCACGCGGTGCCGCGGCCCCGGTGCCGGACCTGGCTCTCCCCGCACGGGTTGCGGGTCGGCGCTGAGCTCGCTCTCCATCTGTGGCCGAGGGCGCGGATGCATCGATGCGCACGGTGTCCCGCTGGACCATGATGAAGCGGCCGTGCCGAC
This sequence comes from Clostridiales bacterium, assembly GCA_027318915.1. The sequence goes on from DAHVOH010000102.1 coordinate 2,599, forward strand.
ACTGTGCTTGGCGCGACGGCGGCTGGCGGAGGGTCAGCCCACGCTCTGCCGGAGGCGGGCGGCAAACAGCAGACATTCCGGACGTGCGGGCGGTCGGATGGTCTCGGACTGGCCGATCACGGCCCCGGCGACCGCATCGACGTCCCTCGCCAGTCACGGCGCCGTGCCGGCCGTGCGTGGCCTCGACCATGCATGGTCGGAGCGGTGCCCGCATACGTGAAAGACTGCGGGGCGGGTCCGTGCGGTACCGAGCCGTCCGCGTTTGCTAGCCCAAGCGCCGCCCCGCTGACGCCGATGCCGGGGCGGGCGGCCTTAGCCGTTCGTCGGTTGGCACGAGCGGACGCGCGAGACGGGCCCGCTAGACCGGGGTCGCCGCCGGCGGGACGGCAAACGATCCCCGACGGTCGTAAAGAGTCCATCCCCGCTGTTTCGGACAAATGTCGGCGCTCCTGCGGATCCAGGACGGACCGGTCCCGCCGCGGCTCGTCCCGATAGTCTGTGGCACCGGGAACGTCTCGACCCACGTCCGGACGGCACGGATCCAACGATGGACGAGGGGTGTAGCCACGGCTCCCGGCAGGCCGAGACACCCGGGCGGCCAGGAGGCTGGTGCGACCACCAGCCGCATGTTCTGGTCATCGACGAGCGCGCATGCCTGCCGCCTTCCCAGAGACGTAGCTCCTTGGCCGCCCGGTTCTGCGCCCCCGTCCGTCCGGTGATACGGGCTGAGCAGCGTCCGGTCCCTCCCAAGCGCCTCACCCGCCACGGCGGCAATCGACGAGAGGGACAACAGCCGGCCCGATCCGGGTGCTTCCCGCCCTATCCGGCGAGCGTTCGGTGCAGAAACGTCAAGGTCCGCTCCCACGCGAGCTCGGCGGCATCCCGACGGTAATGGGAATGGGACGGCTCGACGAACCAATGGGAGGTGCCGGGATAGCGGTAATGCTCCGTCGTGGCGCCCGATTCCCGGAGGGCTTCGAAAAGCGCCTCGCCTCCATCGGGCTCGTAGGGGTCCTCGTCCGCAAAGTGGCCCAACACCGGAATGGCGACCCGAGCGCCCTCTTCGAGGGCGCCGGTACCATAGTAGAGCACGAGGGCGTCCACCGCACCCTGGGCCGCCAGGATCACGCCGTAGGCGGCGCCGAACGACAATCCCACCGCAGCCGCGCGCTCCACACCCGCGTCCCTCAGATGCGCGAGGGCGCACTCGGCGTCGGACACCAGCCTGTCCCACCGGGCGTCCGCCTGGCTCACGAGCTGCTCGGCCTCCTCCGGCGTGTCGGCCGTGCGCCCATCAAACAGGTCCGGTGCCATCACGCGATAGCCCTCCGCCGCGATGCGGTCGGCGAGGTTCATCACGTCTTCCGTGAGTCCCCACCACGGATGCAACAAGAGAACACCCGGACCACGCGTTCCAACCTCATAGCACCGGAGGGTGCTCCCGTCCTCGCGCGATATGAATACGTCCACGTAACCCTCCCTCGTTCCCCTGTTCGCGTTCGACGGCGCGGCCTCCTGCGCCGACACGAAAACCCGGGGGACCGCTCAGCGGACAGGCCCCGACATGGCTGGCGATGCGGTGCAATCGGGCGCTGGTTCCGGGTGGCGGACGCCCTCCAACTGCTTGTGGTTCGCTCCGCCCGTCAACGACGCCGCCCTCAAGACCGGGTCTTGCGTCGGCCAAACACCCGCCCGCCACGTCTCTCGTGACAAGAAGAGCCGCATCTCGGCGTCGCCACCAGCACCCGGCACCGGCCGTCAGCCCGATCGTCCCGGGACCCGTGCACCTCTCCTCGCCGGGGTCCCTCATCCCCGCCTCGCCTTGAGATCCACGCCGGGCAGCGAGGTCGGGCATATCCAGCCGCGCAGCGGGCACCGGATCCCACCGCTGAAGGTTCCTTCACCCGGGTGAGGCAGAGCTCCCGTCGCCGATTGGGCATCTGGCCCCCACCCACCGCCTCCTGTGGTTTCGGAACCGTGGACAAGCCCACTGTCTTCGTGTCCGGCGCTGTTGGTTGGTTCATCCGGCTTCTGCCCGCGGCGGGGCCATTCGGCACGCCACCGTGGTCACCGGGGTGCTCCGGGATATGCCAAGACTTCTTCGCCGCCCCCAGCGATGGTGCTCTGCCGGTCCGTGTGGGGCCTCCGGCAATTTGGACGGGTGGAACGGCGCCCACCCTGCCCTCACCTCGTTTGGACCGCCGGGGCTCAATCCGTGGCGGGTCCGAGCCCCCCGCCCGGGCCACCACGCCCTCCGCTCGCAATGGCCGGAGCGAGCGTCAACCGCGTCCGCATGGCGGCTCATCTCCCGCGCGGACATCGGCGACCGTCCAACGCCAGCGTCCGGTGACAGACGGTGGCGGCGCGGCCGTGCCTTCTTGCGACCGACCGCACGGAGACCAGGGGCGCATGGTAGACCGACGCAAGATCCGGGGTGGGACGGCTCAACGCGTGCCCACGCGGCCGGTGCGCTCAATGAAACCGCCCGGGGTCAAACGCGCCCGCCAGGGGCGGCCGTGGTCGGTCCAACAGCACGTCCCGCAATAGCGCGCCCGTGGCCGGAGCCATGAACACACCGTCCGATCCGTGCCCGCTCGCCACGAACAAGTTGTCGTACTGCGGCGTCCGTCCAATGATGGGCAAGCCGTCCGGCGTCATCGGCCGCATCCCGACCCACACCTCCGTGCTGCGCCCGACTGGCGCCGCTCGAAAGTATTGCCGAGCCGCCCGGCGGATGCCGTCCACACGGCGCGCGTCGAGGCGTGTGTTGAATCCCGAAAACTCCATCGTGCCGCCAACCCGGAGCGCCCCGGCGTAGGGACTCACGGCGACCTTGGAGTCTCCGAGATACAGCGCATGGCGGACGATGAGATTCGGCTCGCGGAACGTCAGGCTGTAGCCCTTGCCCGCAACGATAGGCAATTTGAGGCCGATGGAACGGGCCAGAGGGCCGGTCCACGCCCCCGCCGCCAACACGTATGCGTCCGCGCGCAAGCGTTCCGGGCCGACGCGGAACGCCTGGACACGCCCCCGTGCCGTCTCGATGGCGTCGACGGCGGTGTCGGAGCGGACGTCGACCCCGGCGGCGCGAAGGCGCTCCACGAGACCCCGAATCAGGGTGTCGGCCCGAACGTGCCGTTCCGCCGGCAGGCGGATGCCCCCCACCACCTTGGGTGAGAGGTCCGGCTCCAGCGTGAGCAGCGCCTCCTTGGGCAATGGCTCCGGGGCGGGAAATCCGAAGTCGACGAGAGGGCTTAGTGTCATGAGTTTCTTCTGCCAGGCGTCGGCATCCAAGAACGCATACACCAGTCCCTCCCGATGCATTTCGAAGACCACGCCGGCAGAAGCCCACTCGTCATACAACGCCAAAGTGTGCCGGCTGAGCCAGAGGTTGGCCTCCAGGCCCGCCGCATACCGAGCCGGCGACGAGGCTCGCCAAAAATTCAGCAGCCAGGGCGCCATGTGAAGCCCTTCGGCCGGTTTGATGTAGAGCGGACCGCTGCCGTCGAGCATACCGGCGAGCGAGCTGTGCACGATGCCGGGGCTGGGCAGGGGCTCCGACAAAGACGGACAGACCCACCCCATGTTGCCGTAAGAGCAGCCACTCCCGGGTTGCCCTTGATCCACCACCGTGACCTGAAGACCCTCTGCCTACAGAAAGTAGGCCGCCGCCAGCCCGATCACGCCCGCCCCGGCAACGAGGACTGTCTGCCCCACGTCCGCTCCTCCTGAGGTCCCATACTACCATCGTTGAGGAGGTTCGCCACCGGCGGCCGCAGTCCTGGAACGCCGGCACCCTGCTCACGTCCGCGGCCATTGCCGCCCAAGACGGACTCGGGGGAGCACACGGTTTGCCACAGCGGCAAAAGCGTCGTGAGCCAAGCCAGATAGCCGCTGTTTCACCCGATCACCGGTCCGAGCGACGCGGTGAAACGGCCTCTTTGAGGGAGCCGCGCGTGGTGGCCGTCGGGACAAGCGCGGGCGCCCTCGGTCGGTGCGCCCGGGCATTCAGCGGCGCCCGTCGGCCGTGATCCGGAGCGTCGCGTGCACCCCAATGGCGCCGGCAACGATGGAGCCTACGCCCTCCCGTGTTGCGCCGCCCGCACGCGTTCAGCCACTTCGGTACGTAGGCCAAGCCACCACGTACGCGACCCGGTGAGATCAGTCCCTCAGGGACGCTCCCTATCAGCCGCTTCGGCCAGGACGAGAGTATCGTCGAGGGTGCGCAGGGGCACGCCCCATACAGCCTCGACCCAGGCGCGCCACGGTCGAGGGACGGCGTCTGACCCCGCACCCCACGCCACGGCCAGTGCGCCGGCCGGCGTCCAGCCCCGCTGCAGACCATGGCCGACCTCATTCGCGGTCACCCAGGCCCGAAGAGGTTCGCACGTCCAGCCGGCCTCCGCCAGAGCTGACTCGACCCGCCGGTCTTCCAGCACGTTTAGGATGTCACGAGCCCTTGCCGGCCAGGATTGAACGACCCGGGCATGGTCGTCCGTCCACGCGGGCCACGTCCAGCGGATATGGCCGCACTCGTGGACTAAAGCGGCAACCGCCCGAGCCGTCGGCCAACGCCGCAGCCGGGGGTTGACCGCGACCGCGTCCGGTGCGACGGCACGAGCCACGGAGACGTCCCGGCTTCGAAATACGCTGATGGAGAGTCCCGTGACGCCTTGGCATATCTGCTCCCAATTTTCGAGAAACGTCCTGCGTTCCCGTCTCCTTGCCGCGACAGTTCGGCATTAGCGCGCAAGGCCGTCACCGTCCATCGGGTGGCGGCCACCATGAAGACGACGAGGAATAGACCAAGAACGCCCGACGGCGGAGCGCGACGTTGGCCGAGGGCGCCGACGACGCCCCTTGGCTTGTTCAACTCGGGGGCTGGCCGGAACCTGGGGACAACGGGGTCAAGATCCTTCGTTTTTGTCTCCGGCCGGCGAACCTTCCGTCGTTCCGTGGCCATCGTCCACGTCCTGGTCTCGTTCCCACCGCCGCTGTCGCCGTTCCAGTTGAGCTCGAACGCGCTGCCAATATCCGGGCCGCTGCTTGATCCAGTCGGCATTGTCGCCGGCATCAAAATTGCCGATGACCGGCGGTTCCGGTTCGTGGCCCTCTTTATCCATGACGGCTCCTTTCCGATCACCCCTCGGCACCCTCTCGCCACGGATGACCTCCTAGATACGGAGATACCGCTAGTATCTTCCTATCAAGATCCGTCCGCGGGACGGCCGATGATTGGACGCTGCCGTCCCAGATGTCGGTCCGGCCCATACTCATGCCCGTCGGCCGGTGTCGTTCCCGGGTCGACCCGGCTGGATGTGGGCGTGGGTTCGGCGCCCATCGCGGGTGCCGGACCCCCCGGGGGACGGACGCTCACGGCTGAAGACGGGATCTGCCGCCACTCCGGTGGCGGGGTGGAAGGGAACTCCGAAGGGCCTGGGACGGCGGAGCCCGTCACGCGGCAGACAGCGGTGCCGTGGCCCCACCCCGGTTGGAGACGCGCATCAGCGCCCGGACGGTCTAAGCGTAGGATTCCGCCAGCCCTTCGGCATCTCCGGGTCCTCATGGTATGCGTCGGCTTGAGCCCCGCCTGCACGTGCACGGCCGGTCGGCTTGCCAGCCGCCACTCGGCAACCTTGGGAGCCCGGGGGAGCCCATCTCGACGCCATGGACCAGGGAGCGCCAAACAGCTTCACTCCCCAATCCGCCCGATGAGCGGCCGGCTGGGCTGGCCAGCCGCCGGGTGGCGCCGCTCGCACGGCCCTTGGCGACAATCACTGGGCGTGCTCACGGTGGGTCCGGGGCAGAGCCGCGGCGCGCTGCGGGAAGAGTCTTTGGAACGATTGGCCGATACGGTCTTCTTGGCAAGTGGCGACGCGATCCGGAGCCCGATCGACCAAAGAGTCGGCAACCGGCGCTGCGCTGTTGCCGGAACCAGGGTGTGGGCCGTACCCCCATTGGCCTCAACACGGGAAAACGTCCCTACACTCTTGCCCAGTCCCCCCGTCCGGCCATTTCCGGGCCATCGCCGATCGAGAACGTGTCCCGGCCCAGGACCCGCACGGTCCCTCTGACACCCCCCTCCGGACCGATGCCGTCTGCGGATCGCCCGCGCGGCCCGCCTCAGGGACACGGGGCGGGTCGGTGCCACAGGGCCCGATACACGCTTTCCAGACGCGCCGCGTGCTGGGCGGGCGTCGGCAGATTGGAGACCGGCTGAGCGGCGGGGAC
>DAHVOH010000103.1 GCA_027318915.1 Clostridiales bacterium
GGGGTTTGGCGGTCTTGGTGGGCGGGCACGCGCTGATTGGATTTGCCGACGACTATCAGAAGGTGGTGCGGCACCGGTCGCTCGGCCTGCGCGCCCGGCAGAAGCTCCTGTATCAGATCGTCCTGGGCGTCTTTTTTGCCTGGTTCGCCGCCCGCTATTTGGGGGCGGCGGGTCCCTGGCCGCTACCGTTCGGCGGCGCCGTCCGGCCGGGACTCTGGTACTATCCCGTGACCGTGGTGGCCGTGGTGGGGAGCAGCAACGCGGTCAACATCACCGACGGTCTGGACGGATTGGCGGGCGGCGCCACCGCCATCGCGCTGGCCTTCTTCGTGCTGTGGGGGGTGCTCCGGACGAGTCCGTCCGGCCTGGCCGCGGTCGCCATGGCGTTCTTTGGCGCCGTGGTGGGGTTCCTTCGCTACAATCTCCATCCGGCGCGGGTCATTATGGGCGATACGGGATCGCTCGCGCTGGGATCGCTGCTGGCCGGTCTGGCCGTGGCCAGCCGGACCGTGCTGATTCTGCCCATCGTCGGCGGCCTGTTCGTGGTGGAAACGCTCTCCGTCATTGTCCAGGTGGCCAGCTTCAAGCTCACCGGGCGGCGGGTGCTGCGCATGTCGCCCCTGCACCATCACTTCGAGTTGGCCGGCTGGTCCGAGGAACGCGTCGTGGTCACCTTTTGGTTGACGGCGCTGGCATTTTTGGTGTGGGCGTGGATTTGAGCAGGGGGGCGGGCGGCGTGCCCAAGCGGGAACCGGACTATGTGCTGTTGGCCGCCGTCCTGGGGCTTCTGGCCATCGGGACGCTGATGGTCTTTTCGGCCAGTTCCTCGGAAGCCTTGGCCAGCTTCCAGAATCCGTATCACTTTTTCGAGCGGCAGGTGCTCTGGAGCGTGTTGGGACTGGGAGCCCTGGTGGTCGCGGCCCGCATCAACTACTGGCAGTGGCCGCGATGGGCGTTTCCGCTGTTCGCCGTGGCGGTGCTGGCCCTGTTGATGGTGCTGGTGCCCCACGTGGGGTTGGACATCAACGGGGCGCGGCGATGGATCAAGCTGGGACCCTTGGTGGTGCAGCCGTCGGAGTTGGGCAAACTGGCCATGGTGCTGATGTTTGCCTGGCTCCTGGCTCGCCACCAAAGCCGCCTGAATGACTTCTGGCGCGGGGTGGTGCCTCTGGTGGCGATGGCCCTGGTCATGCTGGGCCTCATCCTTATGGAGCCCGATCTGGGCACCACGGTGGTGGTGGGCGGCACGTTCGCCATCATGTTGTTTGCCGCCGGCATCAAAAAGCGGCATGTGGCCGCGCTGGGGCTGCTGGCGCTGCCGGCGCTGGCGTGGGCCATCTTCGGGGCCCCCTATCGACGGGAACGCATCCTGGCCTTTTTAGATCCCTGGAAGCATCCCTTGAGTTCCGGATTTCATACTATCCAGGCGCTGTTGGCGCTGGGATCGGGCGGCCTCTTCGGCGTGGGTCTCGGGCATTCGCTGCAGGCCTTCGGCTACCTGCCCGAGGACTACACCGACTTCATCTTCGCGATTTTGGGCGAAGAGCTGGGGTTGATTGGCACCTTGGCGGTGATTGCCCTGTTCATGGTGGTGGCGTGGCGGGGATTTCGCATTGCCATGCGCGCCCCCGACACCTTTTCGGGTCTGCTGGCGTTAGGTTTGACGTCCATGATCGTGCTGCAGGCGGCCATCAACATCGGGGTGGTCACGGCCACCCTGCCGGTGACGGGAATCACTCTGCCCTTCATCAGCTACGGGGGGTCCTCCTTGGTGCTGAGTCTGGCCGGCGTGGGCATCCTGCTCAACATCAGCCGCTACGCTGAGTGACCGGGGACGGAGAGGAGGCCGGCGGTGCGGGTGGTGCTGGCGGGCGGCGGCACGGGCGGACACGTGACGCCGGCTTTGGCGGTGGCGGAAGGCTTGCGGACGCGGCTCGGCGACGCGGTCCAAGTGGATTATGTGGGAACGGCGCACGGCATCGAGCACGACTTGGTGCCGCGCGCCGGGATTCCTTTTCATATGGTGCATGCGCGGGGACTGTTGAAGCGGCGGTGGAGCGACCGGATAGGGGGGGTCGCCGCGACAGCCCGCGGCGTGTCCGGATCTGGCGGCTGTTGGGCCGTCTGCGGCCGGACGTGGTCCTGGGCACGGGCGGTTATGTGACCGGTCCGGTCGGCTTGGCGGCGGTGTGGCGGCGGGTGCCGCTGGTCCTGCAGGAGCAGAACCTGTGGCCCGGGCTCACCAACCGTCTGCTGGCCCGCCGGGCACGGGTCGTGCTGGTCGCGTTTGCGGAGACGGCTCGCTATCTGCCGTCCGGGTGTCGTGTGCGCGTCAGCGGCAATCCGGTCCGCCCGGCCCTGCTGGCTCTGGACCGGACCGCGGCGCGCGCGCGGTTTGAATTGGACGACGCGGCGGTGATGCTGGTGGTGACGGGGGGGAGCCAGGGCGCGCCGGCCATCAATCGGCTCATGACGCGGGTGTGGGCGGAGGTGGCCAGCCGACCCGAGGTGCACTGCCGCTGGGCCACCGGGCCCCAGCACTACGAAGCCGTGCGGGCAGGGCTGGCGCCGGCGCCGGACGGTCGGCGGCTGGTGGTGGAGCCTTACCTGTACGACATGGATTGGTCGCTCGCGGCGGCCGACGTCGCGGTGGGCCGAGCGGGGGCCATGACCTGCACGGAGAGTCTGGCTCGGGGCGTGCCGGCCCTGCTGGTGCCGTCGCCGTTCGTGCCGGAACATACTCAGGAGCGCAATGCGGCGCATCTGGCCGAGGCGGGAGCGGCCCTCAGCGTGACGGAGGACCGTTTGGAGGCGGAGGGGCCGAAGGCGTTGCTGGGGCTGGTGGACGATCCGGGGCGGAGAGCGGCCATGCGCGCGGCGGGACGGGCGTTGTACCGGCCCGACGCTTTGGAACGCATCGTCGACGCGGTCATGGAGGCGGGCGGCGGCTGACGACGGTCGTCGCCAAAGTGTCGGGTGGCCGCAAGAGGATTTGCCCCAGGCGGCGGGAAGGGGGAACGGATGGGCGCCGACGAGAACCGTGACCTGGCACCGTTGGTCGAGCGCCTGCGTATGCTGGGATTGGCCGTGCGGGAGCAGCATCTCCTGGGTCGGCATACCTCCTTCAAAATTGGAGGCCCCGCCCGCATCTTCTGGGAGCCGGACAGTCGGGAGGAGTTGGTCACCGGACTGCCGCTCGTCCACAGCGCGGGCGCGGCGTTGTTCGTTCTGGGATTGGGGTCCAATCTGCTGGTGTCGGATGCCGGATTTGCGGGCGTGGTCGTCTCCACGCAGCGCGGGCTCAAAGAGATTCGGGAGCACGGCACGGAGCTGATGCTGGAGGCGGGGGTGTCGTTGGCGAAGGCCGCGCACCACGCCCAGCGCCTTGGATTGGCGGGGCTGGAGTTTGCCATCAGTATTCCGGGGACGGTGGGCGGCGCGGCCACCATGAATGCGGGTGCGCACGGGGCGAGCTTTGCCGACGTGGTGCGCCGGGTGACGGTGTTTGAGCGCGGCCGCGGGGTTCGTCGCCTGGAGCGCGCGGAGATGGGCTACCGGTATCGGGACAGCGCGGTGCAGAAAGAGCCTTGGGTGGTGCTGGACGCGGAGGTGGCGCTCACGCCGTCCGATCCCGACAGGGTGCGGCAGACCATGCAGGGCTTCATGCAGCATCGCAAGCAAACCCAGCCGCTGGGCGAAAAGAATGCCGGCAGCATGTTCAAGAATCCGGAGCCCGAGCGGGCGGGGGCGCTCATCGAATCGGTGGGGGCGAAGGGCTGGCGGTGCGGCGGAGCGCAGGTGTCCCCCCTGCACGCCAATTTCATCATCAACGATCAGGGCGCCACGGCGGCTGAGGTGCTGGCCTTGATGCGCCGGATCCGGGCGGCGGTGTGCCGGCGGCACGGGATCGTGCTGCGGCCGGAAGTACGGTGGGTGGGTCCACACGATGGGGAGGACGACGCGACGTGGGACAACTTGTGGTTGAAGGAGGGCGACGACTGTCCGGCACGTTCCGGGTGAACGGCGCCAAAAATGCCGGGCTGCCGCTTTTGGCCGCCAGCATTTTGGCGGACGGACCGCTGACCTTCAGCAACCTCCCTTTGCAGCTGCGCGATATTCAATTGATGATCCGGATTTTGACGGCCGTCGGCGTGAGGGCCACCAGCCTGGCGGCGGGATGCCTGCAGGTGGACGCGTCGGGGCCGCTGCATCCCGAAGTGCCCGACGAACTGATGGCGGACATGCGGGCGTCGCTTTTCGTGACGGGACCGCTGCTGGCCAGGACGGGAGTCGCCGTGGTGTCGCGCCCCGGCGGCTGCGACATCGGCGTGCGCCCCATTGACCTGCATTTGAAGGGTCTGCGCGCGCTGGGAGCCGTGTTCGACGACCTGCCCGGCGGGCGCCTGCGGGTCCGGGCGGAGCGCCTGGCCGGCGCCGCCATCTACCTGGACTTTCCGTCGGTCGGTGCCACCGAGAACATTATGATGGCGGCCGTTCGGGCCGCGGGGGAGACGGTTATCGAAAATGCCGCCCGCGAGCCCGAGATCGTGGACCTGGCACAGTTCCTGAGTCAGATGGGCGCGGACATCGCGGGGGCGGGCACCGACACCATCCGCATCGTGGGGGGCGCGGACCTTCATCCCATCGGCTACACGGTTATTCCCGACCGCATCGAGGCGGGCACGATTGCCATCGCCGGCGTGCTGACGGGCGGTTCGGTGGAACTGGAGGGGGTGCTCCCCGAACACCTGCTGCCCCTGTGGCGCAAGCTGACGGAAATGGGGGCCCAGGTCACCTACCAGCCCGGGGGGAACCGGGTGCACGTGGAGGCGCCGGCGCCCCGGCCCCTGTTGCCGAGCAGCATCCGCACCGGGCCCCATCCCGGGTTTCCGACGGATCTGCAGCCGCAGATGGCCGCGCTGATGACACAGGCGCAGGGCACCAGCACGTTGGTGGAAACGGTGTTTGAAAACCGGTTGAAGCACATGAGTGAGCTGAAGCGCATGGGCGCCCGCGTGCTGACCGACGGCCGCATGGCTGTGATCAATGGTCCCTCGGCGCTGGCGGGCGCACAGGTCACGGCCACCGACCTTCGGTCCGGGGCGGCTTTGGTGCTGGCCGGTCTCGCCGCGCAGGGACAGACGCACGTGGATGGCTTGGAGGTCATTCAGCGCGGCTACCAGGACTTGGCCCGCCGCTTGTCGGGGCTCGGTGCCCGGGCTTGGGAGGTTTCCTAATCCGGGCGCCGTCCGGCCGCCGGGGGGACAATGGTATACTGGCGACGATCAACCATCCGGATCCCGTCGGGATCTCTCCTGGAGCAATGATAGACCATGAGGCGCGTCTTGCAGCCCCGCCCTGAGTTTCCCCGCGCCATTACCCTGGTGGTGGGTCTGGTGGCGGCTCTGCTCATGTTCGGGTTTGCCCAACAGCTCAGGGTCGAGCAGTTGCTGGCGAAGACGGAGACGATGCGCGAAGGGCAGGCGCTCACCTATCTGGTGGAGCGGACGGCCCAGGAGACCCAGGCGGACGCGCTGAAGATTAGTGTGCTGGAAGCGGACCTCAAGACGCCGGTGCCCGTTCACCAGTCCCTGCGGATGTTGCAGGCGGCGCGCCGGGATGCCGGGCTGACGGCCGTGCGCGGCGCCGGCGTCGTGGTCACGCTGGCGGACGACCCGCATCCCACCTTTCCCGGAGAGCCGGCCCAGATGCAGCTGGTTCATGACGAGTATGTGTTGCACATTGTGGGCTTGTTGATGGCGCATGGGGCGCGGGCCGTGGCCATCAGCGGCCAGCGCTTCGTGGCGGTGAGCGCCGTGTTCTGCGCCGGGCCCACCATCCGCGTCAACAACGTGCTGGAAGGCTCGCCGTTTGTGGTGGCGGCGGTGGGAAACGCCCAGACGATGCTGGCCGCTTTGCAGAGCGACCCGGATGTGCAGGGATGGTCGGCGCTCGTCCAAATCCGGATCCACGCCGAGCCGGCGGTGGTCGTGCCGGCGTACCACGGTCCGCTGGCCTTCGCGTTCGCCCGTCCCGTGGCCGAAAACCGGTAGATCGTTGAGGCGCCGAGGCATCGGCGGCCCGTGTCCGGAAAGGAATTGGACAACCCATGTGGATCGTGCTGGTGGGGCTGGTGCTGGGGCTGCTGGTCGGCTTGGCTTTCCCCGTGGTGCTGCCGGTGGCGATGGCGCGGTACCTGTCGATCGCGCTGCTGGCCGCCTTTGACTCCTTGTTCGGCGGGCTCCGGGCCAGTTTGGAGGGCAAGTTCGACGCGGTCACGTTTGCGTCGGGACTGGTCTCCAACGCCATTCTGGCGGCGGGGCTGACCTATTTGGGGGACAAGCTGGGCGTCCAGCTGTACTACGCGGCGCTGTTCGCGCTGGGATACCGGTTGTTCCAGAATTTGGGGCAGATTCGCCATCTGCTCCAGGACCGGCTGCGGCGCCGGTCCTAATCGCCCGCCGGACAAGGAATTGGGCGCTCAGGCAGGGAAATCCCGCCAAGGGCGAGAACTGAAGCCCGAAGAGGCTAGGGAGGAGTCCGACGATGCCGCGTCGGCAGCGAGTGTTAGCGGTCGATGTCGGAACCACCAAGGCAGGCGCCTTGGTGGCGGAGGCGAGACAAGACGGCGAGATCGCGGTCTTGGGCGTTGCCGTCACCCCTATCGTCGGCGTCAAACGGGGTTTGGTGGTTGAGCCGGAACGGGCGGCGCAGTCGGTGCGGGACGCCGTCAATCGGGCCACCAGCATGGCCGGGTTTGAGCCCGTGGATGTGGTCGCGGCCGTCAATGGGGATCATCTGCAGGCGGCGGCCCGGCAGGTGGACTTGGATCTGCGCGGGCGCGCCGTGAGCGACGCCGATTTGGACGAGCTGGCGCGGCGCGCCGAGCGGGCGGATGGGCAGGCCGGGCGCGAAACGCTGCGGGTGATTCGGGGCGGGTTTCAGCTGGACGGTCTTTCGTCGGTGGGCAATCCGGTGGGGCTTTCGATCCAGCATTTGTCCATGGATGCGTTGGTGGTGACGGCGCAGACCCAGCAGGTGCGAAACCTTCGACGCACCCTGCAAATGGCCGGGCTGACCCACGTGCACTGGGTTCCGCAGGGATTGGCGGCGTCTTGGGGCGCCTTGAGCGAGGACGAGCGGCAACTGGGCGTGGTGCTGCTGGACGTGGGGGGCGGAACGACCCAAGTGGTGGTGTGGCGCGGAGCGAGCCCGCGGCTTTTATCGGTGGTCCCGGTGGGAGGCGATCTCATCACCTCCGACTTGGCGGTGGGACTGGGCGTGGTGGCGGCGCAGGCCGAACGGCTCAAGGTGGAGCGGGCGCAAGTGGCGGGCGCGGCCGAGGGGTTGGTCGAGCTGAAAAGCGTCAACGGCCAAACCGTGAAATTGGTGGCGCTGGATGAGGTGGCCGCAATTATTGGCGCACGAGTGGACGAATGGCTTTCGCTCGTGCAAGATGCATTGAAAACCATTAGTTGGCCGAAGGGCCCCCCGGGTGGGGTCGTGCTGTCCGGAGGCGGAGCATTGCTGAAGGGGCTTGATGCACGGCTTGAGCGTGCCTGGGGATGGCCGGTGCGTCTGGGAGCTCCCTATGGCATGGGCGGACTATCCGATCTGGTGCGCAGTCCCGGCCACGCGGGGGTGGTGGGACTGGCCCGGGTCGGCCTGCAGGACGGGTTGGGCTTTCGGCGCGAGACATTTTGGACCCGCCTGGTTCAGGGGTGGCTGCGTACCTGGAGCTGAGACCGCATCAAGGGAGGAAAGCGGGAATGCTGGATTTTGACCAGTCCACGGAGAACTTCGCCGTCATCAAGGTGGTGGGGGTGGGCGGCGGCGGGAGCAACGCTGTCAACCGCATGATCCAGGCCGGCCTGAAGGGCGTGGAATTCATCGCCATCAACACCGACGCCCAAGCGCTCGCCTTGTCCCAAGCTCCGGTGCGGCTGCAGATCGGCGCCAAACTGACCAAGGGCCTCGGGGCCGGGGCCAATCCCGACGTGGGGGCCAAGGCGGCCGAAGAGAGCCGGGATCAGTTGGCCGATGCGCTGCGGGGAGCCGACATGGTCTTTGTGACCACGGGCATGGGGGGCGGCACCGGCACCGGCGCGGCGCCCATCGTCGCGGAGGTGGCCAGGGAAGTGGGGGCGCTGTCGGTCGGGGTGGTGACCAAGCCGTTCACATTCGAGGGACGCCGCCGGGCCTCCTATGCCGAACATGGGACCCAGAATCTGAAGAGCAAGGTGGACACCCTCATCACCATCCCCAACGACCGTTTGCTGCAGGTGGTGGAACGGCGCACCAGCATCGTGGATGCGTTTCGCATCGCCGACGACGTCCTGCGCCAGGGGGTCCAGGGCATTTCCGACTTGATTGCCGTGCCGGGCCTCATCAATCTGGACTTTGCCGACGTCAAGACGATCATGTCGGAAATGGGGTCGGCCCTGATGGGCGTCGGCGTGGCCCAGGGGGAAAACCGCGCGCAGGTGGCGGCCAAGGCCGCCATCTCGAGTCCCCTGCTGGAGACCGCCATCGACGGCGCCCGCGGCGTCCTGCTGAACATCACCGGAGGCAGCGATCTATCGCTTTATGAAGTGAACGAAGCGGCGGAGATTGTCATTCAGGCCGCCGATCCGGAGGCCAACATCATTTTCGGCGCGGTCATCGATGACAGCCTGCGCGACGAAGTGCGGGTGACGGTCATTGCGACCGGTTTCGCCGGGGACCGGGGCCGGTTGGCCCAGGAGCCCGACGTTCAGTCGGGCGAGGAAGTGGAAGTGCGCACCTACAGCAGCGATGAACTGG
>DAHVOH010000104.1 GCA_027318915.1 Clostridiales bacterium
GGTCGTCCGCCCGTTACTGCCGCCTCAAATGGTGCGGCCCACGCCAGCGGCTCGACCCCTGCCCGGCAGTTCACCACCTCGTCCTCGTCCATCTCGGCGCCGTTTGCCGTCGTGCCAGTGTCCCGGTACAACTACGGCCTGAACGTGTTCAGCTATGACCAGCAACTGGCCGCCCCCTCCACCATTGCCGCCTTAAATGCCCTGGGAACAGGCGTCCAGCAGTTTCCCAACCTGAACACCTGGAGTTGGACGTTGAACGAAACCCAGCCCGGGCAGACAGCCCCGGTCTCCCTGGCCCATTGGGGTCAGATTCTCCAGGAAACCGGCTCCCAGGGCCTCTTCATCTTCAACTACGACGAGAACCCGACCTGGACCGGGGGCGGGACCCCGGCGGACGCGACCGCCGTCACCCAGTACATCGTCCAGAACCATCTCCCCATCAATGCGATCGTCATCGGCAGCGAGGAGTACGGGTCGTGGGACTTTGCCGCCAACATGAATCCCAGCACCTCGGCCAGCTATTATGCCACCCAGGCCGCGGCCATTGCGCAGGCCATCCATGCCGTCGACCCGTCGATGCTCGTCGGTGTCTCGTTTGACCCCGGCAGCGATCCCTACGACTTGAACTGGAACCAGACCCTACTGCGCACGACGGCGCCTTATATCAACTTCGTCAGCGTGCACGACTATCCCATCATGTCGCCGCTCAGCAACTCGGGCCTGCTGAGTGCTCTGCCCAACTACATCGCCGGCGAGATGCACTACGTCCAGTCGGAGATCAGCGCCAACGTTCCCCCCTCGCTAGCCTCTCGCATTCAAATCTGGGTCACCGAGTTCAACCCCTATTGGCAACCCACGGTCCAATCCACACAGCCTGTGTACGGCGCTGCGATGATCGAGAGCGCCATCCTGTGGCGAGCGCTGGGTGCGGCCAAACTCATCGTGTGGAGCTATGACGGCCAAGCCCACTCGCCTTCTGTCGGGTGGCCGGTGGACACGACGGCCGGCACTCCGTACGCGGTCTTTGCTCTCGCGGGAGACGGGCAGGCACCGGAATTGCCGATGAACCAGCTGTACCCGTCCGGGGTCGCGCTCTCCCAGTTCATGCACGCCATTGGCTCGGGCGGTACGTTGACGGCCTGGGCAGGATCCAACCTGGTGATAGGCCAGGTGGCCAGCGCCAACGGGTATGAGGCCTTCCTCGTCAATCAAAGTGCGGCGGCGCAAAGCATCCGGGTCAATGGTCAGACCGTGACCTTGCCGGCATCATCGTTGACGGAGCTGCCGGAGTCCGGACCCATCCGTCTTTCCAGTTCCATTACCCAAGCGTCCTACACCAAGCCCAGCTCCACACCCACCTACACCGGAGTTCCGACCGTCACCTCGACGCTGTCCACCATGTATCCGGGCGAAACTGTAACGCTCACCGGAACCAATTTCGGCACCACGGAGAACTCCGGATATATCAGTATCGTGCAGGGTGGCATCTCCTACGGGGCACCGACGAACGCGTACAAAATCCGGGTGCTGCAGTGGACGAACACGACAATTTCCTTTGAGGTCCCCAATGGCTACTCCGGACCCGCGCTGGTTCCTGGAACGGCGGCTGCCGTCCGGGTGGTCTCCTCGTCCGGGGTGGATTCGGCCACGCTAAACGTGTCAGTCACCGCTCCCCCGGTGCTTCCGATTACCTCCGTCCAGCCGAACCCCGTCGCACCTGGACAGTGGGTCACCATCAGCGGTGACGGCTTCGGAAGTTCGCAGGGCAGTGGATATGTCTGGATCAGCCAGAGCGGCGTCAACTGGGGGGCACCGGGAAATGCCTACCCGGTCGCCATCCAGAGTTGGACCAACACTAGCATCACCTTCCTCGCACCCACCAATGCCTATGAAGTGGACGGACATTGGGAGGCTTCCCTGCAGAGCGGGGTGTCCGCCACGGTCCAGGTGTTCAACGCAGTGGGCGGGGAAAGTCAACCGGTGACCATTCAGGTGACCAACTCCACTTCTTAGCACCAGGGCCTGCGTGACAGTGCCATCCCAAGCCGTGCCCGCTCGGCCACAGAAACGACCCGAAGTCCCTCGGTCCTTCCGGATCGAGCGGCTTCGGGTCTTTCCTCGGATCCTGTCTTCACCATCTAAATTTCCCATGCAAGCGATCGCGGCCGCAGTCACGACTTGTCCGCCTTGGGTCGTGTGATCGCGGTCGCCTGGGACCAGGGACCCCGTCCCCGGGTGGCGCGTTCCCCGGCTTAGCCGAAAACCCCCGACTGTTCGATTTCGACCCGGACGAGCCGGGTAAGGGAAGGGATACGGTATGGGTGGGAGTCATTGGTCACCGACCCGATCTCCTTGCGTACTGCGGAACATCTCCTCCTCAAGCAGCAGCCCGGTCTCATTCAGGGTGCATCCGCCCTAATGCCGTAGAGTCGAAATTTAGCCTGTCCCTTAAAACTGGCAATGAGATAGGTCCAGCGGACTCGACCGGACCATAATCTTGGATACGCCCGATTTATAGCGTCCAGCTTGGCGACGCCCGTCGGCTCAGGCACTAGAAACGCGCTGACTTGTCCCAACGGATTATGCAGCACCGACTCAAAGTTGGTATCGGACGTTATCACGAACTGCCCCGGATGTTTGGCTTGGAGCACCACACCATACGCAGTGAATGTATCTGCCAAGATGAGAAGGTGGGGATGGGCGTTGATGTACGCCACGACGGGGCCAATGCCCAGTGACCGGGCAGGGGTCATGGTGACGGCGTCGTGCAGCACCACCCCGTCGGAATGAGACAGCACCGGGACGCCAAGCGCCTTCCAGGTGCCAATATTTCCGGACAGCAGCACAATGAGCATGCCCGCCATCACCCAGCGCTTCCTTTGGGGCATGCCCGCCGCCAGCTTGGATGCCACGAAAGACACCAGCACGAATCCCATGGGGATATAGCTGATGAAGAAGCGATCCCACTGATCCAACATACCCAGATAAACCATGGCCACGTTGAGCGACAATGCCCCGACTGCGGCGGCAAGGACAATGGTGGCACGCGGATCTTTCCGCCTGCCGTACAGCCAGAAGATTGTGCCCGCAACGCCCACCACCACCGGCCAAAAGAGAAACGTGAAATGGCCGGCGTACAACAACGTGCCGACCAGATGATGTCTGGCTGCTATCACAGCCTGGTCAATCCCGGCTCCCACGCCGGTCTGGGCCGCATTGCCGTAGGGTGAGTTCATGAAATACAGGGGGTTCTTCATGATGAGCCAGTTGAAGTACATCCAAACGGCGCCCGCGTAAGTGATCGGCGTGAGCAACAGAATCACCGCCGACTCGATTTCTCGGAGTGGCCGCTTTCCCCACAACGCCGCCACGAGTCCGAAGGCCAAGAACAGCGCGAACGGCACGGCTTCGTAACGAACCCCAAACCCCACCGCCATCCAAAGGCCGGCGGCCACCAGCGCCTTCAGGGAGCGGTTCCGCGCGTACGAAAGAACCCCGTTAAGAGCCCCTAAATAGGTCGTCATCAGCATAAGGTCGGTCATGCCGTTCGCGCCATAGAGAACGATCAAAGGATTTATGGCGTAGAGAAGCACAGCGGCAATCCGCCAGGGGCGCGAAATCCCCAGACTGGCGAGGACACCCGTCAGCTGTGCCGCACCCAACGCTCCAAACAGGGCGGTCAAGAAGGAGCCGGCGAGGCCGCGCGTCACGATGGCCGGAAACAGCGGTTTGAGGAGGACCAAAGGCAGCACCAGCAGACTGGGCAAAGGATTCCAGACAAAACCAATGGCCGCCAAGTGCGGTTGCCGGCTGAAAAAGACATAGTACGCGTCGGCGACTCGAGACAGAGCATCCTGGTCGATATAGTGGATGCCGTATGCCAGATAAATGCCGACCGCCATATTCAAGAGGAACACGAAGCCCGCGAGCCATCGGGCCTCCGGGAGCTTCGGCGACACCGACACGGCATCCGAATCTGACACGGACCGGACCGCCGCCTTGGGTCGAACCTGCTCAACCAGCAATCCCATCGCTTGTCAGCCCTCCTCCGCCGGCATCCGGTGTCATCCAACCGCCCCAGCCGTTCTCAGACGACGCGCCAAGCCACCACCCCGCCACGATTGGAAAAGGCAGAGACTCACAGGCCGGCGCTCTCCTCACGCCTCGAGCGGTTCGATCCTCCGGGACCATGGGGCACGCGCTACTGTGAGGGGGCCATGCGCGTTCGAACGGACGGCTCGCGCCTCGTCCAGGTGACGGCTTGGTGACATATCCGGTAAGTCATGGAATTATGCCAAATGATCCCGCCTATGCCGATGGCCATGCCGTGTTTGCCGATACCGGCCCGCATGGCACCTTTCCGCCCGCTGCGGTATTGCATGAAGGCACCGCCGATGCTTCCGGCCAGCCAGGCCACCGCCGAGTAGGCCACGAGGCAGACGAGCCGTTCCGACGGATGGATACTCCACAGGGCGTAGAACGTGCCAAAGTCCAGCGCGGTGTTGACGACCCCGGCGGTCATCCGGCCTGGCACTCCAGGGCCGAGGAGCTTGTCCATCGCCCCCGCTCTCTGGTGCCCGATCCACTCGATCAGCGCCCGCCTGCGCACGTCGTGACCCCCCTTTGGATTTGATTGACCCCTGGACTGAACGCTGAACAATGTCGCACGTGCGTGCGTGCCTACGTGCTTGGCGTTCTGCGACGTTCCGGGTGACAAGGCCGTCAACGGCGCCTCTCGCTCCGCCCCGTTGCCCCCCATACCGGATTGGCCCAGTGGGTTGCGATAAGGCTGGTGGCTGGTGATCAACAAGACCGTCACTCTCCCCCGAAGGCTTGGCCCACACGAGCATACGGGCCGGTGTCTACCAGACCATGAGCCGTCTTCTCCCAGTGCGAAGGGCGCATCACCAGCTGCATCATGGCTTTCCAGGATGCGAGCGACATCATGCTCCAGTAGAGCGGCGACAGCAGCGAGTATTTCACCAGCTCCCAGTCTCCGCGCCGCGCCGAGGCGATGGCGTTCAGGTAGGTGAAGATGAAGTTGCCGCCCAACAGGTTGATCATGCCAATGTAATAAATCCCGGGCGGGAACAGCCGGCCGACCAAGCCCCACTGCGTGGCGAACCACAGCGTGGTCAAAAGCCAGTAGATGGGGTTCAGCAAAAACATGAGCGGCGTACCCAGAATGGTCATCTGAAATCCCCAAAAGCCCCCGGGCCCCAGCTCGCGATAGAGGGCCACCGGGTGGCGCATGTGCACCAGCCACGTCTGCAGATAGCCTTTGACCCACCGCGACCGCTGGCGCACCCAGTTCACAAACTCGGAGTTGGCCTCCTCGTATGTCGTGGAGTCCATGACCGCCGTGCGGTAGCCGGCTCGGTGGAGTCGAATGCCGAGGTCCGCATCCTCCGTGACGTTGAAGGGATCCCACCCGCCGATTTCCCGGAGAACCTTGGTGCGGAAGTGATTGGATGAGCCGCCGAGCGGAACCGGAAGACGTGCCACGTGCAGGGCGGGCAGGTAGAGATCAAACCAGGCCGCGTACTCCGCGGTGAACCAGCGGGTCAACAAGTTTTGGTCGCGATTGAAGTACGAAAGTTTGGCCTGTATGCAGGCGACCTCGGCATTCTCCCGCCGAAACAGCACGACCGCTTTCTTCAGCTGGTCGGGTTCGGGAATATCCTCCGCGTCAAAGATCGACAAGTACTCGCCACGCGCTCGCTGCAGTCCGTAGTTGCATGCTTTCGGCTTGGTGCGCGGGTCCTGCACCGGAACCCTCACAATCTCCATATAGCCGGGGAGCCGACCCTGGAGCGCCGCTTCCACCGTGTCGGCATCGTCCTGTTCGACCAGCAGCTTCACATCCAGGCGGTCCTTGGGGTAGTCCAGCTCCGCCAGCGCGCGCGTCAGCGTGGGCAGCACGCTGACCTCGTCGCGAACCGGAATCAAGAGCGTGTACCGGGGCAGCGTCCGGTCGTCCAGCGCGTCCATCTCTTCCTGACTGACCACTTTTTCCCAGACATGCCCCGTCGATTTGTTGACGAACCAGAAACGATAGCCCACCACCAGGGCATAGGCGACAATCAACAGGCTGCTGAGCACGGCCAGCGTGCCGACCAGATGCCACACTGCGGCCGCCACCAGGGCGCCGAGCAATGCCACCAACGCGACCACTTGGCCGGAGGTCAAAAGACGCTGGGCGGAATCGTTTGGACGGGTCTGGGCCAACCAGTCGCGGCTGACGGCCAGATCCTCCAGCGCGTAACGGTCCTCCAAAGCGGTCAGAATGTCCCGCCGGCCCGTCACCACGACATCCACCCGCCGTCGAGCCACTTTCGCCAAAGGGATGAGGCCCAAGGTCCCCGGATCCTCGACGGCGACCGTCAGTGCGTCTCCGTCATCGTCGAGCGGAACGATATGATGCCGATACCAAAATTCTTTGGGCATAATCTGCCAGAGTCGAGGACTGGACGGGGACGGGGACGCGGCGTCCATCAAGCTCACGCGAGGCAGGTTGAACTGCCTGGCCAAAATCTCGGCCAGATCCCAAAAGGTGATGGAGTTCAACGCCACCAGGATTTGCCCCAAGCGCCCGCCGTGCTCCTCCTGATACGCCAGCGCGGCGGCCACCGTATCCTGGTCCGTCTTGCCCAGCAGCACCGCCAACTCGCCGAACCGCTTCGTCGCGCCATCATCCACGTCCGCGCGCCCGAAGGCACGGGTCTGCGCCCGCCGCAAGGCGGCTCTGTCGGCCCGGAACAACACGACGGGAAACTCCAGGTTACTCAAGAAAGCCGCCGCGCCCGGCTTCATGGGCCACGCGGTCGCCACCTGGATGGAGCCGTTCTGCCATCCGAAAGCCAGCAGGTCCAACCCGCGCGACCGGCGCTCGCCGAAGAAGCGCGCCACCTCAAGGTCGACCGGATCCCGCAGGTCCGCCGCCGCAGTCCATTGCAGGTTCAGGTCGACAAACGCGATGGGTTCCGGATTGAGCTGGCTGTTCATAGAGTGGGCCGACCCCCGCTTTCCCTGTCAGATCTGGGTGCTGTCAGTTGCGTGAGTTCGTCGACTGGCGGCTGGAGGAGATGGCGTAGAAAATCACCATGCCGACCAGGCCCAGGAGCGGCAGCACATCCAAAAGCCAGAACATGCCCACCATCGCGACGAGAAAGAGGGCCAGTACCGCTGAAAGGCCGATCAATGCTTTGAGAGCCATGCCCCACTGTCGCACTGCGGCGCCTCCCCCGATGGCCGGCGGCCCCCGGCGAAATGCCGGGCGGCTCCTGTTGCCGGCCCCATCCTATCATCGCGGGCTCCGGGAGACCGTATCGCCCCATGTCTCAAGTACGGATCGGGAGCCGTGTCAAAGCCCGCGTCCGACCCGACTGCCCATGAATCCTACGGTGCCGATCTGGGCTGAATCGCCACGGAGCCGCCGGGAGCTGCCCCGCCGTGCCGTTCCGCACATGGTTACCCTCTGGGGCGGAGCTTCATCGGGACATGAATCGGCGGACGGGTGGATGTCCCTTTGTGCCCTCGCCCCCACGGGAGGCTCTCGCCGCCGGACAGCTTTCTCGGGGTGCGCCCGGCTGGCCGAGTCCCGGGGTTAGCCCGTTCGCCCGTCCGGCGGGCGGGAACACCGAGCGCCGGCCGATGTTGTCAAGCCTGCCGGTTATTGTAGTATGGAGCCGGATCGACACCGGCGTGGACCGCCCTGGAGTCAGCGGGGGTGCGGTCGACCATCGATGTCGGCGCCGCCCCCCAAGCACTGCGGCGGCGATGCGGGTTGGATGGATCCGGCCGGACACGTCGAGAAAGGGGCCGTATGCGCGTACGATGGGGCTTCGTCATAGCGGGTGTGGCCGTGGTCCTTCTGGCCGCGGCGCCCATAGCCGCCGGGCCGCCGGCTCCGGCCCATCACACGAAGGCGCCCACTCCCAGCCAGCCCATCGCCTCGTCCTACCAGCAGGGACTGAACGTCATGCTCTACCGGACATCCACCGGCAGGCACGTTCAACAATCGCTACGGCAGTGGCACGCGTGGCACATCACCGACATTTCGCTGGTGTTTCCCTTAGTGCAGTCGGGACCCTATGCATCCGACGTCGGTCCCGGAGCCATCACCCCCTCGATGGCAACGCTCCGGCACGTGGTGGCGGAGCTTAAGGCATCCGGTTTTCGCGTGATGCTGCGGCCGCTGCTGGATGAAGGGTCGTTGACCCCCAAGGGCTTTTGGCGGGGGGATATTGCGCCCGACTCGGTGGCGGCCTGGTTTGCCAGCTACCAGAAAGCGGTGGTGCAATATGCCGCCCTCGCGCAGGAGCAGCATGTGCAGGCCTATGACATCGGCACGGAACTGGTATCCCTGCAGGGCTACAGTTCAGAATGGACCAACCTGATTGCGGCGGTGCGTCGGGTCTACCATGGTCAGCTCCTCTACTCCGCCAACTGGACCGATCTGACGCCCGAGAGCTGGTTTGCCCTCCTCAACGAAATCGGCATTGACGCCTATTTCCCGCTCACGCCGGCCAATGCGGGGACGGTGCCCTCCACGGCGCAATTGGAAAGTGCTTGGGCCAGCTGGCTCGCCAAGCTCCCCACCTATCCCCGCCCGCTGGTCATCACCGAACTGGGGGTCCTCCCGGTGGCGAACAGCTACCGCGCGCCCTATCTCTGGAATCTACCCGGGTCGCCGTACTCGCCCGCCACGCAAGCCAACTTTTACAGCGCCGGGTGTCAAGCCTGGCGCCCCCGCACCGTGGGCA
>DAHVOH010000105.1 GCA_027318915.1 Clostridiales bacterium
CGGTCTTGCACAACTGCTTCCGTTTGCTTCGCTGGACCTTTCGCTAGCGGTGGGAGCACTTCTTCCGGTGGGATGGCTTGGCCGGTAGGGTGGCCTTCATCTGGTTCTGCTATTGCCGCCGGTATCGTTGGATCTGAGGCAAGATGGACCTGAGTCAAGAATCTGGGCACCCCGAAACGGGTCGAGAGGGATGTTAGGGCCAGAACGCGTTGGGGAAAAACGAGGCCGGGGGAATCCGTCGACGCCGATTGCCCTCACTCCAGCGCGGGGTTTCGTGGGGAGTCCCCAATAGTACGGTGGTCCAGAACCATTCCACGCGGGGAGAGAGTTGGCTCGCTCGTGTCGGATCGGCAATCCAGTGCTGGATCGTATCCCAGCCGTAGGTCGCAAATAGCCACCGCCAATCGTCGACCCCCCCGTCTTCCAGGATGGTCGGGATAATAATAGCCGCATGGCGCCGTGGTTCAAGACGATCGGCGTGGTACCGGTGAAAGAGCCGTTGAATCGACAGGGGGATCGTCATAAGGAAGGCTCCTTGGGACGGGGGGTTTGGGGCGGCGTGGGGGGGAGATTCTGTTGTGCCCAGGTCCGCACCAGTGTCCGCAAGTCCCTTTCGATGGCCGATAACGACTGTGGCTGTGTGAGTAGCGTTAGGGCATCATCCCAGTCCGGCACATCCCGCGTATAAGTGAGCTGTTGGAGGAACAACCGGGGGGAAAAGGCGTCGTGGTACGTGGTCCGGGCTTGTTGTAAGACCGTCTCCATCGAGATCACCCCCGACGTCAGGAGTTCGCGCAAGTCGAGATAGTCGCGGGCTTGGGCCCGACGCCCAAGGGTATAGGCTTTCTGGACCGCAATGTCCCGCGCATCCGCGACCGCAAGTCCCTGCCACCGATGAAAGGCTTGGTGGTGAGGGAATGGGTAGGCGAGTAGGGTCACGGAGACGTCGTCGAGACGCCAGTGGATTTGATCGGGCGACCGCTGTACCCACTCCACGCGGCGAAAACGTTGGAGAAATGCGTCGAGATCAGGCAAATCGGGCAACGCAGTACGGGGTTGGACCGTAAAGAAATCGAGGTCACGCGATTGGCGGTGGCCCATTTGCAAAGCCAAGGCGGTTCCACCGGCCAGATAGAACAGCT
The DNA here is from genome assembly GCA_027318915.1 of Clostridiales bacterium. Next base: position 1,143 of record DAHVOH010000105.1, read on the forward strand.
GCATGGGTGGCCATTGAGACAGCTGACTTGCCATGGCGGCAACGCCATCGGGTAGGATAGATTCGTTCACGGAGGTCCCCTGGTTTCTAGTATATCACCCGTGCCGTGACGGACGGACACCGCCCACAGCCAGGCGCGAGGCTCGGTGTGCCGGCCGAGTCATGCCGACCCGACATGCCACTTGCCGACGTGTTAACCGCCGCAGGCCGCTGTTTGCCCGTCTGTCGCGCGAGCGCGCCGATCCGGAGGGCGTCGACGTCTGGGCCATGCGGCTTGGTTCATTGCGGGGTCGGATAATACGGGCGCATGGCCTCCACAATCTGTTCCCACAAGGGGCGGGGTTGGGGAGTCGCCAGGCGGCTCAGGGCGCCGTGCAGGCCGGCTTTGATTTCGGCTAAAGGGAACGGCGGCTACGAGGGCTGTGAGCGTGCGGCCGTAGGTCTACCTGCTGTCGTCTCCGCGCTCTTGATGCGGGAGGGTGGAGGCGGGCAGGAGAAAGGTGCGGCCGATGTCGGCGGGAATGTCGTAGCGGAACTTGCCAATTGCGGAAAGGTGAAGCGGAACGCGTAGAGATCGTAGGAGTGGGGAATGGCGGGTTCGCTGGTGCAGGCGGGGCAGGGACCTATCTCGTCAATGGAGCGAGGGGGTGGAGCCCGTACGCGTCGGCGGCGTCGCGACATTTGTCGCAGAGCCAGACGGATCCGGGTGTGTCGCCGTCATCGACGCAGGGGATGACGCTAGGGACTGCGGCGGCGACGGGGCGACGCAAAGCGGCGTCCTTTGTTTGGCAGAGATAGCGGACCGACTTGGTGGCGCGGTTGAGCAGAGTGAGCCAGAGACAGACGAGCGGGGCGGGATCGGATGGGACGGTTTGGATTGGGGCGTAAATGGCCCGCAGGCTGGCGATGGCGGCGTCGCCCCGGGCCTGTTGGAGACGGCGGCCGGATGCTGAGCGCGCCCGCCCCTGTTCGATCTCTGTGCCGCGTTGGGCAGCCCAGGCGTCGACGGCGCTGAGACCCGCTGGCGGATGCATTCCCATGGGGTGACTGACTGGAAGAGTGGGGTACACGGACTCTATCCGTTGTCGGAGGGGATCCCCGTGGCCCATCCCCGCACCCTTTCGTCGTTGGTCCTCAGTGCCGACGACCGTGCGGACTTGGATCGTTTGGCACGGTCGTACGCGGCGCCCGCCCGGGCGGGAGCCCGGGCGCAGGTGCAGACGACCTATGCCGACGGCGCGACCTGTCCCGTCATTGCCCGGACGCTGGGGATCCCGCTCCCCGCGGTCATGCGCGGCGTCAAGAAGGGCTCGGCGCAGGGTCCGCGGCGCTGTAGTGGACTTGTGGCGCGCGGGGCGCTGCCCACGCATGACGCCCGAAGTGCGGGGCTGGATGATCAGCCTGGCCTGTCAACAGCCCACGGATCTGAGGTGGGCATCCGAGTGCTGGAGTGACGCGTTGCTGGTCCCCTACGTGCGCGCGCACACCGTCGCCGCCGGCCATCCGAGTGCCCGTCAGGTGCAGCCGGGCACCCTGTCGAAGTTGCGGGCGGCGCCGGATCGGCATCCCCAACGGATCCGGTCCTATCTCCAGCGCAAGGATCCCGATTTCGACCGGAAGATGGTGCAAGTCCTGCAGGTGTATCAGCCGGTCACGCTTGAGCTCGATCCGGCCGGCGGCCGCCCACCCGACGGTCCGATAGTCGGATGCTGAGAAGCCTGGCATCCCAGCGCGGGCCCCGGTCGCTCCCGATTGCCCGCCCCGGCCCGAGGGGCTGGACACGGGGGAACGGGATGACGCGTATCGCCGTCTCGGTACAGTGGCCTTGCTGACCGGCATCGACGTGGCGACCGGCGAAGTGCAGGCATCGTGCGCCCCGCCACCGCCGGGCGGAATGTATGGAGTGGCTGCACGCGTTGGAGGCGCGGTGCGGACCGGACACGAAGATCCAAGGGGTGGTAGACGCACACCCCGTCCTCACGTCGAAGGAGACGCGGGCCGACCTGGCCACCCGGCCGAACCGGTCTAGCTTTGTGTTCACGCCGGTGCAGCCGTCCTGGTCGAACCTGATCGCGATGTTTTTGCCAACCTGACGAAGCGGTGCCTGCGGGGCGTCCGGGTCGTGTCCGTCGCCGCGTTGCAAGCGTGCATCGAGCAGTACCTGTCGTGGCTCCATACAGACCCCGTGCCGTTCCGGAGGCGGTGGCGCCCCGAGTCCGCCGAAGCGTCACCGTCCGAACGAGAAGCTATTTAGGCATGGCTATACGAAAGGGACTTGACATCAACCGCAGGCCGATGACAGCATCGTGGCAGCGGCGTTCCCGGGTGAATCGGATCGGAGCACCGAGAACGAGGAGGAGGCCGATCCTAATGCCGCCTGACCACGAATCGTCCGTCGTGCACGGTGCACCACTGCCGCTGCCCTTCCATCCCCACTATCCGGTCGCGAGCCGTCGTCTTGATCTGCGCCCGCTGGAGACCCGAGATACCGAAAGCCTTTTGGCGTATCGCTCCCGCGCGGACGTGTGCCGCTGGGTGCCGTTCGACCCGATGGACCGGGACCTTGTGGCGCAGAAACTCACCAGTGTGTGGGCGCGTCACGCCATCACGGGCGAGGGGGAGGGCATCATCTTGGGCGTAAGCCTTAGGGCCATCGGGCAGGTCATCGGGGATGTCTCATTGATGCTTACAAGCGCCGAACATCGCAGCGGGGAAATTGGTTGGGTGCTTCACCCCGATTATGGAGGAGAGGGCTATGCCACGGAAGCGGCTCACGCAATGCTCCACTTGGCGTTCGACCACCTAGGTCTCCATCGGATGGTTGCGCGCATCGACGCGCGGAATGCGGCGTCCCTCCGGCTCGGTGATCGCTTGGGGATGCGCCGCGAGGCTTATCTCGTTGAAAACGAGTGGTTCAAAGGCGGATGGAGTGACGAAGTGGACATGGCCATGCTGGAGCTCGAGTGGACGGCGCAACATGCGGCGGATATACCGCCGTGTGCGGGACCCCACCACCGTAGCGACACCGCCCGCTAACCCGTCTCTTTCAAGCCTGGGCGGGGAGGGCCCCTCGTCGTCCTGATCACCTCACGGACGGTGTCGATAAGGCATCTCCCGGTCCTGAAGCCGTTTTGGAGGCCCGGGCCGAACCGGAGAGCGATCGATGACCTTTCTGACGCACATCGGCGGCGGTCGCTGGCATCGTGGAGGGTGACAGGGGCGCATTCGCCTCGTCAGGACTCGCGATCGCGGATGGGAGTTTCCGGGCGGCCAGGTCGAGGTGGGTGAGAACCTGATGGACGCGCTGGCACAAGCAGTTCAGCCAGAGAGCGGCGTTCGGGTCCGCCCCTGCTTCCTGGCGGGCGTCTACTCCAATGTGGCGTCCTCCACGTGGCATGACAACCGGACCGCGGTGCTCACCAAGGTCATGCTGGACTTCGGGTGTACGTACGCACCTCCGAGGAGACCCCGGACGTCCCCTGGACCGACAAAGACCACCTTCTTCATCTGATGACCGCCCCGGCCAGCCGGACAGGTTTTCAGGATTACCTCGACTACGACGGTCGGCCGATCGTTATGGACTAAGTCACGCCTTCCGTCTTCACCATCAAGAGCGCGACGAAGCTTTAGCACCTCGCGCACGGCCACGGGATCGCCACCGGCGGCGGAGCCGCCGCTTGCTGCGCCAGCACCGCCACGGCGCCCGAGGTCCGGAGGTCGGCCGCGACCACTTGCTGCGGCGGCGTCCCCGGTACTCACGCTGGGCTGTTGCGCGAGCCGGATAATCCCGAACGCGTGGCGGTCAGCCTGTTCGGGATGTTTCTGGTGGGCCAAGCCGGCCGGGATGAACGCACGGGTCTGCGGCCCGAGGCGTGCCGCCCACCGCTCGAAGTGGGCCGGACTCCCGTCCCGGTACCGCCGGTGATGCGGGGGTCGGTGCCCTGGCGTCGTGGATGCAGCGCCTTTCCGGGCCACCCGCACGTGGCCGGCGACGCGCACGTATTGGGGGAAGATATCCACCGCGGTGGCGCGCATGTCCATCCGCGCGTCGACCCGGCGATGGGGCAGGCTCTAATACCGCCGGTCGACCTCGACGGGATCGTCTGGAGGGACCGTGGCCCTTCGCCACGTGCCGACCTCAAACGGGTGGGGCGGGCGGGACTTTAGCGCGGGCTGGGGCTCCGCGAGGAGGGTCGAGCGGGACCCCTCTTTCTTCTGGAAGGGGCGCGCGTTGCGGACCCGGACGAGGTCCGCCACCACCGCTGGGGCATCGGCCACGCGGACGAAGCGGCGCTTGCACAGGATGGCCAAGATCCCCTGCTCGACCAACTGCCTGCCTGGCGCGACGTTGGCTTGGTCTGGGGGCTGGCGGACTCGCCATGGCACGACGACGGGCCCGTCGTCCCCGGCGCCTTCCGGATAGCGGGCGGGCAGCCCCGGGTCATACGGAGGGGCTGCGGGACGCCCGCTGTCAGGTTGTCCGGCACCAGCCGGGCTGGGATGCCGCTCCAGGCGGCGACGGCGTGGACATACCCCGCAATCCAAGAGGCCATGATCGGGGCGAGCGAGACCTCGGCGTACACGGCCTGACGGTAGCCCAGGATGGCCACGCCTACCGGGGTCGGCGCCCACCTGCCCGGGTTGCGGTTCCCGATCGGGATCGTCGCCCCGGCGGAGGCAAAGAAGGCCACCGCCCGGAGCCGTCGTGCCGCCGTGGGCTCTCCGGGGAGGTGTGCCGCCGCCACCGATGGTAGTGCACACAGAACTGGGAATACCCGAGCCCCGCCAGGTGCACTGGGCGATGTGCCACCCACGCGAGCTCGAGGGCCCTGCCTTGGTACCGGCGGAGATCGGCGTGGAGGCTCGACCCGTCGGGCTCCGGGCGGTGCCGGGGCCGCCCCTGCTTCCCGAGATACAGGGCCGGTTCGAGTCGGGCGTCGTCCTCCGTCGGCGATAGGGGCACGGGGACCTGCGCGCGCTGGACGCGCGCCACGAGGTCGGTGCCGGGGGAGTGATGGAGGCCGAGACGCTGCCCGATTTGTCGTCCGCTCCACGCGAGCCCATGATGCCGGCGTAAGCCCTCGTGAATCTAGCGCAGGGGAATCCTCCGTGTCGTCAAATGAACGCCTCGCCTTCAGTGGCCGGGGGCACCGACCGCGCGTGTAGCGAGACACAGCGGGGTGGCAGGGACTTATCGGAATCGCTGGCGGAGACTGACCAGACCGGTTGGCGGATTGAAACCGGAGTCAGCAGTTGGTCACGTCGTTCACGATAGACTGATATGGCGTGTCGTATACGTTGCTAAAATCCACAAGCCGGTGGTAATCCTCCTCACCCCACAAGTTATCATCGGGGGGAATGGACCCGTACGAATAGCTATCCCGACACTGCGTCGTCGTATTGGTCGATAGAACCTCGATGAACAGATGGCTCAGAATGTCCTCGCCGAGGTTGTCAACGGCCATTTAATTCGCCCCAGGGGACGGTCAGTGAATTCACCCAGCCACGCGTCCTTAGGCGGTGTCCTGAACTTAGTGGAACTTCGGGACGCCCGATTGCTCCGATTTTCTAGCTCGCTTGCGTCGTGACGTCCTCGAGCCGGTGGACATAGACCTCGAGGGCCTCGGCCAGCAGCGGCAGGTACCGGTAGCCCGCCATCCGGTAGAGGCGGGGCTCGGCGCGCAACCCGGCGACGGCCGCCCACCGCAGCGCTTGGTCTCCGGAGGTGAAACGGCTCACCCGGCGGACGGTGGCCCGCAGCTGACTGTTGAGCGCCTCGATGGCGTTCGTCGTCCGCAGCCCGCGCCGTAACGGGGCCGGGAGCCGCAGCTTCTGGACGGTCAGCGTCTGGTCCAACCCCTCCCGGAGACTGGCCGCGGCCCCCGGGCACTTCACGTGCAGCTCGGCGGCCAACGCCTCCAAGTCCCGCTGCGCTTGACCGGCATCCGGGAGGGCCCACGCGGCGCTCAGCCGGGCATTCACCCAGCCCTGGTCCTGCTGGGGCAGGTGATCCAGGACATTTCTCCGCTTGTGGACCTGACAGCGCTGGATGAGGGCCCGATCCCCGAAGACTCGCGTGACCGCCGTGGCCAGCGCCTTCCCCCCGTCGATGACGACCAGGATCCCTGGCCGCGTGTCCAAGCCCCGAGCGACCAGGTCCTCGAGCAGCGCGGTCGTGACGGTGGCGTTCTCCGTGGCGCCCTCCCGCAATCCCAAGATGTGCTTCCGTCCCTCCGCGTCGACCCCCAGGGCCACCAGGATGGCGTGCGACCCCAGGACGATGGCGTCCCGGGAGAGCACCAGCATCCGGGTCGTCACCGGCCGCTCCAGAAACTGCTGCAGGAGCTCACCGGTCGCGCGGGCGAAGCGGGCGCTCACCGTGCTCTTCGCGGCACCGTAGGTCGCGAGGTCGGCGGGGAGCGTCGGGTCCGCCACGGCGTCATGCCGGCTGGCCACGCCGTAGAGCATGCGCTCAAAGGCGGCCTCATCCAGCAGGTCCGGTTGCTGCAGCCCCTGATAGTTCCGGAGCGGCACCTCGTGCCCGTCCACGGTGCGCACCCGGGGCCGCTGGATCTTCACCTTACGGCCCGCCAGCACGACGTAGCCACCTTGGTGGCCGTGCCGTACCGCCCGCCGTCGGCTGGTGGGCTGATGTCGCCCCTTGGCGCCGGCGACCTGGGCCGCCTCCGCCTCCAGCATCTGCTGCGCTATGACCAGCGCCGCCTTCAGCCCGAGGGCCGTTAACCCGTCCTTCAAGGCCCCCGCCAAGTCCGCGACCTCCACGCGGAACTCCTCCGGCAACACCCACTCCGCGAACCGCTGCCGCTTCTGGTATCCTTGCTTCACGTGGCGCAACTCCTTTCTATCTGCACCCCGAGTCTGACAGACCCGGGGAGGAGGGCGCCACCTGCATTTTCAACTAAATTCCGGACTCAGCCAGCCAGCGGGTCGTAGTTCGGATGACTCGGGCTCGTAAGGGACTTCCGGCAGATCGATAGTTCCATCGGAGGTCTCTCTCTTTGGCGTGATGACGTGCCCGGGGTTTCCTAGGTCAACATAGCGTTTGTCCTTGATTACCTTCAGAAAGCCAACGCGTTCGGCATTCTCGACGATGAGGGTGAAGACGCGCTTAGCAGAGCTAGTGGGCACACCCATTTGCTCCAGGACGTTGCATCCGATCTTTTCGGTGGGCAACGGAGAGCCATCGTACCTTTCCAGGAATTGTTTCTCAACCGACGGGATAAGGACTGCTTCCTGCAGGGCGCGTTCATCATCACCTTCCTCCAGCGGTGCGACGACACGTAGGCCAAGTTGAGTCAGTGATATCTCCGACGCGTTTGGACCGCCATCGGTAAGGCCATAGCCGATTGCCGCTCCACAGAGGTCCCTGAATGTCCCCGAGGAGGGTGACATGTTAAGAGCACTAGCTACATCAAGAGGTCTAGCCGGCTTCTTGCCGTACTGCTCT
>DAHVOH010000106.1 GCA_027318915.1 Clostridiales bacterium
GTAGGTGACGGTTCCGGTGATCCGAGTCCCGTCGGATCCCACCAGCGAGGCGGCGTGAACGGTGAGCTCAGCCGCGTTGAGCACAAACGCGCGGACTGTCGCGTGCACCTGCACTTCGACCACCACAGTGCCGTCAAAGCGGGCAGCGTCCAGATCGGGGGTGATTTCCAGTTCGTAGCGCTTGGGCAGCACAGTGCGCGGCAGCCGGCCAGGTGTGGCAACCGGGCTGGAGTCGGATGGGGTCATAGTCAGCCTCCCTTGAAAAATACCTCGGGCATACTACCGGCAGACGAGCGTACGAACGCGACCACAACTCCTAGATTCGGTCGCTGGGTCTCCAGCGGGCCGCTAGAGCCCTTTTTCATCACTGCCACGGGCCGGCACGGCCATGGGCGTCTCCTTTGGCCGCAAGATCTGCGCGTGTCCGGGGCGCCGGTGCCGCTGTCGGCGGTACTTCAGCGACCCCACCGCCTTGCTGGGGTGGGACAGCCACCGCCACCGGTCCTGTTTCGGCCATGGTGCGCAGGCGCTGGTGGTGGCCAATCCCGTCCCCGGCCAGCCGGCGCACCCGTTGGTGGTGAGCGTGGCGCTGCATCCCGCCAACCGCCATGACGGCGTGGCGTACCCCGACCTGCTGCGCAAGACGCCGGCCCGGTATGCCGGCGCGGGCGTCACCCTGCGCCGGGTCCTGGCCGACGCCGCCTAGGATGTGGCGGGACTGTGGACCTTCACCCGCACCGGCGGGCTCACGCCGGTGTTTGCGCCGCACACCCCCCCGACGCCGCCCGCCCTGAGTCCCGCCGCGACGGCGGCGGGGCTGCACCTGGGGACGGATCTCCGGCCGATCTGCGCGGCGGGGCGCCCGCTGGCGCCCCGCGGCCAGCAACGCCCGGGGATCCTGATCGGGGCGTGCCCGGCCCAGAACCGCCGGGCGGCGCCCTGTCCCACGCCGTGCGCGAAAGCCCGCGGCCGGGTGACGGTGAACCACCGGGGCACCCGGTACGCGGCCAGTGGCGTCCCGTACGGCTCTCCGATCGGGCGCCGGATCTATGCGCAACGCACGGCGGTCGAGCGGGCGAACAGCCTGTGGGCGAGCGCCGCCGTGAACACGGCGCACCACCGGCGCCGGTATCTATGGTACGGGCGGCTGGTGATCGCGGCCATCGTGGAGCACGTGAAGGCGTGGGGGCGCGTGCCGGTCTAACGCGACCCCGACCGTTCGTCCCCCAGCATCGCCGCCGCGAAACGGGATCTGCGGGATCCCGAGCATGGGGTGCGCCGTCCCGCGTCGCCCCGGGCGGCGCCGGGGCCGCAGCCCCGCCGGCGCCCGCTCGCGGCCCTCGGCAGGGCGCTTGGCCCCCCCCTCGCCCCCGTCATCGCCGAATTTCCGAAAAGGCTCCTAGCCTGATCCGGGTGTGGGCGTGGGGGACCAGCACCCAGTAGCCGCGGCTTCCAAGGCTGTTGCTGCACCACGACGCTCGAGCCGATCCACGTATAGCGTTCCCCGCGTGGTCGCCCGCTCCCTCCTTCGCCGAGTTTGCCACCGGATGCGCGGCCCCTCTCTCCTCATTGCTACGGCCGATACCGGCGGGAACACCGAGCGTGTTCCCGACCGCCCCTCCCCATTTTGGCCCCAAAGCCTCTCGGCGTACAACTGCCGGACTCCCGTGGTAGAATGACAGCAATCACTGCGGTGCCCGAAGGGGGGAGACACCGATGGCCCAAGTCCATGTTCCGACTCATCTGCCAGTCGCCATCGATGCAGCGGCCCTCACAGCGATCGCGGAGCGCCACCAGGTGCAGGAACTCGCCCTCTTCGGGTCCGTCCTGCGCGACGATTTCACGGCGGCGAGCGACATTGACGTGTTGATTACCTTCCAACCGGACCGTCCTTTTTTGCGGCTCTTCGAACTGTTCGATATGCAGTTCGCCCTGGAAGACCTCCTCCATCGACCAGTAGATCTTGTTCCGGCCGATGCCCTGCATCCCCTGATTGCCCAGGACGTCCTCAACAGGAAGGTGGTCATCTACGTCGCAACACCAAGTGCTGCTGTATCTCATCCACATGCGGGACGCCTGCCATCGCATTGAACGCTATACCGGTGGGGTCTCCTGGGAGATGTTTGCAGAGAACGACGAAAAACAAAGTGCGGTGGTTCGGCAGCTGGAGATCATCGGCGAGGCTGGCAATCGAATAGATCCCACTGTGCAGGCCCGGCATCCGGCGATCCCCTGGCGCCACACCAAGGCGCTTCGGAACCTCCTGATCCACGGGTACGATGATGTGCATCTCGAACAGATCTGGGACATTGTGCAGACCGAGATCCCGGTCTTGCTCCGAAGCATAGATGCCTCAATCGCTAGCATGGCGCTGGAGGACCGGCCTCCGGAGGCGGAACGCTAGATCACACGTAGTGTTTTTTCCGGCGGCGGGAGGGACGGAGTCGGTGGAGATCGCACGGGCGTCCGTACGTCCCTGCGCGCTGTTTTGCTTGCGCCAGTAGGACTCCCCGCGGACACCACCGGTGCAGGAGCCGACCCAGGATGGCCGTCGCCCACCCCGGATCGCCACAGCCTGCGCCCCATTCGCTTAAGCCCTTGTTCGAGGTAAGCGCGAGGCGGTCGGTTTCGTCGCGGGCGCTGACCACGCGGAAGAACCGGTGCGCCTCCACCCGGTCGAGTGCGCGGGAGCCCACTTCATCGATGCACAGCAGCTTGGGCCGGGTGTACAGGGCGAGCCGCGCGGGGAAGCGATTCTCGTGCCAGGCCTTGCGCAGGTCCGCCACCAGATCCTGAATCGTCACGAAGTACACGGAGGACCGGGCGTGGATGGCGGCGGGCGCCAAGGCCACGACGAGGTGGGTTTTGGCCACCCCCCCCCCGGCGGCGCTAGGGCCACGACATGGGCGGCGGCGTCGACCCACTGGAGCGTCGCCAGCTCCCGCACCTGCCGTTCATCAATGCTGGGTTGAAACGCAAAGTCGAAGGTGTCCAGCGTCTTCTGAAACGGTAGATGCGCCATTTGGGTCCGGGACGTAATGTAGTGCTGTTGGCGGGCATCGGCCTCGGCCTGCAGCAGGTCCGTCAGATAGGCGGTGTAGGGTTGTTGCGTGGCCGCCGCCTGGTCCGCCCGGCTCGCGGCGAGCCGCCCCACTTCACCGAGGTCCCGGCGGGCGCACAGATCCACCAGCTCCGGCGCGCATTCCACCACCGCCGCGTCGGGGGCCAGGGAGCGTTGCTCCACTTGGGGTCCCGTCAGCCGAAGGCGCCCGGATCGCGCCGGCCCCGCCGTCGGCGCCGTACGCGGGGACGCCGCCATCGTGGATGAGGTCCACGAGCTGAAAGGCGCGACCGAGCAGGGCCAGGTCCTCGCCTGGATTCGCGACCTCGTCCCCCGCCTCCTGGTGGGCACCGGGTCCCTCAGTTCCGGCTACGCCGACGATCTGCACTATCTCCCATGGCGACTCAGTCCGCGGGCCATGGCGGCCGGCCGCCTGCCGCACGACGCGCCCGACACGACCCTGCAACACTACGGCCGTCTGGAACGCATTGAACGGTCGCGTCGCGACGGATCTGACGGGGTGCTCGGCAAGAAAGCCACGGCCTCCGTCCGCACCAAGCGCCTGCCCGGCATTTCCCCCCCGTCCAACAGCATCACCGCCGTGAAACGGGATCCCGGGATCCCGAGCGTGGGGTGCGCCGACACCCCGCGCACCCGGCGGCGCCGCCACAGCCCGCCGACCACCCCGGCGGGGCTGGACCGAAGATTATACGGCCGGCGCACGTGCCCTACGCGGGGGACCCGGTGGGATAAAGCGCGGCCAGCGCACGGTCCCAGAATGGCTGAAAGCGCGGGCCATCCTGCAGAAACGGGACGTGGCCGAAGCTCGGCATCCACGTGACGTTAGGAACGAGCCGTGCCAGCGCGGGCTCCAGCGTGGCGCGCGGAAACAGCGGATCCCGGTCGCCCACCAGTGCCTGATACGGATAGCCCGCGCCGGCCAAATCGGCGGCCATCGTGGGGTATTGGTAGAACTGTCCCATCCGCGCCATCTCCCGCGCGTGGCGCCACCCGTACTGGAGGTCTTGGCGCATGCGCCGGTCCATGCCGTCCGGGTCGGCGCCCAGCGCACGGACCATGCGGCTCCCGTACAGGTTGGAGCCCGTCAGATCCAACAGCACCCGGTTCAAGCAGTAATACGGCGTGGGGGTCATGGCGCCCATCGGATCCGCAAGGCCCGCCGGGGACACCAAGAGCAAACCCGCCACGCCTCCCGGGATGCCCAGCGCGGCCGCCCGCGTGATCACCATCGCGCCAAACGAGTGGCCCACCAGGAGCGGCGGCTCTGCAAAGCCCCAGGCGGCCAGGGCCGCAGCGAGCGCGTGACCAAAGTCGTCCAGCGACTGGCGGCGCGGTGGCAGCGGCGCATCGCCAAAGCCGGGCAGATCCAGGGCGAAAAACGTGTAGCCCGGGTTCGCAAAGCGGGGCCAGGTGCGGCGCCACGACCCCATGCCGTGCACCAACACCACCGGCCGGCCCTCCCCCCAGCGATCGTAGGGCAAAGGCAAGCCGTCTGCCGTGATGCGCGCGGTGGCCTTGGTCACGAGGCTTGCCACCCGGTCTCCCCGCGGTTCCCGTGGGGCGTGGACACAACCACCGTCCAGGATCCATGGAGCCCTCGGGGCAGCACGGCACTTCCCAATCCATGGGCCACCCGGGCTGACAGCTGGATGTGCCGGGCACCCTGCGTCAGCGTCACCCGCACGGTTTCGGCCACCGGCGGGCCCACACCCGCCTCATCGACGGCAATCTGCAGCCGACGCCCGCTGGCGACGGCGTAAACCGACTGCGCCCCGCCCCCCGTGCGAAAGGACCAACGCTCGGCCAGCGACCCCACGTGCCCGTCGTTGTACTCCACAAACGCTGACTCCACCGTGACCACATAGGTGGTGTCGGGCGCCAGCGGTTCTTTGGGCACCATCGCCAGCTGGTTCGGCGCGAGCCCCCCGGTGCCGGGCCGGTCCAGCACGACCGGGACGACCAGGCCCGACGGCAACGTCACATCGGCGCTCACCTGGCCGAGGCGCGCCACTGTGGGACAGTCCAGCGTGATGGGGTACCCAAACGCCTGGCCCTGGCCGTGGGGCACGGGCGACGGCGATTCCAGATCGGTCCAGGTCGTGGCGACGCCCGTCGTGCCCGGCTTCGGGTAGGCCACGGCTCGCGGCAGCGTGGGCCGATACCCGTACGCAAGGTCCATGATTTCCGCCGCGCTCTTGGGCCCCACATCTGCCCCATACCCGACCGCGTACGCGTTGGGTGACATCAGCCCCAGCCGGTGGTACACCGTGTCCAACAGCTCACCGATGAAAAGCGGCCCAGGGACCGCGGCCGGCCCTCCAATGCCCACCTCCCCGGTGGACGTGTCGGGCCACCCGGCCGCCAGGTCCCGATCCCACGGAAAGCGCCCGGTGTAAAACGGCCCCGGCTTCTCGACGTGAAAACTGGGGTCGTGATACCCCAAGTGCCCCACGTAGAGCGCATGGGCCCGGGCGGCCGCCGCGAGCCGCCGGGACCACGCCACCGGGCTTGACCCTTCGGCCGCCCGCGCGGCATTCAAAAAAGCCAGCGCGGTGCGGCCTGCGGGCGTGGGAGGGGGGAGTTTCTGCTCAGCCGCCACCGTGACCGTCCACGGGGGAAACACCCCTAGGCGCTGGGACTCCAGCCGAAACTGCCAGGCGCCGCGCCGAAGCGGCTTGGATGGCCGGTAGCCGACAAACCCGTCGGCGCCAAACGTGACTGGCACGGTCTGCCATCCGCCGCGCGGCGGGTGCGCGTACATGACAAAGCGCGCCGACCGGAGCGTCGCCGGCGACACGTTCAAAAACTGCATCCCCAAGGCTTTGGGGGCCACCCTGGTCCGATACGAGGGGGTGGGCACTGTGGCCAAATCCTCCAGGCCCCCGTACCCGTGATTCAGCACCGTGGACGCGGGCCCCGCCTGAAAGTGGCCCACGTAGGTGGCCAGCGCCAGCGGCGGGCCGCTCGGCTGCCCGGAAAACCCTCCCACGACGCCCGCTGCGCTCACCACCAGCAACAGGGCCCACCGAGACCAGCGGGGAGTGGTGCGCGGCGGCGGTGCGCTCTCGGGGTGTCCGACCGGCACCAGGTCCGCACTGTCCACACGCCACACCTTCTCTACCGCTAGTTAGGACCCGGCCGGGCTCTCACACGCCCGGGGAAACTCGCCTCATGCTACCACGGATCTCGGCGCCCACCAGGGGCCGCGATGCCTAGGCGTCGTCGGACGGTGCTCTCGCATCGCCGTCCACGGCAAGCAGCATGCTGCGCCGTGCTAACATCGGGTCAGCGAACACCGAGGACCCCGAGCCCATACTGGGGAGGCAAGTCATGGCGAAGGAAACCGTTTGGCGAGCCTGGTATCACGATGCCCACGGCGAATCCTTGGAGCAGTTCACGGAACACCGGGCCGAGACGCCCCGCCGCTACCGGGGCGTGGTGCTCAGCACGGGCACCCGGGATGCCGTCCCGTTTCGGTTCGACTACGACGTCCTGCTGCACCCGGCCGGCACGATTCGACGGGCCGACATGCAAGCCGTCACGGCCGTCGGGGCTACGGAACTCACGCTCACGGCCGATGGGTTTGGCCACTGGTTCCGCCACGGCGTCCCGGTGATGGAGCTCACCGGCTGCCTGGATCTGTCCTTCTGGTGCTCCCCTCAGGCCGCGGCGTGGCCGCTGTCGCGCTTGCATTTGGACTTCGGCACGCGCACCTCCCTGCCGCTGGTACGCATCAGCGGCTTGCAGTTGGCACTCGAGGTTCAGCACCTCGCGTACCAGAGTGACTCGGGCAATGCGGCCGGCACCCGCTACAGCGTCACGCGCGGCGATCTGGGACCCGACGATGTGCGGCTCGATCCCGATGGCCGCTTGGTGTCTTGGTCCACCCGGTGGCACCGGGTGTAACCCCGTTGGGCGAACACCCCAAGGTCTGCAGGGGGTCTACGCCCAATACCGTTTGCTTAGTGTAGCGTCTCGTGGTGTGTGGCCGCCCGGGTCCCACGCTCGCTGCCGACGCGTACGTCGCCCCGCACCGGGGATCGGCCGGAGGGACCCGGCGTTACACGGCACCGCCCACTGAAGCTCGGTCGCCGACGGTGAGTTGGCCGGCATACCCTGCCATGAAGCAGGCTCAGGCCCACGAATGAGGCGCCGGGGGATCCCGTGCGACCCATCCCACCCGGTTTGCAGCGCCGCGTCCGTGACGAGCGGGGGTCCACCCTCACCGGCTGGAGCTGGTGCGCGCCATAGGGCCCCGCCTCCGCCGCCGTCAGTGGCGGCAGAGGGCAGGCCACCGTCACCCGCTGGCGAATCGCCTCCAGCGGCCGCAACGCCAATTTGTGGCGCCACTCTGTAGGCCCGTACAAGACCACGCCACCGGCGCCGTGCGGTCGAGATGGTCGTTCAAGAGCAAGCGGAGTTCCGGAAGCAGCCGGGGCGGGAGTAGATGGGCTTCGTCCACCGCCCGCACCGGCTGGCGCCCCGGCTGCGTCGCGAGCACCGCCCGCGGGTCGCGGACCGGCGGCTCCGTCTCCTCGGGGCACCGCGTGGCGGGACACCTCAGGCCATGGGCCAGCCGGCGATAACACGGTCGCGGCGTCCCGTCATCCGAGGCGGGCTGCTAGAGCGGCAGGCAGGGGTTTGGCGACCAGGTGTTCCAGGCGGCGCGCCGGGCCGTGCTCTGGCCCACGCCCGCCTCGCCCGTCAGGACGGCGAATCCCCGGTCCGCCACCACGACCCTACCGGGAGGGCGGCGCCACGGGGCCGCCGTCCGCAGGGTGAGGTAGCTCAAGCCCGAGCCGGGCAGCGCTGCGGCGGGGGCCGCCGGGGCCGCGGGATCGGGTGCGGCCTGGTGGCGTGGGCCCGTCGTCTGGAGGAGCCTTCGGGGACGGTCCCCCGCGCCCCCTGCCAGCGGACCTAGCCCGTTTTGTCGACGTGGGAGTCCCCACCACCCACAACGCGGTGTGAATCTCCTCGGTGGTCTGGGGCCGCAACGCCGCCGGCAGCGCACCACACCGACCGCGCCGTGGGCAAGGTTATGCGGCCGTTTGACGCCTCCGCGCCGCCTCACAGTCAGCGAATCTGGGACAACCGGCCGGAAATCCGGTCGAATGGCGCGGGATTCTACACTTAGAGATCGACGGGGTGGTAGGATGGTCCAGGGGGACTATCTTTCCGCCGAGTGGATGGGGCAAACCGCTGTCGGGCGGCCGGCTGACTGGTCAGGTGGCCTTGGCCGTGCAGAACAAGACCGTGCTACCCACGCTGGCGGGCGCGGCGATGGCGCCGCCGGGCCGGCACGAGCGGTGGCGCCGACTCCTGCCGGCGCGGCTCATGGTGTGCGGCGGCTTGACCCGGTATCCACTGTGCAACACCCTGGAACGGGAAGCACTGGCCCCTGACGTGTACAAGAACCGCTTCTTACGCCGCATGAATGTGACAGCCCCCCCGGATGCTTAGGACGCTAAGGCCCGGTCCGTTCAAGTTCCTTCTGGCTGGT
>DAHVOH010000107.1 GCA_027318915.1 Clostridiales bacterium
CTGCCCAAAGCCTGCATGCATTGCTACGATGCGCCCTGCGTCCCCGTTTGTCCCACCGGTGCCTCGTTCAAACGGGCGGACAACGGGGTCGTGCTGGTGGACTACGACAGCTGTATCGGCTGCCAGCTGTGCCTGTGGGCGTGTCCGTACGGCGTGCGGGAGTTTGACGAGCATGAGGGCGTGGTCAAGAAGTGCACGCTCTGCATCGATCGCATCGAAGATGAGACGCTCGCACCGGAAGATCGACAGCCGGCCTGCGTGCAGAGCTGTCCGACGCATGCCCGCACCTTCGGGGACTTGGACGACCCGAATTCGGAGGTGGCGCGCTTGGTGGCCGAGCGGCAGGGATTTGGGCTGCTGCCCGAGTTGGGCGCCAAACCATCGGTCCATTACCTGCCGCGGCGCCCGATCCCCGGACCAGTCGCCCCCGAGGACGTGACCCGGGTGTTGGAGGAGCGGTACTGATGCGGCCCACATGGCCCCTGCTGCTGATGACGGGCCTACAGGGCCTGGCCGGAGGGCTGTTTGCCACGTTGGCGTGGATGGGTTTGGCCTGGGGTGGTCGGGCCGTGCCGCTGGCGGTTTGGGCGGATCTGAGTCGCGTCGGACTGGTGCTGGTGGCGGCAGGTGGGGTGGCGTCGATCTTCCACATGCATCGACTCGCGGGTGCCCGCTTTGTGCTGCGGCGCCTGGCCACGTCCTGGCTGTCACGGGAAGTGGTGACCACGGCCGCCTTTGGTCTCGGAGCGGCCGTCGTGGTGGGCCTGCCGTTGGTGCATGCCGTGGGTTCCGGCTGGTACGTCGGCGGAGACGTCGTGGTGGGGGTGCTGGGGTTGACGGCCATGTACACGACCGCCATGATCTACGCCAGTATTCCGGCCATGTTGAGTTGGCACAGCCCGCTCACGGTATTGGCGATGATGGGCACGGGGCTGCTCAGCGGTTCGCTGTGGGTCAAGATGGGATGGGATTTGGCCTCCGCGGGTGCGTCGTCCGCTCGTGGATTGGACGACGCCATTTGGCTCGGCATGGCTATGTGGACGCTGGTCAAGGTCCTGCAATTCCGCCTGTTTCATGAGGCCCGCGCCAGAATTCGGGCTGAAACCGGCCTGGGGCTGGCGCTGCAACCCCATCGTCTCCTGGACACGGGCACCACCCGCCCGCCCTATCGCACTCAGCCCCAGGTGTGGATCGGCGCCGGATATCGGCTCCGGGCGGCCATGCTGGCGTCGCTGGCCTTGGCCGTGGCGTGCATCGTCCCGCTGACGGCGATCGAAGCCGGGTGGGCTGGCCTGGCCGGAGCCGTCGCGGCGGCGTGGAGCGTCTATGCCGACCGCTGGCTGTTTTTTGCGGACGCCACGCACAGCTCGCGGGTCTTTTTCCCCAACGCCGGCCCGCTTGATGCCCGCATGCGGTCGTCGCGGACCGGTCTCGAGTCATGACGCCGATTCATTGGCAGACAGCGCGCGGTGCTTCGGCGGCGGACGTTTGCCAGGCGCGGATGCTGGGAGATTGGCTGCGCCGCCAGGGATGGACCCTGCACGAGGCGGGGCGATGGGCAGACGGGTGGGCGTCGCCCCGTCGAGTTCGTTTCGGGTGGGACGGCGCTAAGGTCGACGTGTGTGCGCTGACGTGTAGGCCGCCGCGGTGGAGGCCGTCGGCGCGCGGTCCGGCCTGGTGTGCCGTGCCCGATGACGAGGTGGCAGTCGAGATGCAGGCCATGGGCCTGGCGCGCGAGCAGCTCCGGATTCTGCCATACCCCGTCCCCGACCTTTTGGGCGATTGGACCGACGCCGCGCCGGTGTTTTCCGTGACGCGCCGGTATCACCTGCAGGCGCGGCCGCGGCTCGTGGCGGCGGGCGATTGGAGTCGTGGTCAGGCGCTGACCCGCCTGTTCCCGGCCGTTCGGTCCGCTCTGCCCCAAGGCGGGGAGGTGGTGCTGCTGGAAGCGGCCGACCGCCGATCGCAGATGGCTCCGCTGGCTGTTCGGTGGGGAATCCAGGAATCGGTGGTGATGCTGCCGCGGCTCTCACTGGAGGAGACGGCCGGCCTGTTTCACAGCGCGGATATTTTCTGCCAGATGGATGGCGGCGACACCTATCCGCATTGGCTTCGGTGGGCCGTGGCCGCGGGGTTGCCGGCTGTGGCGGCAGACGAAGGCATGAACCGTCGAGCCGTCGGCTCCGTGTTTTTGGCGGTGGCTCCGGGACGGGACGACGCGTGGCCGGCCGCGGTCACCCATCTGCTTGGGCATGTGGGCACGCGCGAGACGCTCATCGCGCGCGGGCGCTCTCTTTGGCGCGAGGCCCGCCTCTCGGCCGTCGGCCAGCGCTGGGAGCAGTTGTTGGCGGACGGCGGATGACGGGAATCGGCGACAGACGGGCAACCCGCCGGCGACGGTGGGGCGCTCTGCGGGGCGGATGGCGGTTGCCCGGGAACGTTGTGCCGGTGCACGATCCCTTCGCGGGCTCAAAGTGCCCCTTTCCGCCGCTTACCGATGGATGCTCGGCCGCGTTGCGGGGTGGAGCTGGACCATCTGTTGAGCCCTGCTATACTGGGCGGGTGCGGGGGCCGAAGAGTTGTCGGCGTGGGCCGCGGATTTTGGCGGTAGGCTTACGCGGTGCGCGGTCCGGTGGGGATCGGGTTGGTGTTGTCGTAACCAGAAACGGTATGCTGATGGGGCGGTGGGGACGGGACACCCTGGACCGCGTGGCGCGCCGCCAGGGGCCGTGTGCGGACAGTGGACCGCGGATGGCCGCGAGACGCCGCACGCGGCCGCCGGGCGTTGGCCGGGGCGGAAATTTGACGGAGGTTTCGGCGCTGGGGCCCTGACCTCGGAGGAGTGGTGCTGAGCGTGACGCCTCCCTCGATGCGCGACACGGCGATGTCTCCCTATTTGTCCTTTACGCGTGAGGAGTGGAGCCGTCTGCGTGACAACACCCCCCTCACTCTGTCCGAGGGCGATCTGGCCCCGCTGCGCGGACTCAATGAGCAGCTCGACCTTCAAGAAGTCGTCGACATTTATCTTCCGCTGTCCCGCCTGTTGAATCTTTATGTGGCCGCCACTCAGGGCCTGTATCGGGCCACCAACACGTTTTTGGGCTATCAGACCACACGGGTGCCCTTCATCATCGGGATCGCGGGCAGCGTGGCCGTTGGCAAGAGCACCACCGCCCGCATTTTGCGCGAGCTGTTGTCGCATTGGGCCAACCATCCCGATGTGGACCTGATTACCACCGACGGCTTCCTGTACCCCAATCGGGTGCTGGAGGAGCGGGGCCTGATGAATCGCAAGGGCTTTCCGGAAAGTTATGACGTCCGTCGGCTCATCCGCTTCCTGGCTGCCGTCAAGTCCGGGCAGCCCGAAGTCGTTGCGCCGGTTTATTCGCATCTCCGTTACGACATCATGCCGGGCGAGGGGCAGGTTGTTCGCTCACCCAACATTCTCATCATTGAAGGGCTCAACATCTTGCAGACCAATCACGGCCGCGCCGGCGATCAAGCCTTCGTCTCCGACTTCCTGGACTTCTCGCTCTATGTGGACGCGGACGAAGCGCTCATCGTGAGGTGGTATGTCGAGCGGTTCCTTCGTCTGCGCGATGGGGCCTTCCAGCAGGCCGACTCCTACTTTCATCGCTATGCGGGTTTGTCGGACGATGAGGCCCGGCAAGTGGCCATCGGCATTTGGAATGACATTAACGGGCCCAACTTGCGCCAGAATATCGCGCCCACACGTGCCCGCGCGCTACTGATCTTGGAAAAGGGGCAACATCATGCGGTCCAGCGCATTCGCCTCCGCAAGCGCTGATCCGTTAACCCAGGACTTTCAGTAAGAAGCACCCGAAGTCAATCCCCCAGGCGTGCGGCGGTCCGTCGGATGCGGGCCAATGGCGGGGTCAACCGGGTCGATTCCGCCCTGCGGCCCCATCTTTTTTCAAGCCCTGCCTGGGTTGCAAGGTGTTTGTATGCGTTGGGGGTAACAGACTCGTAGGGTCGGCGTTACCACGAGCCGGGAGCCGGATTCGGCCCTTGGCCGGTCGAAGCCCCGAAACCCTTTCTCTGACTCACTCGCAGTGCCCTCAGGAGACCACGTCGGCGTCACCAGGAGGAAGAGCCTGTGGACGGACAGGGAACCCCATAAGGATTCGACCATGCAAGGCTCTCGCCATCAGTCCCGGTACCGGATGAAGTCCGTAAAAAGGTCCCTCGCTTGCGACATAAAAGGGGTATCAGGGTGCTGAATGGCGACGCTGAAGGATCTCGGAGCAACCTGGAAGGCCTTGATCTTAGCCGTCACCAACACGCCGGCACGATTGGCAACCGTGGCAGCCAACAGGGGACGCTCTTTTTCGTCGTGTGGCATGGCAGGTATCACGTGTTCATAAAGTGAGCGGTCCACTAGGGCACCAGGGAAAGCGCCCTCCATCTCACCTCGCAGGTACTGCGCGCCGGTTCTAACTCGACAGGGCTCTGTTTCACGATGTTCCGGTGCATCTCATCCAGCCCGGCGGGACTCCGCCGGATTTGGCAGATCCCTGTTTCCGCGAGGCCGTGAACGACATCTCGGAGGCTAGGCGGGAACAGCACGCAGGCATCCAAGAACACCACGACAGCCCCTAGCGTTTTGGCTCCTGCGTATTCCAAGGCAAGCCGAACACGGATTCCAGCGCACGGCGAACAGGATCGGCGCCGGATAACAGAAGACCCCGGACGCCCGGGCTCGGACCTCGAGGGTGAACAGACCACGAGGAGGAGATGGCGGCCTCGGCCTCCAGGAGGTTATCTAGGCGTCGAACGCGGGAAATCCAGCGTCTACGGTGGGATCTGGGGCGACCGGTTCGTGCCGTGGCAGAGAGCGTCGGGGTGGCGCCGCGCACGGTGAGCGACCTCGTGTACCGTGCGAAAGCGGCCGGGCTCAGGTGGCCGCTAAGCGAAGACCTGTCGGACGAGACGAAGCGGGAGGCGCTGTGGTATCCCCCGGCGCCGGTGAAGACGGGGTCCCGGCCGGCGCCGGACTTTGGCCACATCCCGAGCGGGCTGAAGAAAAAGGGCGTCACGCGGCAGATCCCGGGGAGGCGTCCGTGAAGCAGTCCCCGGCCGGCTACCGGTATGCGCGCTGCGGCGACCGCTGCCGTGCGGGGGAGAAGATCCAGGATGTCGTGCGGGGCCAGCACCCCAGGCCGGGGAGACGCTGTTCATCGACGAGACCGGCGTGACGGTGCCGATCGTCGACCCCGAGACCGGGGAGATCTTCGACGCACAGATCTTCGTCGCCCCCCTTGGGGCGAGCTCGGACACATACGTCGAGGCGCTCCGCAGCCAGGACCTGGCATCGTGGAGCGCCGCGCACGGCCACGCCTTCGCGTTCTTGGGCGGGGTAACCCAGGCGCTGGTCCCCGACCATCTGAAGCGTGGCGGGATCGCCGCCTCGCTCTACGAGCCCGTGCCGAACCGCCCGCACGCAGAGATGGCACGGCATTACTAATCGGAATACCTGGCTAAACCCGCTGGAATACGCAGGCCGCTCACGGAGGCGGCAATTCGTGTTCGGCCAGATCGCGGAGGCGTTGCAGCGCCCCCGCCCAATACGGTTCATACTTGGCGAGCCACACCGCCATCACGTCGCCCAGGGTTCCTGCGTTGATATGGTACACCTGATGACGGCCGCGCCGGGTGGCGCTCACCAGGCCGGCCGCCCTGAGCGCCATCAAGTGCTTCGAAATACCCGAGGTCACCAAGGCCGGGAACTCCGCGGCCACCTCGCCCACCGTCAACGGCCCCCGCTCCGCCAACAGATCAAGGATGCGGCGTCGGGTGGGGTCGGCCAGAATGCGAAACAGCACGTTCTGCGCATTATCCAGCGACATCAGTCACGAGGCTCGCCAACCGTTCCAGGACGCGGTGCCGGTCGGCTCCGCGCTCATAGGCCCGCACAGTGGCCGCCCAGCCGGGCTTTCCGATCCCCGCGAACCCGTCATGCGTCAGGCTCACACGCGTGCCCTGGACGGTGGGCGTCAGGCCGATGAGGAGCCGACCGGGAAACTGCCAGTCACTTCCCTCTTCGAACCACGAGAGGGTGAGGCCGCCCTCCGGAATCAGGTCTAACACGATGCCGCTGATGGTGACACTCCCCTCGTCCTCGGAGACGAACCGATAGGCACCGCCCACCCGGAGGTCTATCTCCAAGGTGGGGCTCAGCCACCGACGCAGAGCGTCCGGACTCGCCATCCAGCGCCACACCACACTCGGCGGGGCATGGATCTCAATCGCGCGCACAACCTCTGGCACCGTCTTCCCTCCTATATATTACTGTATGGTAACGTATTAGAAACGTCAAGGGATAACGTGCGACGGTGCAGGGGGTGGAACCCGGGAGGTCAGGACGGGTCACCCGTCTTGGAGTCCCGCAGCCTTGTCGAGGGGTCCCGGACGGGGGATTTACCTTCCGATCGCGGACAGCCGAATATGGCCCGGGCACCGCTTAAGCGGTGAGCACGGCGAGAGCCGCCTCCTGGGACGGTCAGTAGCCCTGGGCGCCGTGCAGGCGCTGTCAATTGTCGACGAGCGCGATGTCGTCGAAGAGGGCCGGCCCGCGTCCGCCTGGGTCCGAACTTGGTTCAGGTAGACGTATGCCTTTTTGCGCAGGGTGTGCCGGGACTCGATCCACACATGATCCCACCCGTGCTCCTGCCGACTCGTGCTCGGGGGGAGTCATAGCGGGCGAGCCGGGGACTGGGGACGCGTCGGCGGCGTATTGGCTTCCGCAGTCGGAGTGGGGGGGCGCCCCAGCCAGGGGCTGCTGACGCGCGATCGGGTGGTCCAGCGTCCGCACCAAGGCCTGCGTCATGCGGGCGTCCGCGGCCACGCTCACGATGTGCCGCGTCGCCCGCTCCTCGAGACTGGCCAGGTCCCTGCTGCTATTTCATGATCGTCCATGGAAACGCGCCTTGTGACCCGATGCTGGATCCGGACGGGATTGGGGTTGGTGCCACACCTTGCGCCGATGGCCATGACCGGATGCGCCGCTCCTAACGACAGGCACGATGTGCGACGACGAGGCTCGGTAAATTTTCGGCCGCTGCTCTCCATCGTCGGTGGCGCCGTAGGCAGTATCGCCCCTCCCGACCGCCTGCGACCGGCCCGCGGTGAATTGCGGCCCCGACACGTTGTCCGCCACCGGGCAAGGGGGTGCCGACTCCGTGGCGGCCGTGTCGCAGCGCAGCCCCCGGGCTCGCAGCAAGCGTCCAGCCTCAACCGTGCGACGGTCTGCACGGCGATCGGTTCCCCATGCCATTGGGACCGGGCCGCGATGTGGGGGCTGCCCTAGCCCGCCTCTTTCAATAACGGGCCGGAGAAACCGGCCCCGGTTCGCGCAAACGGTCCTCCGGGTGCGGGATAATGGGGTTACTGAGGCTCCATTTATACCCGTCAAGGAGGGCACTTCCTCGGGGCATCGGACCACATCGTTCCCCCGCCTTCAGATCCGTACTGGTGACGACCGCATTGTGGCTCACGTCGGGGCGCGGGTGTTGGGCGACCTCGCCGACCGGACCGGTTTGACCGCGGATCGCGCGGCGGCATTGAGCGCGCTCACGCAGCGGGGCGATGACCGGGGTCACGTGCTCATGCAGGTGGCCGTGGCGATTGTCGACGGGGCGACCACGCTGATCGATATCGCGGTTCTCCGCCACCAACCGGCCCTGTTCGGCGCGGTCGCATCGACCCCGACCGTGTGGCGCACCTGGGAGGCGCTCACGGCGGAGCCGCTCGCGCGCGTCGCCGCCGCCCGCGCGGCGCCCCGACGGCGCGTATGGGCGGCCGGGCTGGACCCGCAGTTCCACGTCCTCGACATCGACGGCACCTTGGTGACGGCCCACTCCGGCAAGGACGGGGCGGCCCCCCTACAAGCGCGGCTATGGCTTCTCCCCGCTGGTGGCGACACTCGATGCCACGGGAGAACCGCTGGCGGTGCTGCTGCGGCCGGGCAATGCGGGATCCGGGACGGCGGTCGACCACATCGCGGTTCTGGACGCCGCGCTCGCCCAACTGCCGGTGGACCCCCACGCCCAGGAGGTCATCGTCCGGACGGACAGCGCCGGCTGTTCGCACAAGTTCCTGGAGTATTGCGTCCCCACCGGTGCCCGGTTCATCGGGGGCCCGCGCTGACGGAGGACCTGGCGGCCGCCGTCATCGGCCGCCGCCTGCCCTGGATCCCGGCTGTGACCGCCGACGGTACCGCGGAGCGCGACGTGGGGCAGGTGGCGGAGGTGACGCCCTACGTCGATCCGAGCGGATGGCCGCCGGACAGCCGCCTTCTGGTCCGCCGCGAAGTCCCGCATCCGGGGGCCCCACTCACCTTCACCGACCTCCACGGGTATCGCTATCAGCTCTGCCTGATCAGCCTCCCGGACCCGGACATCGCGTTTCTCGAAGCGCTGTACCGCGGGCGAGGTCGGTGTGGGCAAGTCATCCGCGACCTCAAAGCCACCGGCTTGGCCCATCTCCCGTCCGCCGATTTCGCCGCCAACTAGGCCTGGCTCACCACGGTGTGCCGGGCGGGCGACCTGCTGG
>DAHVOH010000108.1 GCA_027318915.1 Clostridiales bacterium
ACAGGCCGAGGCAATCCAGTCCCTCCGGTGCACCCCGGTTGACCCACGGGTTGCCGAGCCACGTTCCGCTACGTCCCGACGGTCCCACGCGCCCCTTCCGTGCCGCACCGGTTCGACAACACGCAGCCCCGCAACCCCACCGACGAGTGGGCCGGAGCCCCGTGGATCCGACGCTGGCATCCCGACACTTTCTCCACCGGGACGGTTCTCGGCGGCGCGGGCCACCCCATTCCCCGAGCGGCCGCAGACCACCCTCCAACACCACAAACGCATCGATGCGGGCGTCCGCGTCCGCCATGGAGAGGGCGATGGCCGTCCGACGCGTCTCGACCGCCGCCTCCCTACGACGCTCGCACCGGGGCAGCCCTCGACCTCTGCCGACCTCGGTATCAGAGTCGTCCGCGCCGAATCGCCCCGATGACGACCCACAGCGCCAGGGCCACGGCGGCCAAGAAGGCGTACTCCCCTACGGGAATACCCGCCAAGTCCAGGAGCCTACCCGGCTGCAGTACCAGCGCGCTGCCGACGATGACGGCGCCCAGCAGCCAGCTTAAGCCGAGCCGGTTGGCCAAGCGTTCCCAGTGGGCCATGATGCCGTCCAGATTCTTGTGCTCCAGCAAGATGTGCAACTCGCCTCGCTGGATGCGGTCCAACAAGCGCTCCGTGCTCTCGGGCAGGTCCTCCAGCACCTGCTCCCAGCGCTGGACGTCGTCCAGGAGGCGGTCGCGCCAATACTGCGGACCATACCGACTCCAAATCAGTTCCGGTGCCAAGCGCCGCCCGTACTCCACCAAAGATCCGCGCGGATCCAGGCGCCGCACGAGACCATCCAAGGTGACGGCGGTCTTGGCCACCAGGGCGTATTCTCCCGGAATGCGGATTCGGTAGCGGGCGGCCAGGCCGAACAAGTCCGTCAGGGCCTGTCCCAGGGAGAATGACGCCAGCGACGTCTCGTAGTAGCGGCGGCGCAGGCGCTCCACATCCCGCGTCAGGCGGTCGCGATCGACGGCCTGGTCGACGACGCCCATCCGCAGCAGTGCCGTCACGACCCGGTCGGCGCGCCGCTGCACCATCCCCAGCAGCAGGTCCACGGACCGGGCCCGCATAGGGGGCGACAGGTGTCCCACCATGCCCCAGTCCAGCATGATGAGGCGGCCGTCGGCAGCCGCATGAACATTGCCGGGGTGCGGGTCGGCATGAAAAAAGCCATCCACAAAAATCTGCCGGAACATCGTCTCCACCGCCAGGGCCGCCAAGCGGGCGGGGTCCAAGCCAGCCTCCCGGATGGACGCGCCCGTGACGATTTTGATGCCCTCCAGCCGCTCCACCATCAGCACATCGGGCCGAGTCCACTGCCAATGGACCGCGGGGATCAGCACCTGGTCCGACGCTTGGCGGCGCGCCTGATCCGTATAGCGTCCTTCCATGGTGAAATCCATTTCATCTTCCATGGTGTGGACCAGTTCCTCCACCAAGAGCGTCAGGCCGTAGCGCCGCCCCCACTCCGTCCGACGCTCAGCCAATTCCGCCAGATTGGCCAGAATCTCAAAGTCTGTCCGTGCCTGGCGTACGATGCCCGGTCGGCGCACTTTCACCACCACGGCGGACCCCCCGGGAAGACGCCCGGTGTGAACTTGGCCGATGGAGGCCGCCGCCAGCGGCGTGGGGTCCAGTTCCACCACCTGGGCGGGCTCCTCTCCCCAGGCACTGTGGAGGATCCGGTTCACGGTCGCAAACCCGAACGGGGGCACGGCATCCTGAAGAGACTCCAAAGCCGCCACCAGTTCGGCGGGCAGGATGTCGGTCCGGGTGGAAGCCAGCTGACCCAGTTTCACAAACGTGGGACCCAGCTCGGTGAGCACTTCGGTCACCCGTTCCGCCCAGTTGGCATCGACATTCCGGCCCGCGGCCCCGCGGCCGTGGGCCAAGCGCCCGGCTGCTCCCACCAGAGGGCCGAGCCCCAGCGTGTCCACCACATACAAGAAGCCGTGCCGGACCAACACCTGCACAATGGTCTCGTAGCGGCGAAAATGGCGTCGCTGAACTCCGGCCCCCTTCACTGGCGCGGCTCAAACCGGCCCCATGCCACCGGCCGGCCTTCTTCCACCAGCACCCGTCCCCGAGCCACGACCATGAGAATCTCTC
This sequence comes from Clostridiales bacterium, assembly GCA_027318915.1. Next base: position 2,146 of record DAHVOH010000108.1, read on the forward strand.
CCTCGGCGCCCACCACCAGGAGGTCACCGGCGCCGCCCACCCGGATCCGCCCCTGAGCGGGCAGATGAAGACGGTCGGCCGGTGAGGAGGTGGCCGGGCGGACGGCTTGCTCCAGCGACAGCCCCTGAGCCACCAACCGGCGCACCTCCTCCCACAAGGTTGCCGGACTGCCGATTCCGACTTGCTGCAGTCTCCCCGATGCGTCAAAGATGGGGGCCGAGCCTTGGGCGTCGGAACTGAACGTGATGTGCTCCCAGGGCACGCCCGCCGCTTGCAGATCGAGAGCCGCCCGATGCGCCGCGACGGCCCGGGGGTCGTCCGGTTCGGGCCGAATTTCGGTGGTCAGATCCACATAGCCGCCGCGTCGGCCCCACTCCGCGGCCTGCTCCAGCAAGCCCGGGTTCCGATTGAGATGGGTGGGCAGCAGGGTGGCGATGGGCACATCCCCCACAGCCAACAGGCGGACCAACGGCTCCAACCCGCTCGGGCCCTCGCCGATGTGACAGTGCAGAATGCCGGCTTTGCCGCCCAAGAGTCCTCCCACCCGGGCCTCGCTGGCCAACCGGGCCAGCTCCCGCGGGCTTGAATGGCTGCCGCGCTGGTCGCTCACCGCAATCTCGCCCACACCCAACACGCGATCAATCAGCACCAGGTCGTCGCGTGGACTGTTGGTAATGGTGCGGGTGGGAACCTCATACGCGCCGGTGTAGATCCAGGCGGTCAACCCTTCCGTCTCCAACGCGCGGGCCTTGGCCAGCAACTCCTGAACGCTCCGGGTGGTCCCGTCGGTGCCCAGCACGCCGACCACGGTCGTGATGCCCGCGCGCGTCAGCTGGCTGAACCGGATTTCGGGCGTGCGGTTGATGGGACCACCCTCCCCGCCGCCGCCGGCAATATGCACGTGCAGGTCTATCAAGCCCGGGAGGATGTCGCGCCCCTCGGCATCCCATTCCCGCTGCGGATCGGCCCAGACCGGCAGGGCCAAGCCGGACCCGATGGCGGCCACGGACTCCCCCACCATCAGGATGTCCTGCAAGCCTTGCGGCTCGGGTGCCCACAAGCGACCGTGGCGAATCAAAAGCGCCTGCATGTCGCCGCGTCCACCGCCCGCTCACGAAGACGAGGGGGACGATCCGTAGCCGAGCACGCGCTCAATCTTGCGCGCCACTTCTTCGCTTTGATTGATGACTTGGCGCAGCTGTTTGAGATTGGCCTCAAGCTCTTGAGACAATTCCCACTGGGCCTGGGTCAACACGTCTGCGACGGTTTCCGCGGAGGGCGAGGAGTCTGAGTGGACGGCCGACGAGCCAGTCCCGGCCGACAGCTGACCGCCCGAACTCCCGCGAGACCGCCCCGCGCTCTGCGGCTGACTCTGGGCACCGGACGAGCCCTGCGCCCGGTGCCCGCTCCTCCGGCTCGGCCCTTGCTCGCGGGCGGCTTGCGGCGATGCCGTATCGTCGCCGTCACCGGACGCCTCTGTCCCTCCCGTATCCGGAGACCTTGGGCCGCCGTTCGGACTCTGCCCCCGCTGGACCTTGAGGCCCAGATTCTGAAGCTCTTCCCTGACGGCCCGGGCCAGTTGCTGCTGGCTTAAATCGGAAAGGCCCGCACCACCTCCGCTCCCCCCTGCCTGCGCACTGCCCGTCTCCTGCGACGAGGCGGAGGACGACGGATGGCGTCCTGACTGCACCAGCGCCCTGACGATGCGGCGAACCTCCGCTGTCCGGCTCTTCCCCTGCGAATTCTTCTCCGACGATCCCGACTGCGATTGCGCGGCCATGTGCGTCCTCCTTGCCCGTGGCCGCGGCTTGACCGCAGCCCATCGCCACTAGTCTGGCAAATTCTGTGGGCCGCTATGAGGACGGCCGACGATTAGGAGGAGGAGGCCAAATCGTGTACGGCCTGGGCGAGCGTCGTGACGGGATAGATCTTAAGATGGTAGCCCCGCGACCGCGCCATCGCCACGGCGGCGGCGAAATTCTGCGCGGGGCAGAGGAACACCCGGGCGCCGGCCCTGTAGACGGTGATGACTTTCTGCGCCACACCCCCAATCTGCAGGACGTGACCGTTCGGGGTGATTTCTCCCGTGCCGGCCACCACGCGGCCCGCGGCCAAATTGTGGCCGGTGAGCTGCTCATAAATCTCCAGCGCAAACATCATCCCGGCGCTGGGGCCCCCGATGTCTCCCGCGTTGATGGTCACCGGGCGGGGGATGACAAACCGCACGCCCTGCGTGACGACCACACCGATGCCGGGAACCGGATCATCCGGCACGCGCTGCAGCGGCAGACGGACATGGTGCAGCACGCCGTCCCGCACGAAGCCGAAGGTGACCCGTTCGCCCTCATGGAACCGCCCCAGGACCTGGCGAAAATTGCTCATCGACAAACTCACGCCATTGACGGAGACGAGGCGGTCGCCGACCTGAAGATGGCCCACGGCCGATCCGTGCCGTAGAATCCCGGCGATGAGCAGACCCGGTTCATCAATCACTTTGGCCGGCACGCCGGCCATTCGCTCTCCGGCCACCATGGCGTCCTGCTGACTCTGGTCCATGAGCGCGTAATTAAATTGAACATATTGGTTCAGACTCATACCGGGCGGCAGCACGTCCTGAGACGGATAGAGGCGGTACGCGTTGTCCACGTGCGCCAGGGCCCACAGCAAAACATTGGCCGGGCTGACGTCAATCGCCACCATCAACAGGCGACCGGGAGCCGGCGCCTTGGCGCCCCGCACGTGCACCATTTGCGAGAGGTTTCCGGTTATGCCGGGCGCAAAGACGATGTCGGCGGTCGGAATCACCCAAGAAATCCCCAGAAGAACGGCCAATCCGGCGATGGTCCACAGTCCCCATCGCCACCAGCGGCCTGTTTGGTTTGCCATTGATCCTCCTCCGACCGGCTCTTGCGCTCCGGCTCTGCGCATAGATTACCCCAAACAACCGGGGAGAGAATAGGGCGTGCCAGTCGGCGGCGAGTGGCCCCATCCATTCGTGCGGTCCCTCGCCCAGGGACTGGACCTGTGGTGGGAGCGGTGGGTCCCCGTGGTCTTTCCCGGTTACTTGGCGGCGCGGGTCGCCACGGCACGGTGGCCGTGGCCGGCGGCTGCCGCCGTCACCAGCGCGCTCAGTTTCTCGGCCGCCGGCGTCCTCTCGGGTCTCGACGCCTATCGGCGCCGTGAAGTGACCGCGGCGGAGGCCGAGCGATGCTGGATCTGGGCCAACGGCAACAACCCCTGGCTCACGGCGGTGAACCCGCACGTATGGATCAGCGCCGGGCTGGCCACCGCGCTCGTGGGCCTGGCGAGCCATGCCCGTCTGGCCCGGACGGCGCAGTCCGTCCCCCGCCTTCACCCGGCCGCCACCGAGTGGGGCGCGTGGACAGCCGAGGCCATGAACTGGGCCGCTGTTCTCGGCGTGGTCTCCCTGATCACCGCGATCGGCGGTCTTGTGGGCCCGCCGACCCGCCTGTGGCTGGGCGTGCTCGATCCGCTCTCCAGCCCGCCGTCCGATCCGGTCTGGGGCGCGGCCGCCCTCAGCCTGAACGGAGCGCTCCTCCTGGTTCCCGAACTGGTGCTGGCCCGCCGGCTCGGACTTCCGGCGGGCCGCCTGCTGCTGTGGCGCCTCCTGCAGGCGGCGCTGGCCGCCATCCTGGCTGCGGCCAGTCTAGCGCTTTAGCTCCGCGCGGTCCGACTCCAGCTTCTGACGCAGGTCGTCCAACTGATGGATGAGTCGTCCCAGCACATCATCGGCATACTGACGGGCGCCGCTGTGAATCTCGCGGGCGGCCTGCTGCGCCTGCTGGAGCACCGCTTCCGCCCGGGCCTGCGCCTCGCGCGTGACGGTATGCTCGTCGGTCAGCCGGTCAATCTGGGTCCTCGCGTCACCCACCGCCTTCTTGGCCTCCGCCTGGGCCTCCGTCAGCAGGCGTTCGCGCTCCTGGACGATCCAGCGCGCCTGCCGGATGTCCTCCGGCAAGATGCGACGCATATGCTGGAGCAGGGCCAGCAGGCCCTCCGCATCCACGACCGCCCGTCCGGTCAAAGGCACCCGCGGGCTCTCGCTCAGCAGATCCTCCGCCTGGTCAATCAGACTGACCAGTTCCGATTCCCACAGATCCGTCTTGGCCATCTTGCGATGATTCCTCCCTGCGTTTCCGCAATGCCTCTTCCACCGGCGGGGGCACCAGTCCGGCCAAGGGGGCTCCGTACCGCGCCAACTCACGCACCAGGGACGAACTGACATAGGACCATTGGGGGCTGGTGGCCAGGAACAGGGTCTCAATCTCCGGCGCCAAGCGCCGATTCATCTGCGTCATCGGCCACTCGTAGCCAAAATCGTCGGGGCCGCGCAGCCCACGGACGATGAAGCCGGCGTGAATCCGGCGGCAATACTCCACCAAGAGGCTGTCGCTCCAGTCCACGCGTACTGTGGGCAGGTCCGCCGCCGCGACCGCGATGAGAGCCACGCGCTCCTTGACCGGCAACAATCCCTGCTTGGCCGGATGCGTGAACACCGTCACCCACACCTCGTCAAACACGGCGGTGGCCCGCCGAATCACATCCAGGTGCCCGGAGGTCAGGGGATCAAAGGATCCGGGGTACACCGCCCGCCGCATCACCGGTCCGGCCCCACCAGGCGCCACAGGACCACCCCCGTCCGCCCGTATCGCCGCCGATCCACCGCCTTCAGGCCAGCCCACGCATCCACGCCGGCCCGACCCGAAAGCGGAGCCTCTCCATATTCATATTCCACCACGACCATGCCCCCCGGCGAGACCAGAGTCGGGAGCTTGTCCACCACCGCGCCGGCGATGCCGGCCGGCCAGGGAGGATCCAGAAACACCAAATCAAATACCTGTCCGGCCAGCTTGCCCAGGGCCCGTTCCGCGTCCATCGTCAGCAGGCGGGTCCGACCGTCAAGCCCCAGCGCTTGGAGATTGGCCCGCGCCACGGCGGACGCGCGCCGATCGCGATCCACCAGCACCGCCGCCCCCGCTCCGCGCGACAAAGCCTCGATGGCCAGGGCGCCGGTTCCGGCATACAGATCCAGGACGCGGGCGCCGGGGACTTGACCGGCCACGATGTTGAACAGAGCCTCGCGCACCCGATCCAAAGTCGGGCGCGTTCCCGGTCCGACCGGCGCCTTAAGGCGCCTTCCCCCCAGCTCCCCGCCAATCACGCGCATCCGCCCGCCCATCCCAACCTTCCGGGATCGCATCGTCTCTTCACTATAGCATCTGCCGCGACTCGTCCCCATCAGCGTGAGGTTCCAAAAAGGATGAGCACGACGCCCAGGCCAATCCAGACCAGTTTCCCCGCCGGCAGCCGTCCCGCCAGGCCGGCCAAACCCAGCAGCATGGTCACACTGAGGACCAGCGGACCCACCAGACCCAGCAAGCCGTTGATGCGGACGGCTGTTTCCAGACGCCCCAGGCGCCACATCAACAGAGCTCCGGTCAGCTCAATGCTGGCCGAGAGCAGGCGCACCATGACCATCCCCCGCAGGTACAGGTGCTCCGGCATACGTCCCTCCCCGCACCAAGCCTCCCCGCGCCGCTAATGCAGGCGCTGCAGCAGCCCCACCACCTGCAGCATCAAATAGGTCAGACCGGCGGCCATCAACGGCCCCACCGGGATGCCTCCCCACACCACGATGCCCACGATGGATCCCAGGATGAGAGCAATCATCAGTTCGCTCTGGTGAGCCAGGAGATCCAGCCCGCGACCGTTCACATGCGTGGCGACGGCCCCGCCTAACACGGCGAGAATGCCCGGCCAGGACGTCAAGGTCTTCAAAACCTCGCGCAGGTTCACTTGGCCGACGGCAAAGGGCACCAGCATGGCCAGCGTCAGGAACATCAGCCCAATCTCGACGCCGCGGGTCTCCAGCAGCGGCAACACAAAGGTGAGCCGGGCCAGGCGAATGAACAGGAGGACCGCCGCCGACGCCGCCACCAGCCCCGAACCCGCCCACAGTCCCAACAGCAGCAGTGCCAGCAACCCCAGGTTCTCGCCGTTCAGCATCGTATCTGGGACCCCCCGGGGAACTTCCACACCCATCACCTATGTCCCCGAGCGTCCGAAAAGACCCGGCCCTGGGTAACTCCGGCCCCCATGGCTCTGCCGTCGGGCCCGGATCCGTGTGGCCGCCGCGCCGGGCACCGGTCCG
>DAHVOH010000109.1 GCA_027318915.1 Clostridiales bacterium
CGCCGTGGTCGTGGATCGGCGCGGGCGCATTCTGAGCACCGGATACAATGGCAGCCCGGAAGGCTATCCGCACTGCGAGGAGCTTTGCCCGCATCCCGAGAGCGACCCCTGCCGCTGGAGCGTTCACGCCGAGATCAACGCCCTGCTGTTCGCCGAGAATCGGGAGCCGAACAAAACGCTGTACGTCACGACCAGCCCATGCCGGCCGTGCGCGCTGGCGATTGCCAACGCCGGGGTGGCCCGGGTGGTCATGGCGGAGCCGTATCGGGACGGAGGGGGTTTGGAGGTTCTGGCCCGGGGCGGGATTCAGGCCGACTTTCTGCCGCCGGAGTCGTGACGGCGCCGCCGCGGATCGGTCGGGGACGACGAACGGAGGGGTCGCGGAGTCGTGGGCGACTTTGGCGGCGTGAGCGGGGCCGAGAATCCGAAGGCGGTCCCGGCGGCCAACGGTGGCTGGGCGCGCCAGATGACCTGGTGGGTGCTGGTGCTGCCGGCGGCGATGGGGGTGGCCCTGGCCACCGGCAACGTGTACCTGCTGGATTACACGCACGTGATGGCGGGCGCCCTCTGGACGGGAGCCGACCTCTTGCTGGGGATGATTGTCGGCCCGGTCATGCGGCGGCTCAGCCCCGAGCAGCGGCAAGCGGTCATCGGGTATCTGACGCCCCGGACTCTGCTCTACATGCCGGTGGTGGCGTTTACGACCGGCACCGCCGGCTGGTTCCTGGCCAATCGCTTGGGCTTTTGGCCCGACAGTCCCGATCGCGGATGGATCATCGGGGCCCTGGTGGTGACGACCGTCCTTGCCATCCAAGGCTTTGGGGTCATTCTGCCCAACAATGTGCGCATCCTGCGCGAGCTTCAGCGGCCCCAGCCGGATGGACGACGCATTGGGCGATGGAACCGGACCAATCTGGTCCTGGCCGCCGTGCAGGGCGGCCTGCAGGTGCTCATCATCGTGATCATGGTGCGGTTGGCGCTGGGTTGACGCGGGGGCGGCAGCCGGGACGCGGCGTCAGGACCGCGCCGCGTCAACGCATAAAAGGAGAGACGACGGTGGATCTGAGCGGACGGCGGGTTTTGGTGACCGGGGGATCGCGGGGCATCGGAGCGGCGATCGTGGAGCGATTGGCTCAAGACGGGGCGCGTGTGGTCCTGCACTACGGATCGCGGCGCGACCGGGCCGAAGCGGTGGCGGCGCGGGCGCCGGAGGGAGCGGTCAGCCTGGTGCAGGCCGACCTGGCCCGGCCCGGCGCCTCGGCGGGCTTGTGGTCGGCGGCCCAGGCGGCGTTCGGCGGTTTCGACGCGGTGGTGCTGAATGCCGGCACCTTCCGGCCGGCTCCGCCGGAGGCGGCGGACAGTCTGTGGGAGGCGGCCTGGCGGGAGACGCTGCAGGTCAATCTGGTGGCCGCCGCCGATCTGATGCGGGCGGCCCTGCCGCATTTCACCGCGCAGGGCGGCGGCATCTTTGTCAGCATCGCCAGTCGCGCGGCCTTCCGGGGAGACGACCCCGAGTTTCTGGCCTACGCCGCGTCCAAAGGGGGTATGGTGGCGCTGACCCGCAGTGTGGCGCGCGGGTACGGAGCGGCCAACGTGTTGGCGTACACGGTCGCTCCCGGCTTCGTGCGCACGGAGATGGCGGAGGCGGCCATCGAGCTGCACGGCGAGGAGCGCATCGTGCGCGACATTCCCTTGGGCGACATGGCGCCCCCGGAGGATGTGGCCGAGGTGGTGGCGTTTTTGGTGTCGGGGCGGGCGCGGCATCTCACGGGCGCCACCTTGGACATCAACGGGGCGTCCTACGTCCACTGAAGGCCGGCCGCCGCGGACGCGGACGGTCCCCGGTGTACAATGAGGGGCGGAGAGGACCGGGCGGCGTGTGGGCGCACGGCGCGCGGCGTCGCCCGAGGTTGGGGTCCCGGTGGGGAGGAGGGAGACTATCCCGGATTTGTGGGCCGGGCGGCTTCCCGGCGGTCTGGATCCGGCGGCGCGCGCTTTCAGTGCGTCGTTGGAGGTGGACTGGCGGCTCGCCCGTTATGATATTCGCGGCAGTCTGGCGCATGTGGCCATGCTGGCGCGTCAAGGATTGATGTCTCCCGAGGAAGCGGAGACCATTCGTCGCGGTCTCGACGCGCTGCTGGCCGAGGTGGAGGCGGGCGCCCCGCCCTGGGATGCCGAGGCCGAGGATGTGCACAGCGCCGTGGAAAACGAGCTGCAGCGCCGTGTCGGCGATGTGGCCGGCAAGCTGCATACGGGCCGGAGCCGCAATGACCAGGTGGCGGTGGACCTGCACCTGTATCTGGAGGACGTCCACGCCCGGACCCGGGACGCCCTCGATCGTCTCGAGGACGCGCTCCTCGCGCTGGCGGACCGTTGGCGGGATGAGCCGCTGCCCGGCTACACCCACTGGCAGCGCGCCCAGCCGGTCACGGTGGGCCATCACCTGCTGGCCTACCTGAGCATGCTGGGTCGGGACGGAGAGCGGCTGGCCGAGGCGCGGCGGCGCAACCGCCAGTCGCCGCTGGGCGCGGGCGCTTTGGCGGGCAGCACGCTGCCTTTGGATCCGGTCTGGACGGCCGCGGCGCTGGGATTGGACCGTGTGTACGACAACAGCCTCGACGCGGTGTCGGATCGCGACGCCGCCGTGGAGTACGCGGCCGATGCCGCCCTGCTGGCCGGCCACCTGTCGCGGCTGGCTGCGGACATCGTGCTGTGGAGCACGCGGGAATTCGGATTCGTGGAGTTGGATGATCGCTGGGCCACGGGGTCCAGCATGATGCCCCAAAAAAAGAATCCTGACGTGGCGGAGTTGGTGCGGGCGCGGGCGGGTCGCGTGGCCGCCGCCGTCAACGGCTTGCTCATGCTGACCAAGGGCCTGCCCTTGGGCTATCAGCGCGACTTGCAGGAGGACAAGGTCTACCTCTTCGACGCGGTGGACACCACGCTGGGGTGCCTGGCGGCCATGACGGGACTGGTGGGGCACATGACATTTCGGCGCGACCGCATCCGGCAAGCGCTCAGTCAGGACCTTCTGGCCACGGACCAGGCGGAGGAGATGGTCCGGGCCGGCATACCGTTTCGTCAGGCCCACGGCGAGGTGGCCCGCCGGTTCCGGGAGGGCGACCCTCCCCCCGCCGACGTCTCGGCCATTGTAGACAGTCTTCGCGCGCGGGACGCCACCGTCATGGGGCCGGGTCCGCAGTCGGTGGCCGCTCAGATTGACCGCGTGCGGCGACGGCGGGAGCGACCCCGGTGAGTGACCAGCAGCGCCGGCGGCAGTACCTGCGCGAGCTGTTGGAGCGGGAAGCGCTGCCCACGCAGGCGGCGGTGGTCGACCACATCCGCCGGGCCGGCTTCGACGCCACGCAGGCCACCGTCTCGCGGGACATGCGCGAGTTGGGCTTCGTGCGCCTGCGCACGCCGGACGGTCACTTTCGCTACGCGCTGCCGACGCCTCACGCACCGGGGTCGTCGGCCCGCCTGGCCCGACTGCTGGCCGATGCCTACGTCTCGGTGGCGCGGGCCAACAACTTGGTCCTGCTCAAACTGTCGCCCGGAAACGCCCATGCGGCCGGGGCCATTCTGGACGACTTAAAGCCGCCCGGCTTGCTGGGCACGGTGGCCGGCGACGACACCGTCCTCATCGTCTACGATTCGGCCGCATCGGCCAAAAAAGCCGTGCGGCAGCTGGCGCCGGGACGGGAGGGTGCCCCCGAGTGACCCTCGCGCCAGGGGTGCGGCCGCCGATCTAGGGAAGAGCGGCCGCCGGCAGCGTCACGGTGCGGTTGCTGGTCAGCAAAAAGTGCGTGGACCAGCGGCCGATGGACACGGTGACGGCCAACGCCCTCGCCCCCGGCTGCTTTTGCAGCACGAGGCGGGAGGGATTGAGGCCGGCCGGCAATTCGTAGACCGCCACCAGGGTGTGCTGGGCCGGCGGCGCGGCGAGGGATGCGCGCACGCCCATCAGGATGTGGGCATTGAACACCGTCTTGTCGAGCGACGGATTCTGGCTCACAAACTCCAGGCCGTGGACACCCTCCAGGCGCAGGAGCCGGGAGCCGCGGGGCACGTAGAGGCGAATCCAGGCTCGATAGGCGACATACATCCACCCGTTGCCGACGGCCGGATTGGTCCAATGCACGGTGGTGGTCTCGATCCAGCGATGGTGCACCCGGGCCAGCCGGGTGCTGAGCGATTCGTGGATGGCGAAGTTGTCTTTGTGTCCGTTCAGGTTCTCGTCCACCAGCTGCAGGTAATCGCCGACCACCCGGCGGTCGGTGGCGCCGGCCCAGCCCGCGGTGGTCAGTGCCCGCTCGGCGACGGGATTGTTGGCGTACACCACCAGGAACTTGTCGTTCAACGCCCAGGCCAGCGTGCCCAGAATGTGGCGGAGCTCCGGACCGCGGGCGGTCAGGACCTTCTGCCACAGGCTCCGCATCACGAGCGCCAGGAACGCTTTGCGGGTGCTTTGGGGAAGGCCCGACTTTTCCGCCAGATATTCCATCTCCTCATTGGCGTTGGCCTCCGTCAGCACCACGCCGCCGTCGGACGCCGGCAGCGCGATGCCCCCGACATTGCCGATGAGGCGATCCACCAGCCAGGTGTCGATGAGGATGAGGCCGTTCACGCGGGGTGTGCCCGGGATGGAGTCGTAGAAGCGATAGAAGGTGTGCGCGAAGGTGGGCACGTCCGGAGATACATTGCTGTCGCGGAGATGCCAGACCGGCCAGGGCAGGTAGGTGCGCAGCATGAGGGGCTCGGGCGGCTGATAGGTGGCCGGATCGGGATGGAATTCGGGATCGAGGGTGTAGATGTTGGCGGCCGTCATGTGACCGGGCACGCCGCGCTGAAAGGTCACATACCCGTAGGCGGTGAGGAACCCGCCCGTGGCCCGGATTTCCCCGCTGTTCTGGTACAGCAGAAGATAGCGGGCCGGGTGGGGACTGCCCAGGAGAGCCGGCAGGGACGGCGCCAGCGTCGCCATGAGCCCCAGCAGGGACGCGGCGCGGTTGACCGCCGCGGCGGTCCGGCGCCGGTGGGGATTGAGGCGTACAAGCGCGGCCGGCAGACGATTCCAGGCCACTTGGTCCCAGTCCCGGGCCAGTGCCGCCACCTGCGGCGCGGCCGCGGGCAATTCGCGCTGGAGCAGCGGCAAGGCCGGGGCGATGCGCTGCAGGGTGGCGGCGCCGGAGGTGTGCCGGGACGCATCGGCCAGACCGGCCAGCGGAGCCAGCTGCCGCACGGCGGGCCAGAGGTCGCGGAGGGCCACGGCGCCATGCTGAGAGGCCGCAAGCAGCAATTCCAGCGCGCGGACCCGGCCGCCCACGCCCGGCACCGGGGCCAAGACCCAGGCCGGCGCGGCCACATCGCGCAGCAGGGTCAGCGACGCCGCCAGGCGCGGCACCTCCGGTGTCAGCAGGGCCAGGTTGTGCGTGTGCAGGGCGGTGCGTGCGACGTCTACGGCCGCCCGTACCTGGAGCGCGGCGCGCATGGTCAGGCCGCCGACCACGATCAGCAGGGCGGCCACGGCCAGCCCGATGCTTAAAAACAGCCGGCGCCGGGCTTTGGCCGGCGCCGTTCGACGCGAGGAGCCGAAACCGGGACGCGAAGTCGGAATGGTCGGCATGCCAGCACTCCTCGATGTTGTCAACCCGATGCTATACGGTTTGCCGCCGGAGGCCAAGCCGTTGCGGCGATTAGCGGCGGGGCGATTTGCCAGGGACGAACGGACTTTGTTAGGATTCCTGATGTTGGTATGACGAGTGTCGCTCCAGGGCGGCCAAGACGCCGACGACGGTTGCGCCGGGACTCCGGCGGGGTCGCCCGGGTATCCACGTGTTCCACCCAGCCGGGGCGGGACCTTTGCGAAAGGAGGACGCCTATGCCAAGCCCAGAGACCCAAGCCATCGTCGTCACGCCGGGACGGGCCCAATCGTACCGGCTCGCCACCGTGCCGGTTGATGAGCCGGGACCGTCGGACCTGCTCCTGGATGTGGTGGCGGTGGGCATCTGCGGAACGGATGCGGAAATATGCCAGGGTCTGTACGGCCAGGCGCCGGCGGGCCACGACCGGCTGGTGCTGGGTCACGAGGCGTTGGCCCGGGTGGCGGCGGTGGGGAGTGGCGTGGAGCACGTGGCGGTGGGCGACTTCATTGTGCCGATTGTCCGCCGGCCCTGCCCCGAGCTCTGCGTCGCCTGCGCGGCCGGACGCTGGGATCAGTGTGTCACCGGCGACTATCAGGAGCATGGAATCAAAGGACTGGACGGATTTCTGCGCGGCCGGCTGGTGGTGGCGGGGGACGCGGTGGTGGCGGCCCCGGCCGCCTTGGGCGAGCTCGCGGTGCTGACGGAGCCGCTGACGATTGTGGAGAAAGCCTTGGAGCGGGCGCTGCGGACCCACACCGGCCCGGGCGAGCCCCGTCGGGCGCTGGTCACCGGGGCCGGGCCGGTCGGCATGTTGGCGGCGTTGCTGATGGTCAGCCGGGGTCTCGAGGTGTGGGTGGTGGACCGGCGTCCCGCCGATTCGCCCAAGGCCCGGTTGGTCCAAGCCATCGGCGCGCATTATCTGGACGACAGCGCCACGCCGTTGGAACAGCACCTGCCGGCGGGCGGGTTCGACATTGCGCTGGAGGCCACCGGCTACGCGCCGCTGGTGTTTCGGGCGGTGGCGGTGCTCGCCCGCAACGGGGTCCTGGCCCTGACCGGCGTCACCGGGGGCCACCATGAGCTGAACGTGGACGCCAACCTGCTCAACAGCACCATGGTGCTGGAGAACCAGTCCATGGTGGGATCCGTGAACGCGGCGCGCAGCCACTACCAGCAGGCGGTGCAGGATCTGGCCGCGCTTCCACGCCCGCTTTCCGGGGGTCCTCGACCGTCTCATCACGGCCCGGCACCCGTTGGCGGCCTTTGAAAAGGCCCTGCTGAAGAATCCCGACGACATCAAGACGGTGGTCATGGTGGCCGACCAAGGGGAGGGAGCGGCGTGAACTTCTACGGGTTTTTGTCCAACAGCCGCACCGCGGCCCTGGTTGGGCCCGACGCCTCCGTGGATTGGCTCGCGTTTCCCCGCTTTGACGGTCCCTCCGTGTTCACGCGCCTGTTGGGCAATGAACGCCACGGATACTACCGCATCTCCGCGCCCGGCGCGCATGTGACCCGCCAGCGCTACCTGCCCGGCACCAATGTCCTGGAGACCACGCTGGAGCTCCCCGCGGAGGGCGGCCCCGCCCAGAAGGCCATCATTTGCGACTACCTGACGATGGGTCGTCCCGAGCTCCGGCGGGTGGTGCTGACCGATATGGCGCTCCGGGTGGACTTGGTGCCGCGCTTTGACTACGGCCTGACCGCGGCGGCGCCCCGGCCCCTGAGCGGAGGCGGCGTCGCGTTTGAAAATCCGACCGGCCAGGAGATGCTGGTGTTTGTTCCCTGCGGCAATCCCCTGGATCCGCGGGCGGCGGTCCAGGGGGATCCGGTCACCGGCCGGTGGACGCTGCCGCCCGGACGCTACGACCTCATCCTCCGCTACATCGCCGACACCGCCCGGGAGGGCGCCGAGTGCCGCGAAATTCTGCGCGCCGAAGCCGCTTCGGCCGAAGCGGCGCTGACGGCCGAGGCCACGCACGAGTCGCTGAGCCACACCCTGCGGTATTGGAAGGAGCGCCTCGGCACCCCCCGCTATCGGGGACCGTATCAGGAGGCGGTCGAGCGGGCGCTGTTGGTGCTCTACGGGCTGACCTACCGGACCAACGGATCCATCATCGCGGCGCCGACGACCTCGCTGCCGGAAACCGTCGGCGAGAGCCGCCAGTGGGATTATCGCTTCGCCTGGGTGCGTGACGGGTCATACATGGCGGAAGCGCTGCTGGCAGCGGGGGATCGCATCAGCGCGCGGCGCTTCCTGGAGTTCATGCTGAGCGCGGTGGACCTGCAGGGCAAACCGTTTCACGCCCCGTTCTTCCACATTGACGGCACGCTGATTCGCGGCGAGCGGGAGCTGGCGTGGCTGCCGGGCTTCCGCAACTCGCGGCCGGTGCGCGAGGGCAACGCCGCCACCTCGCAGACCCAGCTGGACATTGAGGGGGATTTTCTCTGGACGGTGTACCGCTATGTGGAAGAGACGGACGATCTGGTCTTCCTCCGCTTTTACTGGAACGTGCTGGAAACCTTGGTGGATTGGGTCTCGCGCCACTGGTCCGAGCGCGACGCCAGCCTCTGG
>DAHVOH010000010.1 GCA_027318915.1 Clostridiales bacterium
ATCTACGGATGGGCCGCGAACGCCGGATCACCCGCCCGCCCGATGCCTCCCCGGGTGACGGGGGCTTTCCCTGTTCCGAGCCGCCCCCGACCGCTCAGGCGATCCAATAGAACAAGATCCAAAAGGCGAAAAAGAGGGCCTGCGCGCCCGGAAACAGCCACATCGTGGTGCGCTTCCAAAACGACGAGCGTTCGGCCAGCTCGGCCAGGGCCACATACATCGGGAAGGCGGGCAGGATGAGCCGCGACATGCTCACGATGGGACTGTAGTAGGGCGGGACCACGGAACTCAGGGGAATGAGCACCACCAGAAGGCTCCAGGCGATGTAGCTCCAACGGTAGCGGTGGCGAATCATATACCCGCAGAGACCCAGGAGCAGCAGCGCACTGGTCAGATCGATGGCGGTGTAGGTGAAGACCGGCGAGCCAATGTGCGGATCATGGTAGAGCGTAGCCAGCGCCGCCTTGAGCCCGTCCCAGGGCCACACGGTCGTCCGATCCCAGCCCAGCTTCTCGGCGGTCATGAAGTAGAACGCGCCCCGGCCCACGGCCTGCAAGTAGGCCATATAGGCGAGTCCGCCCGCCACCGGTCCGGCCAGCCCCCACACCTTGGGACTCCACTGGCGGCCATGCTGCTGGAGGTACTCCAGCGCGAGCGGAATCGCCAACAGGGGCCCCTCGTTGCGCGTCAAGGCGGCCAGAAACCCCGCCACCCCCGTCCAGAGCCATTGATCCCGGCGCGCATAGTAAAAAGCCGCCAGCACGAGCGCCAGAAACAGCGCCTCCGAGTAGGCCACGCTGAAGAAGAACGCCGTGGGAAACAGCACCATCGCCGCCACGGCCCGATTCGTCCACGACGGGCTCCAATCCCGATTCAGCCACACGATGAAGTAATACAGCAGCGCGTAATCCGCCACCCACGCCACCACGGTCGCCCACAAGTACGGCGATGAGCCCGGCACCAGCAGCTGACCGCCACGAATCAGCAGCGGGTATAGGGGAAAGAAGGCGGCATTCTGCGGCCAGCCGTGCACATAGCCCTGCTCGGCCACCCGGACGAACCAGGCCGAATCCCACCGGGCCCAGATATTGAGCCACACCGGATAGGCTTTATGCCCCAACGGACCGGTCGGCAGAATGGCGAAGGTGAACCACCCGATAATCATCAAGAACGCCTTGCTCCACAACCACCAGCCGAGAGCCATCCGCCACGCCGAGCGGGACCGCGCGACCGGCGCGGCCGGGACGGGCGCCGACGTCTCTTCGGTAGTCATGCCGCATCCCCCCGCCCCGGGGCCCGGGCGGCCCGCGCGCGAACCGCGCCGGCCGTCATCGGGTCACCGCCCGCCACGTCCGGCCGCCATCCACGGTCGCCCACAGGTGTCCCGCCCCGTCCAGAGCCCAGCCGGCCCGGGGAGACACAAACGTCATGGCGGTCCACGCGGTCACTTGCGGGGAGGCCAGCCTCAACGACCAGGTCCGGCCACCGTCGGTCGTGCGATACACCCTGCCGTTTAAGGCGGCGAAGCCCGTCGACGTCGACACGAAACTGACCTGCGCGGCGTTGATGCCCTCGGACGTCCCCACCCACGCGCTCACCGCGAGGGCGCCCGCCACGCGCCACCCGGCCCGCCCGCCGTCCCAGGCGTAGAGAACCAGCTGCTCCGGTCCTCCCTGCTGCCCGTAGATCACCGGCAGGATCACGTGGGACGGGCCGGTGGCCTGCGGCCGCAGGATCGTGATCGCATTGACGGCGACGCCGGCGACAGCCGGCGGCTGCGGCAGGGTCACACGCCGCCAAAGAACCCCGCCGTCGGTCGTCGCCGCCACGTAATAGCGCCACGGCACTTGGCCGGCGGCCCGCGGCGCTCCCACCGTCCACCCGACCGCGGGCGTCAGGAACGTGAGCAGGCCGCCAAAGGGCACGTGTCGGCGCGACGCGGCGGTGCTGGTGGACAGAAGGCTCCAGGTCCGGCCGCCGTCGCTGGTGGCGTAGAGCGCCGCGCTGGGACTGGCGTTGCCGGCGGTCAGGACCTCCAGCCACCCGTGGCCCCCCGCCACGAAGTCCATCTGCACACCGCCACCGCCAAAGGCAATGGGGGCGATGCGGCTTTGACTCCACGTCCGGCCGCCGTCGGTGGTCCGAAAGACGGTCACCGCCCGGTGGGGCGCATCGACGGCAATCCAGGCCGCCTCCATGCTGAGGGCGCTGAACTGGATCGGTTCCGTCGGCGGGACCGTCCGGAGACTCGGCGGCGTGACCGGCGTCCATCGCCGGCCCCCGGACGTCGTGCGGAGAACCTGTCCGCCGGTCGTGAGCACCCATCCTCCGTTCACGCCCATCATGTCCATCTCGGTCAATGCCCCGACGGCCACGGGCGATGACGGTCTTTGCGGCGCCACGGCGAGGCGCGCGGGCACCCGCACGACGGGCGCCGGAGGCGCCAGCGCCACCCAGGCGACACCGGCCACCACGACGGCCGCCGCCAACCAGCCGGCAAAGCGCCCCCCGGCACGCCGGCCCACGGGGCGCGCCGCCACGGCGGCAAACAAGCGCTCGGCGTCGAACGCGACGGCGGGCGGCCACTGCAGCGCCTCGTGGTCGGCAAACCATTGCCTGAGCGCCATCTCCGCGTCCGACTCGTCTCTATTCATCGATGGGTTCCCCCCAGGCTTGTGCAAAACGGCGGCGGGCCCGGTGAAGACGGGTTTTGATGGCCCCCGGGCTCAAACCGACCTCGTGCGCGATCTCCTCGATCGTCCAGCCGGCGAAGGTGCAGGCACTGCCGATCCGCGTCCGGCAGACTGTCCACCACATGCCGCACGGACAGGCGCTCGGTGGGATCCGTGGTGTCGTCCGGTGCGGCCAGCAGGGCCAACTCGCTCCGCTGCCGCCGCCTCCGGCGGCGGAGCGCGTCAATGGCGACGTGACGCGCCACCGCGAACAGCCAGCCGGGCCGAATGTGCGCCGCCGGATCTCGGACCAGCGTCTGGTACAGGCGCAGAAACGTTTCCTGACTGACGTCCTGGGCCAGTCCGGCATCCCCCGTGTACACCCAGGCAAAGCGGATGATGCGGTCCCCCCATTCCGCCACAAAGCCGGCCAGCAACCGGGCGGCACGGTCGGTCCTGGGCTCTGTCGGCACGCGCGAACCTCCTCGCTTCACTACGTCCATCGCCAGCCAGGCCGAGAAGGTTTCCGCCGAACGGGTTGACTCGCTCAATCCGTCGGCCGCCCCCGCGCCGCACTGGACAGCCTCGGTGCGCCCCGTTAGGCTCGTGGTGGCCGGACAGCCCTCGGCCAGCAAGGACGGTGGCCGCGATTGGCGAGGCTCGGACGGCATCCGCTGGTGGAACTGGCCCAGGACCCTCTCTGGCGTCGTTGGACCGCCACCATCGAATTGGTGCGCCTGCTGCCGGCGATGCTGGGGCTTGGCCTGCTCCTGGCGTCATACGGCGCCACCCGCTCGTTTGCCACCGGCGCCCTGGTCTATGGGGCCTACGCTCTGGCGGAGACGGCCTCGGCGCCGCTGACCGGACGCTGGGCGGACAGCGCCGGCTTGACCGGCGTGCGTCTCGCTCTGTTGACCGGCGGTCTTTGCCTGCTGGCCTTGGGGACCGCGTTTGGCGCCGGCGCCCCTCGCGCCCTTCTGATGGGGCTGGGCGGACTTCTGGGGATCGTCACATCCGGTGTCTCCGGCGGTCTCAAGGCCTGGCTCGCCGCCCGCATGGATGCCGGGCGCCTCGGCGCCGCCTGGTCCGTGGACGCGAGCCTCCTCGAAGCCGCCTGGCTGGCCGGCCCCCTGCTAGTGAGTCTGGGACGCGCCGCCGCCGGGCCGGGGGGTCCCCTCTGGCTTCTCACCATGGCCGTCCTGATCGCGTTCGGGCTATCATGGCGGCTTCCCGCCGGTCCCCCGCCGGCCGCCGGCCCCCATGGGGTGCGCCGCCGCGCCGGGGAGCCGTCCCCGCTCACCCGACTATGGCCGGTGCTCGCCCTGTCCACGGCGATGGGTGGGACGGAGGGCATGCTCCTGGTGGCCATGCCCGCCTGGGTGCATGCCCACCACTTGGCGCCGGCGTGGGCCGGACCCCTGTTGAGTCTCTTTTCGGCCGCCAGCATCGTGGGTGGCCTGGTGGCCAGCCGGCATGTGCAAGGGCCGTGGGGTGCCGCGGCGGGAATGCTCCTAGCCGTGCTGGCGGCCGCCGTGGCGGCGTTTGCAAGCATGCCCACTCTGGCTCTCGGCCTGGCGGTCCTCGTCCTCGGCGGCACGGTCGTTGCGCCGCTGAACGCCCAGCGGAGCCTCGCCGTGTCCGCGGCGATGCCGCCGCAGCGCCAGGCTTTCGGCTACTCCGCCATCTATGCCGCGTACGGACTGGGCGCCGGCGCGGCCAGCCTGCTCTTGGGCTGGCGCGTGCAGGTGTGGGGCGTCGATCCCCTACTCCGCGCGGCCGCAGCGGCCGGGTTTCTCGGCGCCCTCCTCTTCGTCGTCAGCGGCCGTGGCGCAGCCGCATCGCCGCCGGTTCGCCGATGAGCGCGCAAAAGCGGGCGGCACCGACTTTCCCGGGGGAAAATCGGTGCCGCCGCGACACCCGGGCCTCGGAGGGGGCCGGCGCGCTTAGAGGTGGTACTTGGCCAACCGCTCGTTGACCTCATTCCAGTCCAGATTGCGCATGAACGCGTCGATGTAGGGAGCGCGCTTGACGCCGTAGTCCAGCCCGTAAGCGTGCTCGTAAACGTCCAGGATCAAGAGCGGGTAGGCACCCCAGGGCACGCCCACATTGTGGGCATCCTGCCCGTAGTTGTGCAGTTTCCCGTCATCGAGGTCATAGGCCAAAACCACCCAGCCGCGCACAGCCAGGCCAATCGCCTTGAACTCCGCCTCCCACTTTTCATAGGAACCGAAGTCGCGCTCAATCAACTCGCGAATGCGTCCGTCCGCCTGGCCGCCGTGACCTCCCAAATTGTCGAAGTACCATTCATGCAGCTTGCTGCCGTTCAACGCGAAGATCTCTTCGGTTTTGAGGCCACGGAGGTCGCTGTACGTCTGATTGGCGGTGGACAGATCCACCTGCTCCAGCTTGGATCGGATCTCGTTCAGCTTGTTGACATAGCCCTTGTACAGGATGCCGTAGTGCTGCTCGACCTCCTGCTGGCTGATGCCGTCCATGCTGAGGCAGCTGGACTTCAAATCCTGAAATTTCCGCTCGGTCGCCATATGTACCTCCTTTGACCGGGACGCGGGCCGGTTCCCGTCTCTCTTCATGCGGCCACCGGGTTCAGTATAGCGGGAAGTTTCCGGGCTTGACTACCGCGTCCTCAAACCGGGCCGCATCGGCTATGCTAAAGAATACAAGCGGGTCTCGCCCCGCATCGTGTCGATGGTCGAGCGACCCGCACACCTTTTCGGGAAAGGATCGAGGCCACATGGCGAAGGTGGAGCCGCGGCCCGAGATTGCAGGTATGCCGCTCTGGGTGGCGGGACCCGCCGGGGAGGCCCGCACACCGTCCATTTTGCTGGCATCCAACGAGAATCCCTACGGGCCGTCTCCGCGCGTCGTCGAAGCGCTGGCAAGCCGCCTCGGCGGTGTCAACCGCTATCCGGAGTCGCATCCGGCCGTCCTTCAGGAAGCCATTGCGGCCCGTTGGGCTCTCAGACCCGAGCAGATTGTGCTCGGTTCCGGAGCCGATCAGCTCATTCGCCTGTTGGCCCTGGCATATCTGACGCCCGGCTCCACCGTCATCGCCCCCCGGCCGTCGTTTCCCGCCTACGCATTGGCGGCGCGCCTGGTGGGTGCCCAGCTCCGCTCGGTGGGCCTCACGGCGGCGGGGGCCATGGATTTGGACGCCTTCGAACGGGCCGTCGACGCCAGCACGCGCCTCGTGTTCCTGTGCTCCCCCAACAATCCGACCGGGGGCATCGCCGACGCCGCCGATCTGCCCGCATTCTTGAGCCGCCTGGCTGAGCGCGGGGTCCTCACCGTGGTGGACGAGGCGTACGGCGAATTTGCGGACGACGACGCTGAGTACCGCAGCATGCTGACCGCCGCGCTGGCCCAGGACATTCCGACGGTGGTTCTGCGCACCTTCTCCAAAGCCTATGGCCTGGCCGGCCTGCGCATCGGGTGGGCAGCGGCCCCGGTTGACGCGGCCGACGCGCTTCGCCGCGTGCGCGAACCGTTTGCCGTCAACGGCTTGGCGCACGCGGCAGCCGCGGCAGCGTGGGCGGATACGGCTTGGCGCGACGAGGTGGTGGCCCGGACGCGGCGGACGCGGGCGGCGTTCATGGCCGCCGTGGCGGCGCGGCATCTGACCGCCTTTCCCAGCCACACGAACTTCGTCGCCGTCACCTGCCACCCTGACACGGCCGCGGTGACGGCCGCCTTTCTCGCCGAGGGGATCCAGGTCCGGCCCACCGATGCGTTTGGACTGCCGGCGCATATCCGCGTCACCATGGGAACCGATGGGGAGATGGCCGCGTTTTGGCCGGCGCTCGACGCCGTCGACCGGCTCCTGCCTTTCCCGCGCCGGCCGCATGCGGGTCCGGGCTAAAATCTGTTACTCTACGCTTAAGGCAGCGGGAACGTGAGGTGCGATCATGAATCAGGTCAAAAGCGTGCGGACCACCGCCTATCTGCGGGCTTGGGGCTATGACAACTCGGGGGCGGCCACGGCGCAGGCCGACCGGCGCCTGCAGGACTTGCTGGATCGCTACCACGAGGTGCAGGACCGCAACGTGGTGACGGAACTGGATGTGACACGGGTTGCGCTCGGAACGGAAAAGCCGTTCGGCGAGCTGACCCCGTCGGAGGCCAACCGCGTGGCGGCGCATCTCCTGGTGCGGATTGCCCTCTACACACATTTTCGGGATCGCCTGCCCGACCCGCCGCCCGATTTTGCCGGAGAAGTGGACTGGCTGCATGAGGACCGGCGGCTTTTGGACCGGGTGATCTCCCGGGCCGGGTGGGACACCGCCGAATACTTCATGCCGCCGCATCCAACGGAGTAAGGCATGTCGCATCGCATCATGGTGGTGGACGACGAGCAGAGTCTGCGCGAACTGCTCAAGATGGGCCTGTCCCGGCAAAGCTTTGACGTGTTCACCTTTGCCGACGGGGCGAGCGCCCTGGCCGCGCTGCCCACCGTCAATCCCCAGGCGGCGGTGGTCGACATCATGATGCCGGAGATGAACGGGTTTGAGTTGGTGCGCCGTCTGCGCCAGGATCCTCACATCTACATTTTGATGCTGACGGCTAAAGATGCCGTCGAGGACCGGGTGGCCGGCCTCGAGGGGGGCGCCGACGACTATCTGGTCAAGCCGTTCAGCATGGAGGAACTGTCGGCCCGCCTGCGGGCCGGGCTGCGCCGAACGGATCCCCGTCCGGCGGCGCTGGCCTACGGTCCGGTGCAAATGGACGACACCGCGCATCGCGTGCACGTCCACGGCGAACCGGTGACGCTGACGGCGAAAGAATATGAACTGCTGCGCTACCTGCTGCTCAATCCCGACCGGGTTCTGTCCAAGGTGCAGATCCTGACGCACGTGTGGGGCTATGACTATCCCGGCGACGACAACTTGGTGGAAGTCCACATCTCCAGTCTGCGCGACAAGCTGGGCGATCGGGACAAGACCGTCATCGGCACCGTCCGCGGCTTCGGCTACCGTTTGGGCGGATGAAGCGCCCCCGGCCGTCCCTCACCCGGGCCCTGATTGGACGGCAGATTGGCCTGCTGGTGCTGATGCTGTGGGTGCTGGGACTGACTCAGCTGCTGGTGTTGCGCCACGTGCTGATTCATGCCACGGTCGAGTCGCTGCAGGATGAACTGTCCGTCCTTCGCCCCATCCTCCATCACTCACTGAAGGATCCCAGCTTCGCCGGGTTGGTGCCCATCTTGTTCAACCGGCTCCGGGCGCCGGGCGTCGAGGTGGTGCTGGCCAACCGGGCCGGCTTCACCATCGCCAATTCCCCCACGCTGCCCTACGGTGTCGCGCCGCCCTTGCCGGCCCCGGACCAGTATGTGCTGTGGGGCAACCACATTGTCGTCGGATCCACCATCGTGGACCCGCTGGCCGGCAAGCTCGGCACCATATGGCTCATGTCGTCGCTGGCTCCGGTCACCACCATCCTGTGGCGCGACGCCGAGCTGTTCGGGCTTCTCGCGCTGGCCGTCCTGATCGCGGCCGGCCTGTTCGGCATGATCAGCGTGCAGCGCACGCTGGTGCCGCTGGACAACGTCACCAGCACCACCGAGCGCATCGCCGCGGGCGAATTCGGCCGCCAAGTCGATGTATCCAAAGCGCCGATCGAGGTCTCGCGCCTGGGCGAGGCGGTCAACCGCATGTCCGCCGCCGTGCGCCGCGCCGTCGACGTGGAGCGCAACGCCCAGGATGAGATGCGCCGCTTCATCGCCGACGCGTCTCATGAGCTGAGGACGCCGCTCACCGCCTTGACCGGCTTCCTCGACCTCTGGGCCGACGGCGGCCTGACCCCGGAAGAATCGGCCCAGTCCCTGACCGCCATGCGGCGGGAAACCTCGCGCATGACCCGACTCGTCCAGCAGCTGTTGACGCTCACCCGTTTGGACCAGCCGGTCGCCGACACCATCCGTCCCGTGCACGCCGATCTGGCCCGCGCCCTCGCCGAACTGGAACCGACGCTGACGGCGCTGGCCCCGGACCGCGTGCACCTGCAGGTCCCGACGCCCACGCCCATCTGGGCGGATCGCGACCGCCTGGCGGAAGTGGTGCTCAACTTGGTGGACAATGCCGTCCGGCATGGACGGGGCCGGATTTGGGTGAGCGCCGGGCCCGGCCCCCTCGGCGCCCGGCTCACGGTGGAGGACGAGGGACCCGGTCTGGACCCCGACGCCATCGGCCACCTGTTTGACCGGTTCTACCGGGCCGATCCGTCCCGCTCCCGCCAAGCCGGCGGCTCCGGCCTGGGCCTGGCCATCGTCAAAAGCCTGGTCGAGGCGCACGGCGGCCGGGTCACCGCGGGCAACCGGCCCGGGGGCGGCGCCCGCTTCATCGTGGATTGGCCCGACCGGCCGGGCGTTCAGCCGGCTACGGCACCAGGATAATCTTGCCGAACAGATCCGCCTGCTCCATGCGGCGGTGAGCCGCCGCCGCCTCCGCCATGGGCATCGCGGCGTCGATCACCGGCTCGAGCCGCCCGCGGCCGAACAGTCCCAGCAGGCGCGGCAGCACCGCGCTGGATCCGAGGTAGGCGCCGATGACGGTGAGGCGGCGGCGAAAGATGAGGCCCGCTTCCAGATCAACCCGGCTGCCGGTGGTCGCGCCCACGGTGATGACGCGCCCCCCGCGGGCGGCGACACTGAGCGACATGGCCAAGCTGGCCCGCCCCAGGGAATCCATCACCAGCTCGGGCCCACTCCCCCCCGTTCGGCGGCGCACATCCTGGGTGATGTCGGCCCCATCCCAGACCAGCACGTCGTCCGCTCCTTCCCGGAGCAGGCGCTCGGCCTTCTCGGCGCTCCGCGTCACCGCCAGCACGCGCAGTCCGCGCACTTTGGCCAACTGCAGCGCCGCCAGCCCCAAGCCCCCCGTGGCGCCCCAAATAAGAGCCGTCTCCCCCGGCGCGGCCTCGGCCCGCTGCCATGCCTCCTCGGCGGTGACGTAGGGCACGCCGATGGCGGCGGCTTCTTCAAACGTCAGCCCCGACGGCATCGGTGTGAGCCGGTCCTCCGGCACCACCCAGTACTGCGCGTAGGCACCGTCCATGATGTGAAACTGCTCGCAGGCATTGTCCCGTCCTGACAGACAGGCCAAACAGGTGCCGCAGCCCAGGCCGGGGTTCACCACCACCCGGTCCTTCACCTGCCACCGGGTCACTCCGGCGCCCAGCTTGTCCACCTCGCCGGCGGCGTCGCTGCCCAGGATCACAGGGCCGGGAAAGGCGCCGAAGTTGCCCTGCCGCACCCAGATGTCCCGATGGTTGACGCCGGCGGCCCGGATCCGGATCCGCACCTCGCCGGGACCCGGTTCAGGATCCGGCGCCTCTTCCCAGTGCAGCTGCTCGGGACCGCCCGGTTCCGCCACTCTAACCGCCCACATGCTCGTTCCCTCCCGTCGCCTGAACCAGCCGCGCCGGCTTCAGCGTCCAGGCTTGCGTCACCGCCTCCCGCCAGAGGCGATCGGCCCGAAAGCCGGGACGGAAAATGGGCCAATCCCAATGCTGCTCCTCCGGCGGACGCACATAATCCACGAAGGCCACCCGCGGACGAAAGCCCACGACCCGCTCCATCAAGTCCAGGGACCAGCTCAGGACATCCCGGTCGCCCACCCGGGCCGGCAGCCTCCCACGAGCCAACGCCGCAGCCATCATGTCCGCGATGCCCGCCGCCTCGCCCTCCGGCGCCAAAAGCCGCGGGACCGAGATCACATCCCCGGCTCCTTCCCCCAGTTGCGCCACGGCCAGGACGGCCTCCGCGGCGGACAGACATCCGCCGTCCGCCGGGAGCGGGCCGAGACCCCACCGTTTCAATCCCTCGACCAGCGTGGTCCGATCCACGGCGACCGGCCCCGGCGGCTCCACCGCGCTGAGCCAGTCGTCCACCGTCACCCAGGTGGGATGCAGGTCGGCCAAACGCTGCCAGTACTCATGAAGCGCGCGCGCCCTCGGCTCCCACAGCGCGGCCGGCAGGGCCGCGCCGGGCACGGCCGGCCGCTCGGTGCGCCCGGCGGCAAAATTGTCCTGGTCCCAAAAGCGCCGCGTCACCAACTCCGTCGGATGGGTCACCACCATGGCCGTCTCGCCGCGCGCCAGCGCGTCGGCCACGGTGGCCGCCGCCTCGCCGACGCCGTCGGGCAGCCCGAACAGAAACCCCTTGGGCATGTCGACCGGCGGCGCCCAATACAACACGGAGCCCAGCCAGAAGAGTTGACGCGACGGCTTCAGATAGCTGTTCCAGGCTTCGGAGACGAAGGCGCGCAGACCCAGCTTTTGGCCTTCCTCCAGCACCTCGGGCACCCAGTTGGCCCCGGGCTGCGTGAAAAAGACGGGGGGCGTGCCCGCTCGGCGCAGAATGTCCACACCGGGCTGCTCGCGGGCGAGAAAGCGCCGGCGGGCGTCCGCCCGTTCGCGCGGCTCCAGGTCCTCGGCCAGCGTCGGATGGACGCTATGGCTGTAGGAATGGTAGCCGACGCTCCCCGTCCGGGCCATGCGCCGGAGATCCGCGGTCTTGCCGCGCCCGACCAGCGCGCGCGCCTTCAGCCCCACCACCGCGAAGTTGGCGCGCGCCCCCAGGTTGTCCAGATCCTCCAGGATGCGCTCCAGGGCCCAATCGGCAGCCGGCGTCAGCCAGTCCTCCACATCCAGGCGCAGAAAGATTTCCCCCATCGCTCAGCCCACCTCGGTGCCGTTGGGCACCGGGTGATCCGGCGCCAGCAGCACCACGTCGCCGGCCTCCGGCAGCGCGCCCAGCACCAGCACCTCCGAGCGTACGCCGGCGACGCGCTTGGGCGGGAAGTTCAGGACCGCCGCCACCTGCCGTCCGATGAGAGCCGCCGCGTCATAGCGTCGGGTCAGCTGGGCGCTGGTGGTTTTGATGCCATAGGGCCCAAAGTCTATCGTCAGCACGAGTGCGGGCACTCGGGCGGCGACGTTGGGCTCGGCCGTCAGCACCGTGCCCACGGCCACGCGGTAGGCGAAAAACCCCGCCACGTCCCGCGTCTCCATCTCGGCGCCCGGGTCCCTCATCGCCCGCCCACCCGCGCCAGGATGCGCGCCTCCACCGCTTCCGGGAAGAAGAGGCGGCGTTCGCTCTGCGGTTCGCGCGCGATGCCGGAAATCGGCTTGGACAGGCGCGACATCTCCGTCATTTCCCGTCCGTCCCAGAGATACAACGCCTGCTCATGGTTCGTCCCGCCTTCCTCACCCACGTAATAGTCATAGTAAACCTCCGAGGTCTCGTCCACATCGAGGTAGTAGCGGGGGTGAAAGCCCGCCTGCTCCACCACCCGCTCCAGATCGGCAAAGAGCCGCGGATCCCGGCCGGTCGGGAAGTCCGTGTAGCGAAAGAGGCGCCGATCCCGAAAGCGACGGGCCAGATCGGCCAATATCTCGTCGCCGCCGACCGCCATGGCAGCCAGCGCCCCCATCACGGCATGATCGTCCAGACTCAGATACTGCGCCAGCGACAGAGCGCCGCCCCCCACCCACCGGTCCAGCGCCGGATGGCCCATGGCCGGCGGGGCGCCGGCCTCCGCCAAGTCGCGGGCTCGGGCGAGCGCCTTCTT
Organism: Clostridiales bacterium; assembly: GCA_027318915.1. The sequence goes on from DAHVOH010000010.1 coordinate 12,257, forward strand.
CAGAACCACCTCGGCGCTGCGGCAGACGGGGTGGAAATAGACCTGCCAATACATGAAGTAGCGCGCCAGCAGATACGCTTCGACGGTGTGCAGACCGGTGCGCTTGACAACCAAGCGGTCGCCCACCGGCAGAATGATGCGCAGAATGCGATCCAGATCAAACTGTCCGTAGTCCACGCCGGTGAACAGCGAGTCGCGCATCAGGTAGTCCAGCCGGTCGGCGTCCAGCTGTCCCGACACCAGAGCCACCGCCAGGCGGTTCGGATGCCGCTTCATGACCACGTCGGCCACCTGGGCGGGGAACTCCGGGGCGACGGCCGCCAGCACTTGGTGCACTTCGGTCGCGGGGCTCTGCAGGATGGCATCGCCCCAGGCTTCATGCGACACGCCCCAGAGAGGCTCCAGGGCATGCGAGAACGGCCCGTGGCCAATGTCATGCAGCAGGCCGGCGGCCAACACCAGGCGCTGCAGCTCCACCGGAAAGGCGTAGGCGTTGCGGTCGAAGGCGGACAAGATGCGCCGCACCACCTCGTACGTGCCCAGCGCATGGGAAAACCGGCTGTGCTCGCCCCCCGGATAGGTCAGGTAGGTGGTGCCCAGCTGGCGCACCCGACGCAGCCGCTGCATCTCCCGGGTGTTGATGAGATCCCAGAATAGGCTATCGTGGATGTAAATATAGCCGTGCACCGGATCCTTCAGGACCTTCTCCTCTTCCGCCATGGGCACCGGCCTTCCCCCCGGGGCATCACTTCGACCCGGCGGGCCGGGTCTCCTGTCGGCCGCGATGGCGAACGCATCCGAGAAGACCCGGTGGCGAGCCCGCGAGCGGAGCAGAAAGGACGAGTGGCATGGCCCGGATGATGTTGATGCCCGAATTGTTGCTGGAGGGAACCGCCTTTCAGTCCGACCGGGCGGTCGCGGTCGACGGCGATCGCATCGTCGCGGTCGGCCCGGCGGGACAGCTGCGCGACGCCTACCCGCAGTTTCCGGTGATCCGGCTTGCCCGCCAAGCCCTGGTGCCGGGCGGCGTCAACGGGCACAACCACAGTTTCCAGGTGCTCCTGCGAGGCTTCGGGGAGGATGACGATTTCTTCGGCTGGCGGAGCCGGGTGCTCTACCCCATCTCCGAGCGTCTGTCGCGCGACGACATTCGCCGCGGGGCCGAGCTGGCGTTCGCCGACATGCTGCGCAACGGCATCACCACCGTGGCCGATTTCTTCTACCTGAACGACGACGGCATCGAAAACGCCCTGGCGGTTGCCGAGGCGGCTCGGCGCGTCGGCATCCGGCTGGTGCTGGCCCGCACCTTCTATGACTGGGAAGGCGCGCCCGCCCGCTATCGGGAGACGCCGGCCAACGCTCGAGCGCGCACGCTGGCCCTGCACCAGGCATTGGCGGGCGATCCGCTGGTGACGGTGCAGGTGGCGCCACATAGCCCCCACGGGGCCTCTCGCGCCATGATCGAGGCCGCCGTCGAGACAGCGGCGCTCCTGGCGGCACCGCTCCACGTGCACTGCGCGGAGGGGCGCTATGAACGCGAACAGTGCCTGACCACGTACCGCCAGACCCCGGTGGGCTGGCTGAAGCAACTGGGCGCGCTCACGCCTCGCACCGTCCTCATCCATGCCGTTTGGGTCGACGACGCCGACCTCGACCTCATCGCCGCCGCGGCGGCCAAGGTGATTCACAACCCCTCCAGCAACATGATTTTAGGAGACGGCATTGCGCCGGTGCCGGCCATGCTGAGCCGCGGCATCACAGTGGGGCTGGGCACCGACGGTGGCTGCACCAATGATCGCGCCAGCATCCTGGACGAGATGCGGACGGCGGCGCTGCTGCAGAAGGTGGCCGCCCGGGACGGGCGCGCCCTCGACGCCGCCGCCGCCTGGCGGATGGGCACGGCGGGGGGCGCCGAGGCGTTGGCCATCGACGCCGGGGCCATCGCGCCCGGCCGCTTGGCGGACTTGGTGGCCCTGGACATGGACGACTGGTCGCTGCTGCCCGGACCGCTCAACCTGCGCCAGTTGGTGTACGGCTTTTCGCTTCAGGGCATTCGCCGCGTGTACGTGGGCGGCGAGGAACGGGTCCGCGACGGCAGTCTTCCGGGCTTTGATGCCGTCGCGCTCCGCCGGTGGGCCCGCGAGCGCAAATCCGGTTGGACCGCGCCCGCACCCGTCGACGGATAGGACGGCGCGCGCTGAGGTCGAGCCGGCAGAAGGGAGCCAGGCCGATGCACCGTTGGGGATGGTGGGCCGCGGGCCTGATGGCCGCCTTGGCGCTGTCCTATGGGCTGAGTCGGACCTTCCCCGGCACACTGGCCGCCCTGTCGCCCGGGGCAACGCCCACCTTGTTGCTCACGCTTCGAAACGCGCCGGCCGGTGGGTTGACGGTTCCCCCGGTGCCGGGGGTGTCCGCGATTGAGCTGCCGCGCTACCCCGGCTCGACGGTGATCTCGCCGCGGGTGCCAGACGCCCTCGACCCCCAACTGGGCGAATCCTACGGACGCACGGCCCGCCGCGCCGTCCTGGCGCCGGCGCGCCTGTCTGCGGTGGAGGAGTGGTATCAGAGCGCCATGCGGCGGCTCGGCTACCGCGTGGTGTCGCGCGGCGGCTCGGGAAGTGTCACCGCCGGCTTGGGCACATGGATGCTCGCGTTTGCCAAGCCCCCTCTCAGTCCCCTCGGTCTCACCGTCACCCTCAACTTTCATCCCGAAGGCGCACGCACGGCGGTGCAATATTGGGCCACGGAGGTGGTTCCGCCTCCCCGCCCCGGTTGGCTCTCCCCCATCACCGGAGCCCGCGCGGTGGTCCTGCGCTGGACGATGGGTTCCGCACCCTTCGACCGGCGCCGCCTGACCAATCCGCAGGCCATCGCGCTGCTGGAGATCGCGCTCAACCGACTGGACCGCGTGGCTCCGGGTGACGGTGGATTTTGCCCGTCCAGCGTCGCCACCGTCACGGCCACCTTCGTGATGGGGCCGACGCGCCGCGTCACCGCAGTCGAAAACACCTGTGGCCGCGCCGCGACCATCAGGGGCGTGGCGCTGGACGATCCGGGGCTCACGTTCTGGCATGCGGCCGCCCGCGTGCTGCACCTGCATCTGCCGACGTGGATGCGAAACACCAACGGGTGAGCGGTCGCGACGGGCGCCCCATCGGGCCGTCCTTCACCCCGCCGACCGGCTGCAGATGCCGCCCCGATGTTCCGACAGATTCCCAGCGAACATTAAGTCTTGGTAACTTTCATTATGTCGTCCTGTTTGTATAATCGAGCCGGGAGCCGATCCCGCTCGGAGCAATCTGGGAGGTGATAGCATGACCTGGCGACACATCAGTCTCGCGGTGTTCGGTGCGTGGTTCGTGGTATCGCCTTGGGCCATCGGTCCTCACAGCGCGGCCTACGCGTGGACTGCGGTCGTGCTGGGCGCCCTCATTTTAATCGGCGCCGTCTGGGCTCTTCGGGACAAGGCGCAGCGCCCGTGGCGGTCTTACGTGATGGCTGTGTTCGGGCTCTATCTCGGACTGACGCCCTTCTTCTACGGTTTTACGAGCAAGCCGGCCTCGCTCTGGGTGGCCATGCTGGTGGGAGCGGCTACGCTGGCCGCCGCCCTCTGGCAGGCTCTGGAGCCTCGTCCGGAAACGCCGCAGCGCAAGGCGGCGTAACGATTTCGTTACCATACCGAGCGGACGGCCAGCCAGGCTGGAGACCCAGCCTGGCTTTTGTGTGCGGGGCGGCGCGTGCTCGGTTCCAAAGGTCCGCGCGGGACGACCGGGCCGGCGGTGTGCCGGCAAGGCCTCCCGAGAGGAGCATCCCGCGGGGCAGATGGAGAGGGGTGCTCAAGCCGCGATTTTGGTCATCGACGGGGACGGATGCGCCCACACTCGTCCGGCGGTGGGCTGCATGGCCGGTGTTCACGCCGGGGCCGTTTGAGGAAACAGGCACCCGGTCCCGAGACAACGGACCGGTGGCGCCGATGGCGCAGCCGGGCGAGAAAGTGGTCGCCGTCACGCTTCCNGGCCGGACGGCAAGGAAGACCGGCCACCGGTGAACGGGCGGTCGGACAACGCGGCGGCCCTTCGTGGGTCGGAAGGCGGGGCCGAATCTCGGGGGAGACTGCCCCCGCCGGGCGGGGACAGGACCCCGAAGAGGCGCCAGCCTGCCGCGGCGGTTGGCGCGCAGGCTGTTGCCGGGCGGGATGGCGGGGCCGGGCCCGTGGCATCCGGTGGACACCCGTGCGGCGCAAACGTCCGTCTGGAGGCGGTTTCGCCCGCGACCGACACAAAGCCGCGTAGCCGCGCAGTTGACCGACACGCCGCGCCGCATCACCGCCACCGGATCGCCGCTGGCACTGGCCCCGCGCCACCCCGATCGCCCAGCCCGGACGTAGGCGTCATACGCGGGGGCCGCCCGCAGCGCGTGGAACCCGGCCGGGCCCGCCGTCGCCCGTGTGGCTCAACGCGGCGATCGCCGCCGCCGCGGCACCGGCCGCAGCATGAGAAACAGGCCCGCGATCGTCACCACGGCCCCCACCTTGGCCACCCCGGCGGCATGGCCCCACGCGCCCGCCGCATAGAGGGCCACACCGGCCAACCAAACCCGGCGCAGCCAGTTGGTGCGCGTCCGTCTCACCTCACTGGCCGTCGGCTCGACGAACCTCTCCGGCCCCTGACGGCTCCCCTCTATATTGGCGGTGCGCGCGCCAAATCCTGCCGCCCGGGCCGCGAGCCATCCGGTCGGCCGCTCCCATACAATGGCGGGGAGGTCGGTGAATGGGGGAACCGGTGCTGAGACGCGACCATCGAAGACTGGGGACGCGGGGCTTGATCATGCTGTCCGCGCTGGGTCCCGGCGTCCTCGGCCTGATGGCCGACAACGATGCCGGAGGCATGACCTCCTACCTGCTCACCGGGGCACGCCACCAGCTGCTCCTGTTTGTGCCGGCCCTGGTGGCCATGGGCGCCATCACGCTGTTTGTGCAGGACATGGCGCTCCGGCTGGCGCTGGGCGGCCAGCGCCCGTTCTCCCGGCTCGTGCAGGAGCGCTTTGGACGCGGCTGGTCAGAGCTGGCGGCGGGGCTGCTGCATGGGCTCAATGTCCTGGTCTTGGCCACTGAACTGTCGGGCATGGGTCTGGCCCTGTCGCTGACCGGCCTGTCGTTTCCCTGGGCGGTGACCCTGGCTGTGGCCGTCGTGGCGGCCCTGGTCGGCTTGGCCCGCTATCGGACGCTGGAGCGCACCCTGTTGATTGTGGCCATTTTAAACGGCGCGTTCGTCATTTCGCTGTTCACGCTGCACAGCGGTCCGCGCCTGACGGATCCGTGGACTTGGGCGCCCTCCTCCCGCGGCACCATGTTCTATCTCCTGGCCCTGGCGGGCAACGCCATGGCGCCCTGGATGGTGTACTGGCAGCAGGACGCGGTGGTGGCGCGGGGCATGAAGGCTTGGGAACTGCGGCGGGGCCGCTTTGATCTGGCGGTCGGTGTGCTGTCGCAGATCGGCATGGCCTTCGCGGTGATGTGGCTCGGATCCTCGGTGGCGCACACCCCCGCCGGGTATTTTAACCCGCTGGTGTGGCTGCAGCGCGGCGGGGGTCGCGGGACCGCCCTCTTCTTCGCGTTGGGCCTCTTCGACGCCGGACTCTTGGCCGCCACCACCATCACCACCACGTCCAGCTGGATGGTGCGGGCCGCCTTTCGCCCGCGCCCCGCGCCGGGTCCGCGATCCCGATGGCGTCACCGGGCGGCCGCCGTGCTCCCGTGGCTCTCTCTGGGATTGGCGGCGCTGCTGGTTTTGGGGTCACCGTGGTCCCAGGGCTTCCTGGCGGTCCTCACCCAGGCGCTGGCCGCGTTGCTCATGCCCATCACCCTCGCCCTGCTGGGGGTCTTGAGCAACGATCCGGCAACGGCCGGACGGTTCCACAACCGCCGCTGGCAGCGGTGGGGATGGCCCGCCGTCTTGGTGCTGTTTTTGGGCCTCTCGGCCTCCGCCTGGGTCCACTAGCGGGCGTGCAACGGGGCTCAGCCCGATGGGCACGAAGCTTGGGCCGACACGGTATCGGGCAGGTGCCCGCCTCGCATCACCATGTGGGCGCTGCGCCGGGCGCGGCTAACGAGTTCTTTCCGCAACGACTTCGCGCGTGTGAGCGCCCAGTGCCGCCAAGGCCTCCGGAGACGGGATCACGGGGTTGAACACACCCCTGCCGCATCAAAGAGGGCACGGCGGCGGGGAATCTTCCCACCGCGTTTCCGCGGGAGCCGATCCGCCCCCGATGGGGGCCTGGGTGTTGGGGGACGTGGCCGGCCGCACCGTTGACCCGGGGGGTTGCCCGAGGCGTTGGCCCCGCGCAAACGGCCGCGCCGCAGTCAGGTGCTGACCCCTCTGGCCGTGGCCATCGCCGACGAGTCTCTCGCTGCGTGATAGCGTGGTACGGCGGCATCGACCCGACCGGTTTGGGTAGGTCGCCTCGGCGCCCACACTGTGGCGCTGACCCAGGAGGCGCTCCCCCGCATCGCGGCCGCTCGGGCTGCCGCGCGCCGTCGCGTGTGGGCGGCGGGCCGGGACCCGCCGTTCTCCGGCCTCGACATCGACGGAGGTGGGTCACGGCCCATCCGGACAACGAGGGGCCCGGCGCCCGAACAGCGCGGCGACGGGTTCACCCCGCTTCTCGCCACCTTGGATGCCACCGGGGAGCCGCTGGCGATTCGGTTGCGTCCGGGGATGCCGGGTCGCCACGGCGACCGATCCTATCCCGGTTGTGCTGGATGCCGCGTTGGCCCCACTCCCGCGGGATCCCGCGCACGATGCCCTCGTCGTGCGGACCGATGGGCGGGGTGTGCCCAGGCCTTCCTGGAGGCCCGGGCAGGCTGTCGAGGGCGTGAGACCTGGCGCGACCGGTCTGGCAACCATGACCAAAGCCAAACCGGCAGCGACCGTCGGTCCTCTTACACCGGCGGCCATGCGGGCGGCTCGGTGATGTCACCGAAGCCGGCGCCGAAACCCGCCGCGTCGGTGCGGAGACCTGTGCCCGCCCGCTCGACCACCGCGGCGGCTCTGCCGCGGGTTCAAGTGCCGCGAGGGCAAGCAAATGGGGAGTTTTCCGTATCGACAAAGGTCAGCCGGCGCGCCATCGTGGGCTTAGTTGCCACGGTCGCCGCCACGCGGCGCACGGGAAGGAGGACGCCCCGATGACTCTGCCCCTATTTGATGCGACCGATCCCACGTTTCACGAAAATCCCTACGCGTTCTACCGACAATATCGCGAAGCGGCACCGGTCCAACCCGGCTTGCCGCTGCAGCCCGGTCATCACGGTGAGGATTGGCATATCTTCGGGTATCGGGAGGCCACCCAGGTGCTCAAAGACCCCCGCCTGGTCCGCAGCGCCTTGATCCGCAACCGACCCGATTTTGCGCGCGGAGCCCTTTCCATCCTGATGATGGACCCGCCCGATCACACCCGCATTCGCCAACTGGTGAGTCATGCCTTCACCCCACGGGCCATCGCACGGTTCGCCCCGCTGATCGATGACCTGACCGAAGAAGTGTTGGCCGAAACCGACGGCCGCACCCGGTTTGACCTGGTGACCGATTTGGCCTACCCGCTGCCGGTGACCGTCATCAGCGCCTTGCTCGGCATCCCGCTTGAGGACCGGGTCGCCGTACGGCGCTGGTCCCATGCCATCACCGCCGCCCTGGACGTGGTGACCGACGCGGCGACCTTCGCCGAAGCCCAGCGGGCGCACGCGGCCCTCGGCGCTTACCTCCGCGACGCCGTGCAAGACCGCCGCCGGAACCCTCACGCGGACCTGTTGACGGATCTCTTGGCGGCGGAAGAAGGTGGCGACCGCTTGAACGATGAAGAACTCACCGCCCTGTTGACCTTGTTGGTGGTAGCGGGCCACGAAACCACCGTCAACCTCATCACCAACGGACTCTGGGCCTTATGGCATCATCCCGCCGCCCTCGACCGCGTCCGGAACGAGGGCCTCAGCGTGACCGGGGTGGAGGAGCTGCTGCGTTTCGATGCGCCCGTGCAAGCCACCGCCCGCGTGAGTCGAGCGGAGCTCACGGTGAGCGGGGAGACGGTGCCGGCCGGGGCGGTGGTGGTCGTATGGCTGGCGGCGGCGAATCACGACCCGACGGTCTTTGCCGACCCCGATCGCCTGGATTTGGACCGTGAGCCCAACCGCCATCTGGCGTTCGGCGGCGGCATCCACACCTGTCTCGGCGGGGCCTTGGCTGCGACGGAAGGGCGGGCGGCGTTGACTGCTCTGCTCCGTCATCACCCCGACCTGGAAGTGGTCGAGTCATCGGCGCAGTGGCGCACGGGCGTTCTCTTTCGGGGATTGGAGGCGTTGACCGTTCAGGTGTGAGCGGGCCTTGCAGAGTCCCCCCGCGTACAGAGGCGCCGGCAGCCGAGACGGGCGTGGGGAGACTATCCCCCTACCCGACGACGGATGCCACGCCTGGGCCCTGTAGCGGTACCGGTGCATCAGTGGGTTGGTGGACCCGGCACCCCGCCCCACCGACCGCCAGGCCCAGCTCCGTGTCCTCCGCCCGCACGGGGTCCCCCGGGTACCCTCGACCCCCAGTCTACGGAGGTGGTGTCGGGCCTACCGCCAGAGCGATGGGGGCCAACGCCGGACCATTCCCCGGTCTGGGCGCAGGCGGTGGCGCTCAAGCGGGCGGTGCCCGCCCGTAGCGCCGAGCCAGTGCTCTTCCTGCTCCCGGCGTGGGCGGGATTCGTCGGGCCACGCGCTACCGCCCTTGGCGCCCATCGTGCGCGCACCGTCGTGGCAAGGCCTCACGAGGCGCGCCTTATCACCGCCGTCTGTGCGATCCCGTGCCTAACGGGAGCTGAGGCACGCGAGGATCGTCGTGGCGCCAGCCGTATGAAGGTTGCAGCGGGACCCGCCCGCGACCCCCTGGTTATCATCGTCCGACGGGGATTCCCGGCGCCTTCCCTCGTGTTGTTGCCTTCGACGCGCAGTCCAGCGCGAGTCTGTCAACGGCACCCCCCACCTGTTGACGGAGCCAGGTCCCGTTAACAGTCAGCGCGGGCGAGAGAATGACAAGCCGAAACGCCGCCGGAAGGAGAGCAGGATCTACACGGACGCCTCCACACCCCACCGGCTGAGAGTGCGTTCATCCAGGCGCTTGACCTGAAACAGCTGCGGAACAGACAATCCGGGGAGATGGGCCAGTGCCCGTTCCCCCGCCCCTGACTCCTCAAAAGCCCGCGTCCATACGCCATGGATCGGCTCACGAGTCGCTCCGCCATCGTTTTCTCCTCACCCGTTCTGGACCGTGGCCACTCGTCGACCTGGGGCGGGACAACGGATCTGGTCCCTATGCCGACGTCCCCGCGGTCGGGGTCGTTCCTGGCATGACCAGGGACGAGCACCCCCCAGCCCAACTCGACAGACCGATCCCACTCAAACCGACGGCCACCCGCCGATCGGGTTTACGGATCCCGGCCCCGGCCCCGCGGGGATTCTACGCGCCGTGGCCAGGGATCCTCCACCGTCCGGCCCCGGATCATCCCTCGACGGGGGGAGCGCGCACTCGGATGGCACGGCGCACGCGATCCTCCCCGGAGGCGCGTGACGCCGGCACGCGTCTGGTCACCCCCCGGCGGCGCCGTGGCCCCGGTGACCGCCCGGCGCGGCCCGGGATCCCCCGGAAAGGCGGCCTCATGTCGATGCCGGATCCGGCTTTTCGTGCCCTGTTTGTCCGTGCGCTATCGGAGTGAGGGCTTGTGCGATCCGGACCCCAGGCCGCTTTGTGCAGGCGCTGCCGTGGACAGCGCCGGTCCACCGGTAAGCCCGTCCGGGCGGCGGGAGCGACCGGCGATGCGCACCCTGGACCCCGCGCCTGCGCAGGCGCCCCGGTGGGATCCCGTTGCTCATGCCGTACACCCCCGCGGCCACGCCGTCGGCACGACCCGGGTCGGGACGGACCGCCCGCCTCTCCCCTGGGCAACGGCTGGACGCGGGCCATCCGGATCCGGCAGGTTGGCTGGGTTAGCGACGCTCGCGGCTTGACACGGTACAATGGACCGGTGGGATTCGGGCGAGGACGGCCACCCCGCGTGGTGGGCCGCAGGTTCAGCGCGAAAGGAGCGGCGTCATGACCGGACCGGATTGGTACGGACGTCTGACCGACGTGGCCGACCGACTCAGTCGCCGCCACGCAACGGCGGACGCCAATGCCTTTTATGCGCGGCAGGCGCTGGATCCGCTGATGGGCCGCCTGGCGCACCTGCTTTTTCCCGATGAGATTCCGGCCCCGGCCGAAGCGACCCAGACCCGCGATCCCGACGCGCTCTGGCACTTGGGCCGCATGAGTTGGACGCTGGCCCACACGCTTCACCGGCTGGCCCCCCATGATTGCCCGGGAAGCCACCGCTGCGCCCACATGGTGGCCGACGTCGATTTATCCCTGGCCTTCGCGGAACAGTTGCCCGCCCTGCGGGAGATGCTGTCCGCCGATGCACAGGCCGCGTTGGCCGGAGACCCGGCGGCCAAAAGCCGCACCGAAGTCATTGCCACCTACCCCGGCTTTCGGGCGGTGATGGTATACCGTCTGGCCCACACGCTCCACCGGCTCGGGGTGGCGCTGCTGCCGCGCATGATGACCGAATGGGCCCACAGCCGCACCGGCATCGACATCCATCCCGCCGCCGAGATTGGGCCCCGTTTCTTCATCGACCACGGCACCGGCGTGGTGATCGGCGAAACCACGCACATCGGCGCCGGCGTCACCCTGTATCAGGGCGTGACCTTGGGGGCCCTCAACTTTCCGCGCGATGCCGACGGCCAAATCATTCGGGGCCAAAAGCGGCACCCCACCATTGAGGATGACGTCGTCATCTACGCGGAGGCGACCATCCTCGGCGGAGACACCGTCATCGGCGCCGGGTCCGAGATTGGCGGCAACGTCTGGTTGACGCACAGCGTGCCGCCGCGGAGTCGGGTGGTGGCTCCAGCGCAGGTGGAGCTGCGCCAGGCCCGCGGACTTGCCGCGCCTCCGGGCGGTGAGTCCCTAGAGACATCCGACGAACCACGGGGAAGGACGTGAATGTGATGCGGTTGCACGATGAGAAGCCTTCGGTGGCCGATCGGCCCAGCAGCTACGCGATCGATCTGGTCATCCGCCAGCCTCGCGTGCGGGAAGACAAGCCGCTGACCGACTTCTTGCAGGAGTTTGAGCTGGGGGAGCGGTCCCAGACGGTGGTGTGGCTGGACAAGTTCACGGTGCGCTTGATGATGTGGCGCCACCAGTATCTCGTGAAGCTCTCCGACGAGGAGTGGGCGCAGGCCGCGCAGGCGGTCATCGCGTTTCTCCGCGCCGTCCAGGCCCACTACCGACCCAAGCGCATCGAATATGACACGCGCGCCTTCACGGTGGGACTGCACCGGCGGACGCGCCTGCGCCGCATGTCCGTCACCCAGGTGCCCGCCGCCCGCCCCGGAGGCCCGGAGCCGGCGTGGTGGGTGTTGACGTTTTGACTCTTCGGCGGCGAGCGTCGTTCCCCGGCCGGCCGCGTCGCCGCGTCATGGAAGGGAGATGACCGAGCCTGATTGCTTTAGAAGACATTGAGGCGGCACGGCGGCGCATCGGCGAGGCGCTGGTGACAACACCGGTGCTGACCAGCCGGAGCCTCAACGAGGCCACCGGCACGGAGCTCTGGTTCAAGGCCGAGAATCTCCAAAAGACGGGATCGTTCAAGGCGCGGGGCGCGTACAACCGCATTCGCCGGGCTGCGGAACTCGGGCGCCCGGCCGGCGTGGTGACAGCGTCCAGCGGCAACCATGGCCAAGCCGTGGCCTTCGCCGCCCACCGCGTGGGCTGGACCGCCCGCGTGGTCATGCCCGAGGACGCCAGTCCGGCCAAAGTGGCCGGAGCGGAAGCCTACGGCGCCGAGGTGGAGTTCTGCGGCACCACCAGCCGGGAGCGTTTGGAACGGGCCGAGGCCATTGCGGCCAGCGAGCACCTGCTCTGGGTGCCTCCCTATGACGACCCCGACGTGCTGGCCGGCCAGGGCACCATCGGCCTGGAGATTCTGGAGCAGATCCCCGCACTGGACGTGGTGCTGGTCCCCATCGGCGGCGGCGGCCTGATCTCCGGCATCGCCAGCGCCGTCAAAGCGGTGAACCCGGCGGTGCGAGTGGTCGGCGTGGAGCCGGCGGGGGCCTGCGCCACCTATCTGTCGCGTCAGGCCGGACGCCGGGTGGAGCTTCCGGCCGGCCTCACCATCGCCGACGGACTGCGCACCGTGGTGCCGGGGACGCTCACCTTTCCCATCATCCAGGAACTGGTGGACGACATTGTGGTCGTGTCGGACGAGGAAATTCGAGCGGCCATGCGCCTCATTCTCTCGCGCCTCAAGACCGTGGTGGAGCCGTCGGGCGCCTGCGCCGCGGCGTGGGCCCTGCGGCCGGCCCATCCGTTGGCCGGCGCCCGCGTGGCGGTGGTGCTGTCCGGGGGCAACATCGACATGGTCAGTCTGGCGCGTTTGCTGGCACCCAGCGCATAATCAGGGACTGGCGGCCCATGCTAAGCCCAACCGCGATGCGAGGGGGCAGGCCCATGGGTTCGGAGGAACAGTGCCGATGCGGGGAGATCGCGGCGTTTGCCTGCGAGGACTGCGCGGCCAAGATCTGCGCCCGCCATTTCTGCAGCGATTGTCGTCGTTGCGAGCCGCACTGCGTCTGTGCCTACCGCTTCTGGATTCCCTTCGATTTCTGAGTGCCGGGTGCCCATTCGCCGGGACCGGACGGTCCCGCTGAATGGGCGGCGGGACCTCCGAGGCGCCTCCGAAATCCTGTTTTTAACATGGCCTCCCCTGTTCCCCCGTGTTATGGTGGGGGCGTTGATCCATGACGGGTCGCGCATTTCGGGTTCGGGGAGGTACCGCATGAAGCGTCTCGGTTGGGTTCTGGTCGTCATCATCGTGCTGGCCGTCGTGCAGTGGATTCGGCCTCTGCCCAAACCGTCGGTCGCGACGTTGCTCCCCTCCACCTACCGGTTTCCCGGTCAGTTGACGGGTATTCCCTGGCCCACGCAGGGACAAGCCGGCATCGCGGTGCAAGGCGTGGGCCTCGTGGCCAGCACCCCGGATCAGACGCCGGTGCCCATCGCCAGCCTGACCAAACTGATGACGGCGTACCTGGTGCTGCAGGCCCACCCGCTCAGCATCGGTCAGACCGGCCCCACGCTCACCGTCACCGCCCAGGACGTCGCCCTCTACGATCAAGAGAAGGCGACCCAGTCCGTGGCGCCGGTGACCGTCGGCGAGCAGCTCACCGAGTACCAGCTGCTCGAAGGCCTGCTGATCCCCTCCGCCAACAACTTTGCCGCCATCTTGGCGGACTGGGTGGCCGGCAGTCGAAGCGCATTCGTGGCGCGGATGAACCAGACCGCCCGGGCGCTCGGCCTGCGCCAAACCCACTATGCCGACGTGAGCGGTGTCAACGCGGGCTCGGTCAGCACCGCCGACAATCTCCTGGTCCTGGCGTCGTTGGACATGCAAAACCCGGTCTTTCGGGCCATCGTCGCCAAGCCCCAGGCCACCCTGCCGGTCGCCGGCGTGGTCGTCAATGTCAATTACTTTCTCGGCCGCTCCGGCATCATCGGTGTCAAGACCGGCAGCACCAACGAGGCCGGCGGCTGTTACGTGGCCGCCGCCTATCGCCCGGCGGGCACCGCCCGGGTCCTGGTTCTGGCCGCGGTGTTGGGCCAGATCAGCCACCAGTCCGAACTGATTAAAGCCCTGAAGGCCGGTCAGGCCCTGCTGAACGCCGTGGGGTTCCTGGAGACCCGGACCGTGCTGGCGGCCGGTGCCCCGGCCGCCCAGGTTCGCGCCCCCTGGCTCACGACCGGCGTGAACGCCTTGGTGCCGCAATCCGTCACCTTGGTGGGATGGCCCGGGTTGACCGTGCACATGCACGTGGCGACCCAGGCGCTGCCGCCGACGGTGGGCGCCGGCACACCGGTGGGCCGTTTGACGGTCGAAGCCGGTTTGCAGCATGCGACCATGGTGCTCAAAACCAGCGGGGCGCTTCCCCCGCCCTCCAAGCACTGGCGGCTTTTGCGGATCTGATCGGCCTCCTCTCACCATTCTGTGGCGCGGGCTGCATCAACAGCCGGCGCCTGAGGCATGTTAGAGGAAAAGCGTGCAAAACTGCCTTCCCCACAAATACTCGGAATTGTTGACATCGCCGGGGGTTATTGTGCTACACTTGCCTTGTGACAGCGTTCACATTTTGGCGCCGGGCGACGGACCGTCGTCACCCACGACATTTGCCGTGTGGAGCGCAGCCGCGTTTGGGATCAAACTTGGCGGCCAAGTCTGGACTTTAAGGAGGCGCAGCAATGGCGCAGGGAGGGCTTCAAATGATGACTTTGGTGGACAAGATTCGCCAGTTGAGCCGGGCGGTGGACCACGCGGCAACCTCCTGGGAGACTGGTCCCGTGGTGGAAGAGTTGAGCGAGTTGCTGGGGGCGCCGGTATCCCTGTTGGACCGGAGCCGGCAGGTGCTGGTGGCGGCGGGCACGGCCGAAGGCGAGGCGCCGTTCACCGACGAAGAAGCCGCGTCTCTCAGCGGACGTCGCTCCAGTCGGGGCTCCACGCGCAGCCGTCTGCAGGTGGTGGACCGGCCGGTGACCCGCATCCCGCTGCATTCCCAGGATCGAACCTTGGGGACGCTGGTCATCGCCAAGGCTGAAGATGACCTGGATGACGAGCAGTGGGTGATGATCGAGACGGCCATCACGGCCATCGGCCTCATCCTGCGGCAGACGGAGCTGGCTCAGCGCGAGGCGGCCGGACGGCAGGAGTCGGCGGTTCAGGCCGTCTTGGACGCGCTCACCTATTCGGAACTGACGGCGGTGCAGCAGCTGCTGAACGAACTGGGCGGCACCCAGGGCCTGGTGGTCACGTCCAACATCGCCGACCGCGTCGGCATCACGCGCTCCGTCATCGTCAATGCGCTGCGCAAGTTGGAGAGCGCCGGCGTCATCGAAACCCGCTCCTTGGGCATGAAGGGCACTTTGATTCGCATCCTGAACGACCGGTTGAAGCCGGCCGTGGAAGCCCTCAAAGTTTAGCGCGGCGCGTCCTCTGGATTGTCCCCCGAAGCAGCGGCCGCGGCCGCTGCTTCCCATGTGGCCGTTCGGCGCGCCCGGGCCGCACGCCGAGCGCTCCGCCTGCCGGGGCGGCTCCCGGCCGCCCTCTTGCGAAATCGCTGCATCTGATGCGCGGCTTGGTCTACAATGGGGCTCAGCAACAAGCGGAGCCGCACACGGGGAGTGGAGGAGGAGAGACGCTGATGGAATTGAATCGCCGCTGGGTGACCCACACCCGCAATGGGCAATCCATGGAGGCCTACCTGGTCACGCCGCCTCGGGTCGGCGAACCCCTGCCGGCGGTCGTGGTCATCCAAGAGATCTGGGGCCCCGATCAACATATCCAGGACGTGGCTGACCGGTTCGCCCAGTCCGGCTACGCCGCCTTGGCGCCGGACCTTTACTCGCGGGGCGGCCGGCCCGACGCCCTGGCGCCGGACCGGATCGAGGCCGTCAAGGCCTTCCTGAACACCGTGCCGCCCGGCGTCTGGGGCAACCAGACGGCGCTTCGAGAGCACTTGGCCAAATTGCCGGGAGACGCTGGCGAACGGGTTGGCGCCACCCTGGGCACGCTGTTTGGCCCGCGCGACACGGAGGCCATGGGTGAGGACCTGGTCGCGTGGTACGCCTATCTCGAACAGGCTCCGGAGACCCGCGGCATGCCCGTGGGCAGCGTGGGCTACTGCATGGGCGGCGCGCTGTCGTTTGATTTGGCCACCCGCATTCCCGGCCTCCGGGCCGCCCTTTGCTATTACGGCACGGCGCCCAAGCCGGAGAAGATGGCGGCCATTCGCTGTCCCGTCTACGGATTCTACGGTGAGACCGACACCCGCATCACCGGCGCCGTGCCCGACGTGGAGAAAACCATGCGGGAGCTCGGCCGGCACTACGAACCGCATGTGTATCAGGGTGCCGGCCATGCGTTTTTCAACGACAGCCGATCCTCCTATCATGTGGGGGCGGCGCGGGATGCGTGGGCCCGCACGCTGGAGATTTTCAACCGAACGCTGGCCGGCTGAAGGATGGGGAGGGCCCCTGCCCTCCCTGCGCGGTTCCTTCTCCGAAGGCAGAGGCGGAGACCAAACGTGGGAACGTCCCCGTGGTTCGGGATCGGGCTCGGCGCCGTGGTGGTCGCGCTGGCATCGTCCGGCTTGGCCAGGCGCACGTCGCATCGCCTCTCCCATTATCTTTTCCTCGTCCTCGGCCTGCTGTCCATCCTCCTGTCTCTGTTGGAGCTGGTGCACTGACGCCGCGCCGCCGGAAATCTCCGGCGGCGGCCGGGCGACCGGTCGGGAGGCGGCGGGATCACGTTGCCCCAGGGCGTCCGCTCCGGGGTTCACGCCGCCCACAATTTGACCCGCTGATCCCTCGTTCGCGTTTCGGCCAGATGGTAGAATCGACATCATGCGGCCTTGGCTCTGCTGGTTTTGGGCTCCATGACCGACATCACCCGCCGTCTTCGTCTGCAGGCCATCCGGCAGGCCCTCCATCAGTTTTGGGGGCCCATACCTCAAGCCGAGCGTGACAGCACCTTAAACGGCGCCTTTCAGCTGATGGGTCAGACGCTGTTGGGAACCTTTCTGCCCCTGCTGCTGTTGGACGGTCTCCACGGCACGGCGCAGGACATGGCCCTCATGTCCAGCCTGCCCAGCCTGGTGGGATTGGGCGCGGTGCTGCTGGGGGCTTGGTGGCTGGCGCGGACCCGCAACCTGCTGGGCTTGACATTGGGCGCCGTGATAGCGGCGCGGGCCGTCCTGCCGCTGATGGCCGGCGCCCCCTTTCTGGGTCCCGGTCCGGCGGTGGTGGCGCTCCTGCTGCTCAATGCCCTGATGAACTTCCCCGGCGCTTTGGCCAACATGGGATGGCAGGCGTACATCGGCGACCTCATTGCCCCTGAGCGTCGGGCCGCCTTCTTCGCGGAGCGCAATCGTGTCATCAACCTGGCCGGCATGCTGGTGGCCATCGTGGCCGGGTTGGGTCTGCAGGCTTTCCGGCCCACGCTGCTCTGGCCCTATCAGCTGGCGCTGCTGGCCGCGGGCGGCTTTGCCGTTCTGGAGGTGTGGTTTCTCTCCCGCCATCCGCGCCTGGCCCCGCCCGCCCCGGCCGAGGCCATCACGCACTCCTCCTGGTGGCAGCTCCTCGGCCCCGGCCGCTTCCGGCGCGTGTTCTGGAGCGCCATGACGTACAACCTGGTGTGGCAGATGGCGTGGCCGCTGTTCCCCCTATATCAAATCGATCACGCTCACGCGACCGCCTTCTGGGTGGCTCTCTTCGGGGTGCTGGGCCAGCTGGGCGCCATCTTGAGCCTCAAAGCCTGGGGACGGGCCTCCGAGCGCGTCGGCATCGCCTGGCCCCTCTTTTTTGCCGCGGTGGGGGTGGCTCTCGGACCCGCTCTGACCGTCATGAGCCTGAACCTCGACTGGCTGGCGGGCGTCAATCTCATCATGGGCGTCTTCGGCGCCGGGTTTCAGATGCTGCTGTTCAATCAGCTCTTGGAAGCCGCGCCGCGTCCCCAACGCACGGCGATGGTCGCCCTCTACAACGTGGGGCTCGGCGTCGTCGGGGTGAGCGCGCCGGAGTTGGGCGTGTGGCTGTTGGCGCAGGTCCACATGACCGCCAGCATGGAGTTGATCTCGGCGTTTCGGGCGGTGGCCGCCGTCGGGTTCTTGTGGGCCGGCGGCGTGGCGTGGATGCGGCGCCGCCCGCATCCCCTGTCCCGCTCGATTTGACGGTCAGCCGTCGGCCAGCTCCTTCCACACGATGAGGGCATCCTCTCCATTGGCGAAAAATCCGGCGATCTCAAACACCACACGCCATCCGATGCGGTTCAACAACTGCTGCTGGCCGACATTGGAGCGTCGCACCTCGCCCAGGAAGCCCCGCGCTCCCGCCGCCCGGGCCAATGGCTCCGCGGCCGTCAAAACAAATTCGGCCAACCCCTGCCGGCGGTAGTAGGGATGGGTCACATTGGCCAGCACATGCGCGTAGGAACCCCACGCTTCGAACCCGAAGAAGGCGGCCAGCACCGGCCCGTGCCGTACACCGATGTACACCGTGCCGGACTTCAGCATGTGGCTGACAATGGCCGGCCAGCCCATCGGTTCCAAAAACACCCGTGCCTCCAACGCCGCAATGCGGGAGGCGTCCGCCCAGCCGAGCCGACCGACGGCATAGTCGCCGTAGCGCTTGGGGACCCGTGCCCACGCTTCTTCCATCTCCCGTCGGCCCACCGTTCCACCTCCGCGCGTCTCAGCGTATGCGCCCGGCGGCGCCACGGCCCGGCATTTCCCGGCGGGACGGGCGCCAAACGCCGTGCCGGTGGATACAATGCCACAGGTGTGCAAGGAGCCGACAAGATGGACGACATGACGCTGGCCGCGCTGGCCGAGGGCATTCCGGGCCGCGGTGTGGGTTCGGGGTGGCAGGCGGTGCGCATCTCGGGCATGGCCACCGACTCCCGCGCCGTTCTGCCCGGCGACTTGTTTGCCGCGCTGCCCGGCCGTCACACGCACGGGCTGGCCTATGTCAAATCCGCCGTGGCCGCGGGTGCGGTGGCGGTCCTTCTCCCCGCCCCGCCCCCGGTGCCGGAGCGCTGGACCCTGCTGGGCTACGCGGCCTGCGATCCCCGGCGCGCCCTGTCGACGATGGCGGCTCGTCTCTATGGCCATCCCGGTCGGCGACTTCGGCTGGTGGGCGTGACCGGCACCAACGGCAAGACCACGGTTGTCTCCATGCTGGCCCACCTGCTGCGCAGCAGCGGCCGCCGCGCCTCCTTCTGGAGCACCGCCCGGGTGGTGGGGGGCGGGCATGATGACCGTCCCCGCTACACGACGCCCGAGGCGCCCGACCTGCACGCGTTTTTGGCCGACGTCGCGGCCCACGGCGATCAGGACGCGGTGCTGGAGGTGTCGTCGCACGCGCTGGCGCTCGACCGCGTGGCCGATCTGCGCTTTGCGGTCGCCGTTGTCACCAGCCTGTCTCCGGACCACCTGGACTTTCACGGCAGCTACGACGCGTATGTGAGAGCCAAGCGGCGCCTGGTCGAAACCCTCGACCCCTCCGCCACGGTCGTCCTGAACGGCGCCGATCCTACGGTGGCGGCATTTGCCCGCGACGCCTCGGCACCGGTGGTCCGCTATGGCGTTCGCGGCCGTTCCGAGGCGTGGGCGGAGGCCGTCGAACCCGAGGCACACGGAGTGCGCTTCCGGCTGCATGTGCGGGGGCGCTCTCCGTCCTGGACCCGCGTTCCCATGCCCGGTCGGCACAATGTGCAAAACGCCTTGGCCGCGGTCGTGGCTGCCCGGGCGCTCGGGGTGGAGCCGGCCGTGGCGCGGCGTGCGCTGCCCGCGCTGACCCCGCCGGTGCGCCGGGTCCAGGCGGATCAGGTGGGCCCCTACACCATCATCAACGATGTGGCGATGAACCGGGCCAGCTATGACGCGGTGCTGGCCACGGTGTCCGCCCTCGGCCGTCCGGTCGTGGTGGTCAACGCGCTGCGGGGAAACCGCGGCGTCGATGTCAACCGGGACGCCGCCCGTGTCCTGGCCGAGTGGGCATCCCGCCACGCCGGCGCCATGGTGGTGGTCACCTCAAGCGATGCCCACGTCGCCCGACTCGCGGTGGACTACCGCGTGCGCGACGAGGAGTGGGCCGGCTTTCTGGACGAGGCCGAGCGCCGTGGCCTGATCGTCGACGCCCACCGGGAGCTTGCGCCCGCCATCGGAGCGGCGGTGCGGCGGCTGCCGGCCGGCGGGGTGCTGCTGCTGCTGGGCACGTTTGGCATGGACGACGGACCCGAGTTGGCGCGCGGCCTCCTCGAGGCCCGCTGGCACGCGGAGGCGGGTGGCCGGCGTGTGGACCGGTGAGTCGTCGGGGCTGGGCGGCCTGACTCAGTGGGATGTCCTGGCGGGCTGGGCCGCCGCCCAACCCCACCGTCCGGCGGTGGTGGATGCGGAGAGCGGCGTCAGCCTGACTTTCCGGGAATTGGCGGATGCCGCGGAACGTGTCGCGCAGGCCTTGGGGCGTCTCGGTCTCCGACCCGGCGAGCGGGTCGGATTTTGGAGCGACAATTGTCCGGAAGCCGTCGTTCTCCTCTATGCCGCAGCCCGCGCCGGCCTGGTCTGGGCCCCCATCAACGCGCGCTTGACTCCGCCCGAGGCCCGTCGGCAGGCGGCGTTGAGCCGGGTCCGTCTCCTGCTGTTGGACCCGCCGCACCATGCCTTGTGGACCCGGCCCGGCGATGGGGCGCTCGCCGTCATGCCGGTGGTGCTGGACTCGTCCTCTCCCCAAACCCTGGCCTGGACCGATCTGCTGGCGGCGGTGCCGGGTCTTGCCGCCCCCACCGCGCCGCCGCCCGGCGCAACGGCCGGACTTTTGTATACGTCCGGCACCACGGGCGCGCCCAAGGGCGCGCGCCATACGCATCGCACCCTATTGGGCTGGTGCTTCGGCATGGTGCTGGCGGCCGGTTGGACCGCCGGCGACCGGATACTGCTGCCCTACCCGCTGTTTCACATGGGTGGGGTGGGTTTTCTGGTGGCGGCTCACCTGACCGGTGCCACGGTGCTGCTCCTGCGCCGGCCTGACCCGAATCGGCTGGACGCCGCCGCATCCCGGTTTCGAGCCACGGCGCTGGTCGCGGTGCCGACGGTGCTGTCGGCACTCTTTCGATCCCGGGCCGACCAGCTGTCCACCCTGGGTTGGCCCTCACTCACCAAGGTGGCCACCACCAGCGGGCCCCTGTTCGCCGACACACGCCGGGCCATTGCGACCACATGGCCGCATGCCGCGCTGACCGGACTCTACTCGGCCACCGAAGCCTTTTTCTCCGCGCTGGGTCCGGACGACCAGGCGGCGCGGCCGGATTCGGTCGGGCGACCCGTCTTGGGAGCGCAGATCCGCATCGGGGAGGGCGACCCCCCCTCCCGGCCGGGCCTGATCTTCACCCGAGGCATGACCGTGTTTGCCGGTTACGACGGAAAACCGCCGCACGCCCCCGATCAGTGGTTCACCTGCCAGGACGTCGGCTTCTTGGACGCGGACGGTTATCTGTACATCACCGACCGGCTGAGCGACCTCATCAACTCCGGCGGGGAAAAGATTGCCTCCCAAGAAGTGGAGCGGGTGCTGGCCCGGCATCCGGCCGTGAACGAGGCGGCCGTCATCGGTCGCCCCGATCCTCATTGGGGCGAGCGGGTGCATGCCGTCGTCTCCCTCAAGCCGGGGCACCACGTGGACCCGGAGGATCTCCGCCTGTGGTGCCGGGGGCATCTCGCGGCTTTCAAGGTGCCCAAAACCCTGGAAATTGTGCCCGACATCCCCAAAACCGCCACCGGAAAGATTGCCAAGCAGGTGTTGCGTCGTCGGCCGGAACGGTAAGTCGGCGGCGTCTTTCGGACGCAAACGGGGGTGGAGCCGGGTGGGGTCGGCCGACCCGCCCCGGGTTTCGTATAATGCGGCCAGGAGGTGGGTCTATCAATCCCGCGCCGTCCCCCCGGCCCCTGTCATCCGGGCGCTTGTCCGGGCTCGCCAAGACCGTGACGGTCCGCATCGATCCTTGGGGAGCGCCCCGCATTCAGGCGGAGACTCCGGCGGATCTGTACTTTGTCCACGGGTATCTGCACGCCCGCCACCGCTTCTTTCAAATGGATGTCAACCGGCGCACGGCGGCCGGCCGCCTCGCGGCCCTGCTGGGCCCTGACGCGCTGCCGCTGGATCGTTTCTATCGTCGCCTCAACTTTGTACGCGCGGCCGCCGGTTCCCTGGCGCTGGTCAGCGCTCCGGCGCGCGAGGCTGCGGACGCGTATGCGGCCGGCGTGAACCGGGCGCTGGACGAGGGCTTTGTGCCCCCCGAGCACCAGTGGCTGGGCGCCACGCCGGAGCCTTGGACCCCCGCCGACTCGGTGCTGGCGCTCTCGACCCTGTTTTGGGCGCTCAACACCACCTGGATGCTGAAATGGGCGGTGGCGCAGGCGGGCGACGATGCCTTGGCCCGCGAGCTGTTGGCGGGATCCGTGCCGGACGCGCCCAGCATTCTGGGCGGCTGGGCGCCGTCCTCAGGCGGTGGCGGCGTGGGTTCCAACAATTGGGTGGTGAGCGGCGCCCATACGGCCAGCGGTCATCCGCTCCTGGCCAATGATCCGCATCTGATGGCGGCGCTGCCCGGCTTCTGGTACAACCTCACCTTGCAAGGTCCGGACGTCGACGTCTCCGGATTCACGATCCCGGGCGCCCCCGGCGTCATCATCGGACAGAATGCGCAGCTGGCCTGGGGCGTGACCAACGTCGACCCCGACGTGCAGGACGTTTACCGCCTCACCCCCGCACCCGACGGGCTCACCTTTCCCACGCCGAACGGCCCGGCCCGTCTGACGCGGCGCGAGGAGCGCATCGAGGTCCGGGGTGCCGCCCCGGAGCGATTGACCTGCTGGGACACTCCGTATGGCCCGGTGCTGTACGCACCGGCCGGCGGCGAGCACATGGCGGTGTCGTGGCTGGGCTTTGAGCCCACGCCCGCGGCTGAGGCCATCTGGCGCCTGAACCGGGCGGCAAACTGGGCTGCGTTTCGCGAGGCGCTCCAGTTTTGGTGGGGGCCGGCCATGCACTACGTGTATGCCGATCGGGCCGGCCACATCGGCTACGTCCTGGCGGGCAAGGTGCGCGCGTCGGATCCTCGAAACTGGCTCAAGGTATGGGATGCGGCCCGCGAGACGCCGCCGCCCGCCGCCTGGATTCCCGAGGATCGGCGGCCGGTGGTGCTGGATCCGCCCGGCGGCATGATTGTCACGGCCAACAATCCGCCGGTGGACGCGTCGTGGGATCCGCCGCTACGCGGGCGGTTTGCCCAGGGCACGCGCGCCCGACGCATCGCCGCCCGGCTCGCGGCGGACGCGCCGCACACGATCGCCGGGTTCGGCCGCATCCAGGTGGACGACTATGCCGAGCCGCTGCACCGCCTGGCCTCCCATCTGGCCGGCCATCCGGCCATTCCCGCGGCGTGGCGTCCCTGGCTGGCCGGCTTCGACGGACGGCTGACGACGAGCGCGGTGGCGCCGACCCTCCTCTACCTCTTCGCCGAGCGTGCGCTGCCGCCCGCCACCCAGGCCGTCTTGGCGCGGCCGCTGTTTGAAGGCGAGACGGCACCGCCCAACCCGCGGGGAGGGACCGCCACCCTCTGGAGCCTGGTCGGTGAACGTCTCGTGCTCTGGCTCGATCGCCATTGGGCGGAGGTGGATATTGCGCCCGCCGCCGACGCCGCCGAGCGGGCCGGACGCGACGCGTTTGGGCCCGACCATGCCGAGTGGCAGTGGGGCCGCGCGCATCAGCTGACACTGGCGCATCCCCTGGCCGGCGCGCCCGGGCTGGCCGGGCTGCTGTCCCGCGCGAACATCCCGTTGCCGGGTGATGTGCTCACCGTGCATCAAGCCTCCTTTCCGCTGGATCCCTCCCTGCCCTGGCCGCGACCCGTGACCATCCTGCCCAGCATGCGGGCCGTGTTTGACGTCTGTGACCCGGCCGCCAGTGTCGCCGTCAATCTCCCCGGCCAGGACGGCCACCCGCTGTCCCCCTGGTTTGACGCCCAGCTGGCGTCGTATCTCCACCAGGACCTGCTGCCCCTGCGGCCCGACGGCAACGAGCTGACCACGATCACCTGGACGCCGCCGGATGCCGCCCGGCCCGGCCCGGAGGACACCGGGGGCCAACAGCCATGAAGACCCTGGTGCTGAACGCCCAAGCCGTGGCCGAGTGCCTGTCGTGGCCGGTGCTCCAAGCCGCGATGGCGGACGCCCTGACGCGGCTCGCGCGGGGCGACGCCCTCCAGCCGCTGCGTCAGGTGCTCGCCTTTCCGGGCGGCGCGCTGGGCGTCATGCCGGGAATCCTGGGTGCCGGCGACGCGGTCGGTGTCAAGGCCATCGTGGTGGGACCCGACCACCACCGCTGGGGCACCGACTCCCACCCCGGAGCGGTGCTGCTGTTTGACGCGCCGTCGGGCCGGCTGCTGGCCCTGGCCGACGCCACCGCGGTCACCGCGCTCCGCACGGCGGCGGTGAGCGCGCTGGCCACCGACCGGCTGGCCCGCGCCGACGCGTCCGTCCTGGGTCTTCTTGGCTCCGGCGTCCAAGCGGCCAGCCACCTGGCCGCCCTGCGCACGGTTCGCTCCCTCTCCCGCGTCTTGGCGTGGAGCCCCAACCCGGATCACCTGGCGGACTTCGCGGCGCGCATGGAGCGCCGTCACGGCCTCCCGGTGGAGGCCGCCGCCACTGCCGAGGCGGTGGTGACCCGGGCCGACATCCTGTGCACCGTGACCACGTCCTCCACGCCGGTCCTGGCCGGATCCTGGCTCCGGCCGGGCGTTCACATCAACGCCGTGGGCGCCAGCCGTCCACCCGCGCGCGAGCTGGATGCCGAAGCGGTGGCCCGCTGCCGTCTGGTGGTGGATCGGCGCGCCTCCGCCTTCGCCGAAGCCGTCGAGGTGATGGAGGCTCGCGACCGGGGCCGGCTGGAGCCGGATCAGGTGGCGGAATTGGGCGAGGTGCTGGCGGGGCTGGCGCCCGGACGCCGGTCCGCGTCGGAGATCACCGTGTTTCGGTCCCTGGGGTTGGCGGTCGAGGACGTGGCGGCGGCAGCCACCGCCTATCACGAGGCCGTGCGACGGCACCTCGGCGTATGGGTGGAACTGGGCGGAGAGCCCTTTGACCCCGCGTAGGGTCCCACAGCGCCGGATGGGGAGAGCCTCCCGCCGCCGGGCGTGTCGGGACGCGTCGCGGGCGGCGCATGCTCCGGGCGAGGGTGGCGACGCCGGTCCTCTCCTCGCGGCGCGCGGATCTCGTTCCAACGCCCACCTCGCGCCTCGCTGCCTGGCCGCCCCGACGCGAAGCGCAGGGCGGCTTACGACCCCTCGGTTAGGCTGAGCGCAAGACGCGGCCACGCGCGGCTCGGTGTCGTCGCCAGAGCGCGCGCCAGCGCGGCGGGCCGCACGTCCCACTGAGCCAGACGGGCACAGGCGACCCACACCGCACGATACGATCCGGTCGCGGGGTCCTCCGGTCCGTGCATCTCGGCCCCGGTGCCGGATCCAAAACGGCCTGCCCGCCGCCGGGCCAGAAAATACCGTTGGACGGACGAGCCGAACCGGACCTCGGCGATGAGGGGACCGAGCCCGACATCCAGGCCCAATTCCTCGCGTGCTTCGCGAACGGCCGCCTCCTCCCACGTCTCGTCCGCCTCGACCCCGCCCCCCGGGAAAACATAGTAGACGCGGTTCAGCCGCTCCCGACGAATCAGGGCCACCCGCCCGCCGTCCGGCAGCACGATGGCCGCCCGGCGCCGCCCCGCCGCCGCTTCCCCCGCGCTCACCAGGACACCGGTCCGCCGTCGTGATCGGCGCCGCCGCCCGCGGCCCACCAGGCGGCCGCCTCGGCCAAGGACCGGCGCGCCCGAAACACGCTTGCCGACGGACAGCGGCGCCCCAACGCCTCCACCACAGCCGACAGAACCCGGTCGCTGGCCAGGAGCACGCCGCCCACCGCCGACACCGGCACCGGCTCGTGCGCAAGGCCCGCTCGACGAAGGGCGGTGGCAATCTGTCCGGCCAACGCGCGCCCGGCCTGGGTCAGGATGCTCCTCGCCACCGGATCGCCCGCCCGTGCCTCCTCGTCCACCTCCCGGGCCAACGCCGCGATGTCACGACGGCTGGTGGCCGGATGATACACCCGGTCAATCACCGCGCGCGTCTGCCCGACGCCGGCCCACGCCTGCATGCGCGCGGTGAGGCCGGTAGCCCGCCCGCGCCCATCGGCCGCCCGGGCCACGGCCCGGAGCGCTGCTCGGCCGATGGCGTAGGCGCTGCCTTCGTCGCCCATCACCGTGCCCCATCCCCCGACAATCACCCAGTCGCCGGTCGCGCGCCGCGCCGCCGCCAGCGATCCGGTGCCGGCCACCACGGCTCCTCCCGCTCCCACAATGCCGCCGGCCGCCAGGGCGAGGGCCGCCTCCCCCACGTGCCGGACGGGCACCCCGGGCAGCTCCGCGGCCAGGACCGCGCGGAGCAGTCCCTCGCCCGCCGGTCCGCCGGTCACCGCGCGATCGACGTCACCCGCCCGGCAGCCGGCATCGCCAAGCGCCTTCCGCACCGCCTCGCGGATGGATCGGCGCGCCTCTGCCTCGCTCACGAACCGCGGATTGGCCGGCCCCCCCTGTCCCCGTCCCAGCACCCGGCCGTCCGCCGCCATCACCACGACCGCGGTCTTGGTGCCGCCCGCATCCACGCCGAGCCCGGTCAGTCCCGCGGCCAATGGATTTGAGCTCCCAGCCGGTCCAAGGCCGCCCGGTTCCAGGCGGACCCACCCGGTTGATTGGCGCTTCGGAACACCGGCGGCTCCATCCCGCGCGCCGCCAACATCTCCGCGGTCCGGGCCATCCACGCATGCAAAAGGGCGGCGCCGACGATGGTGGAGACCGGACCCATGGCCGCCGGCACCCCCGGCACCGCGAGCGCGGCGTCGCCGGCCGGCGCCCCGGAATCCAAAATCACGTCGGCCACTTGGTGGAGCTTGCGGCCCGATGGGGCCAGGGAAGGCTCCGACTCGGCGTAGGCCACCGAGGTCAGGGCCACCACGGCGGCGCCGCGCCGGCGACCCTGCTCCGCCATCTCCACCGGCACAGTGTTGCGGCCCGATGTGGACACCACCAGCAGCACATCGCCGGCGCCGAGCGGCGTATGGTCCAAGACCCGCCGCGCCAGGTCGGGCAGCTTCTCCAGGTCCGAGCCGGTGAGCGGAGACGCGGTGTCCAGCCGCAGACCGGGCACCTCAATCGGATTGACCGGCACCAGCGAGCCGGCCCGGTAGAAGATCTCGTCGACCAACAGGTGCGAGTGATTGCAGCCAAAGGCGAAGAAGCTCCGGCCGGCCAGCAGGCGGTCGGCCAACAACCCGGCGGCGGTCTCCAGAGCCGCCCGCCGCTCGGCGAGGGCCGCGGTCAGCGTGTCCTGCAAGAGCGCCTGCCAACGCTGGACAATATCGGTCATGGTCTTTGACTCCTCAGACCCCGCGCTCCCGGTACCGCGCCATCGCCTCCGCGTAGCGCTCCGGACCGTCGGGATAGTTGATGCTGCGGAGAACGGTGGGCACGATGCCCCGGGCCAGGAGCTGCTCCACCAATTCTCCTATCAGGCACCAGGCCACCACGGCGGCGCTGATGCCGGAGGACGGGAGCAGCTTTTCGGGCAGCCCCTCCACCGCCAGTTCCGCGTCGCCGACCGCCGTGTGCGTGTCCAGCACCATATCGGCCGCCTGGTACAGGAGCTGGCCGGACGGATGCAGCGGGGGCAGGATTTCGGCGTAGGCCCGCGCGGTGAGCGCCACCGTGTACGCGCCCCGCCGCTTCGCCGCCAACGCCAGCTCCACCACCATCGGACTGCGCCCGGACACGGATCCCAGCATCACCACATCGTCTGCCCGCACCCCCGCCTGACGCACCGCCATCCGGGCCAGACTCAGGTCCTCCATCCGCTCCGCCTCGGCATCCGGCTCGGCCAGGGGTCCGCCCCCGAAACGCCGCCCATCCGGTCCCGGCGCGCGCCGCGTGACGGGCACGCCGGCCAGCAGAACGAGACCCCCCGCGCGATTGAACAATTCCGTGTTGAGCATGTGCCCATTGTCGTAGACATAGAAAGCTCCACCCGCCGCCACCGAGGCCGCCGCCCGTTCGGCCACGGCGGCCACTTTGGGGAGCTCCTCCGTCTCCACGGCGTCCAAGATTCGTCGCACGACCCCCATGTAGCGCTCACCCAGCATATCGAGGCCTCCCTGTGCGTCTGTCCGGCCGTCACACGGCCGCCCCCACCCGCGTTGATCCTCCCTCAGCGTACAACGTCCACCGCCGGGGGCACCATGCCGCAACGGCCGCCGACGGCGTCCCTGCCCCCGAGGCGTCCCGCGGCCGGTCAGGACTCCGGGAGAGCCTTCAAGCCCGCCTCGGCGACGAGGTCATTGACGCTTTGGGTGGCCTCCGCCATGCGCTCCCGCAGACGAGTCAGTCCGGCCTCCGCCTGTTCGCTCAGCACCGCGAAGACGTCATAGCACTGCTGCGGCGGCCGGGCGTCCCCGAAACTCACGGTGGACTCCAGGGACGCGATCTTGCTGTTGACCTTGGGCGGAAAATTGAAGGAGTCGGCGTGGCCCCGGCTGCGAGACTCGTTGAGCTCGCCCTCCGCCTCCAGCAGCGCCGCCGCCAGTTCCCGCACGGCCGCGGCCGCGTCGCCATGCCCGGCATCCAGCCGACCCGCCCACGTCTCCATCTGGGCACGCAGCCGGCGCGAGGCCAGAATGCCGGTGTGAATTTCGCTGAGCCGGTCGCGAATCTGGAGCAGCAGACGATATTGCGCCTCGAAGTCCTCGGGACTGGTGTCAAGCCGGGGGTCGGCGCACACCTCGAACGTCTGCTCGGCGTGCGCTCCCGCGATGTCCACCTCCACGGTGTAGAGGCCGGGAGGCACCCGGGGTCCGACGGTGCTGCCGCCCCAGTAGGCCGAAAGCGTCCCGTCGGGCAGCTTCACCCCGCTCTCCACCCGCAGATCCCAGACCAGGCGCTGCAGCCCCGGCACGACCCGAAAGGCGGTCCCCCACCCGTCCGTGTCGGCGCTGGAGGCCTGCCGGATCACGGCGCCGCTTTTGTCCTTGATGCGAACGGTCAGCGGTCCCGTCGCCCCATCCCCCAGCAGCAGGGTGAAGACCGCCCCCGGTTCCGGATTGGCGCCCGCGTTCTGCGGCTCAAAGCGGCCGTCCCGCATCGCCCCCACCACCATCTCGCCGCCCGCTTGGCGGTACTGATGGAAGTCCGGCGGCTGCTCGCGCTGAAAGCGCCGCCCGGACCGGAGGCGATAGGCGGGGCGGGGCGAAAACAGATGGAGATCCTCCACGCGCGTGCCCGGATCCCCCTGACGATAGGGTGTGATGTCGTCCAGAATCCAAAACCCGCGCCCGTGGGTGGCGGCGATGAGGTCCGCGCCATGCACCGCCAGGTCGTGCACCGGGACCACCGGCAAGGTCCCGCTCAGCCGATGCCAATGGCCTCCGTCATCCCACGAGAGGTACACGCCGGACTCCGTGCCCGCGTACAACAGTCCCGGGCGCTCCGGATCCTCGCGGATGACGCGGGTGAAGTCGGTGGCCGGCAGGTCTCCCGTCACGTCCTCCCAGGTGGCGCCATAGTCCCGCGTCCGATAGAGGTACGGCCGGCGGTCGTCCGACTTGTAACGGGTCGCCGCGACGTACGCTCGGGATGCCTCGTGGGGAGACGGCTCGATGATGCTGATGAGGGCCCACTCGGGCAGACCGGGCGGCGTCACGTCGGTCCAGTGCTGGCCGCCGTCGCGCGTGACGTGCACCAGCCCGTCGTCGGACCCGGCCCACAGCACACCCGCGGCCCGCGGCGATTCTGCCAGGGCGAACACGGTGGCGTAGATTTCCGTGCTGACATTGTCCTTGGTGATGGGTCCGCCGGAAGACAGCATGGTGTGGGGCGCCGCCCGCGTCAGGTCCGGACTGATGGGCTCCCACCGGTCGCCGCCGCAGGTGGAACAAAACACGACGTTGCCGGCGGTGTAGAGACGGTTCGGATCATGCGGGGACAGCACCAAGGGAAAGGTCCACTGGAATCGGTAGCGGAGCTCGCCGGCCCCATAGCCGATGGGGTCCTCGGGCCAGGCCGTGATGTCCACCTCCCGGTGGCTTCGGTGGTCATAGCGCGTCATCCGCGACGCGTAATTGCCGGCGTAGACGATGTGGGGCGCATCGGGCCGCACCGCGATGTACCCGCTCTCGCCGCCGCCGACCGGATACGTGTCACCGGTCGTGATGAATCCCCGATCGGAGACACTGGGCAGAGACAGCGTGCTGTTGTCCTGCTGCGCGCCGTAGATGCGGTAGGGAAACGCCTGATCCGTGGTCACATGATAGAACTGCCCCGTGGCCTGATTGTACGGGAGCGTCCAGGTCCGGCCCCCGTTGTAGGTCACGACGGCGCCGCCGTCGTTGCCTTCAATCATGCGGTCGGGGTGATGGGGATCAATCCAGAGGTCGTGATTGTCTCCGTGGGGCGTGGGAATGGCGGAAAACGTGCGGCCGGCATCGCGCGAACGCCACATGCCCAGATTCAGGCAGTACACCGTGTCGGGATCCTGGGGATGGGCGAAGAGATGCATGTAGTAAAACGGACGCTGCTTGAGATCCGGATTGTCGCTGACCAGCTGCCACCGCTCGCCCGCATCGTCCGATCGGTAGAGGCCGCCCCGCTCCGCCTCCACGATGGCCCATACGCGCCCGGTGCCCCCCGCCACCGCGACGCCGATGCGGCCTTTGAGTCCGCCGGGCAGTCCCGGACGGTCCGTCAGCTCCTCCCAGCTATCGCCCCCGTCGAAGCTCCGAAAGATCCCGCTGCCCGGCCCGCCGCTGCACAGCGCCCACGGCCGCCGATGCGCGTCCCACAACGCCGCGTACAAGACGCTGGGTCGGGTCGGGTCCATCACCAAATCGATGGCGCCGGTGTGGTCATTCCGGTACAAAACCTGCTCCCAGTGCCGACCGCCGTCACGGCTCCGATACACGCCGCGTTCCGTGCTCGGTCCGTAGACATGTCCGAAGGCGGCCACGTACACCAGATCCGGATCATGGGGATGCACGCGGACGCGAGCGATGTGCTGCGAGTCGAGCAAGCCGCG
This sequence comes from Clostridiales bacterium, assembly GCA_027318915.1. Next base: position 43,103 of record DAHVOH010000010.1, read on the forward strand.
GTGCTCCCAAGTGGCACCGCCGTCCAAAGACCGCCAGACCCCGTCGCCAGCCACCACATTGCCGCGGATGCAGGCTTCGCCCATGCCGGCGTAGACCACGGCCGGATCCGAGGCGGCCACCGCCAAAGCTCCCACGGATGCCGCCGTAAAGAAGCCATCGGATACGTTGACCCACGTCGCGCCGGCGTCGTCGGACTTGAACACGCCGCCGGCCGCGCCCCCGAAGTAAAAGGTGCCGGCGCGGGTCGGATCGCCCGCGACCGCCACCACCCGCCCGCCGCGGAACGGCCCCGCCTGCCGCCACCAGGCCCGCTTCAGAAGTTCCTCCATCTGCCGCCTCCTTGCCTATTGGTGCGCCCCGCCGACGCGGGCGACGCGGTCTGGCGCCGCCCCACGCCGATGCCGTCGACTAGGGCTTCGCATCCCGTCTCCGCATGTCCTGCCGCCCGCCGCCGATGCCGCGATCCGCCCGACACACAGCATCACCCCGCAGGTTTTCCCTGCGGGGTGATGCGACACGGGATGTGTTCCCGGGCTCAGACCTCAGGCGTCGTCGTCCACCGCCAGGGCTCACTGCCGCCGGTGACCGGCTCGTGCCATTTGGTCACACCGTGCAGCCAGGGCTGAACCACCCGCAGCGGGGCCGGCGAACCGTTGGCGCCCACGTACTCGGGCAGCAGCAGGACCGGCAGGTTCTGCGCCGTGTACTGCTCGTACTGGTCGATGATCTTGTACGTGTTGGAAATGCTCCCCGGGGCGTACGCCTCACTGACCAGCTTGTCGAGCGTCTGGCTGCAGTAGCCGCTGAAGTTGTACGCCGAGTTGCAGGTGTAGGCGCTCAGGAACGGGAATCCGGTGCCGGTGAACCAACCGGCGCCCCACCAAGCCAGCGTCCACTGGTTGGCGTCCTTCGGGTTGGTCACCACGTCGATCAGCTGCGTGAACGGTTCGGTCTTCAGGCTGACGTCGATGCCTTCCTTGGCCCAGCTGGCCACCAGGTACTGCTCGATGTTCAGGTCGGTGTGCGATCCGGACATCGCCAGGAACTGGAACTGCAGCTTGACGCCGTTGCGCTCCATGACGCCGTTGACCTCGTGCCACCCATGCTTCTCCAGAAGCTTCATGCCCGCGGTCGGGTTGTAGGGGTAGTACACGGGGATCTTGTAGTCATAGAACTTGTTGGTGGGCAGCTTGGGCAGCGGAATGTAGTTGGGCGTCGCGTAGCCGCCGTAGAACGCCTTCACGATGGCCGGCTCGTTGATGCCCATCTGCATCGCCTGTCGGAAGTACAGCTTGGTGAACAGATTGCCGATGACCGGCGTCTTCGGCGACATGTTGGGCTCAATCAGGTTCCACGCGTAGACGTAGCCCGCGTTGGTGGTCCGATAAGCCTTGAGCTCGTTGGCCGACTTGGTGTACGCGGCCGGGAGGTCGGTTTCCGCGAAGAAGCCTTTCCGGAGCGCCGCGAACACGGAGTAGGACGAGGTCTCATCTTCGTACACCAGCGTCTTGATGGCCGGCTTGTGACCCGAATAATTCGGGTTGGCCACCAACGTCCAGTACTGGTCCTGGACGAAGTTTTTGGCCATGTAGGGACCGTCCACGACCTTGAACTCGGGCGCCGTGGGCTTGTCGCCCATCGAGTACATCCACGTGAGTTCCTGGTGCATGTTGTTGGGATACTTGTCCCACACCGATTTCGGCATGGGCTCCGCGTAGTTGAGCGCGTTCAGTTCAATCCACAGCGGGTTGGCCGGCTTCTTGATGGTGACGACCAGGGTCGTCGGGCTCGTGGCCACCATGCTCTTGATGATGTCGTACGAGTTGGAACCGGCGGCCGCGTTCGTCCACGGCGCGTTGGACAGGCCGGTCGCCGCCGTAATCTGCCAAGAAAACGCCGCGTCATAGGCCGTGACCGGTGTCCCGTTCGACCAGTGCCACTTAGGGTTGAAGGTCTCCGTGTACACGGTGTCGTTGTGGCTAATCGTAATCTTGTCGACGATGGACCGCGAGAAATCGATGCCGTGCGTGCCAATCCACAGCAGCGGATGCCACAACAGGCCGGTGCTGTCGTTGGACGTCGAGTTGAAGGACACCGGCACAACCGGAAGCCACCACGTCGGCTCCGTCTGGATGCCGCCCACCAACGTGACCGTCGTGGGTGCCTTCCCGGTAGCCTGGGTCGATTGGCTGCCGCAGCCAGCCAAGCTCAGCGCCACGGCTGCCAATCCCGCAACCGACGCGAGCCATAGTGGCCGTTTCCCTTTGATCCTCACTCCCAGCCCTCCTTGACTGGCGACCGTAGAACGGCCGCCGATGCCCATCCCAAGGTGCCCTGTTAACCACATGCGTGAAGACATTGGGGCAGTATTAGAATTACCGAGCATTATAGGGTCGGGTTGTAGCTGAAATCAAGCTGAAATCCAAAGAAATGGGTGGGGGCACGCGACAGCGTTCCGGAAAGCTGTCCGGAAACCTTCTCCCCGCAAGGTTTTGACCGATTCGACAAAAATATTGCGCACCGGCAACGGGGTTGTCGGCTGAAGCCGCTCACGGCGCTCGGTCGTCGAAGATGTAGCCCGAGACCGCCGTCGCGGCCCCTCCGCCGGGGCAAGCGGAGAGGGCGGGTCGCCCCGCCCTCTCCGTCGCACCGGATCGGTTCGTGCCTACTTGCCGACCTTCCAGTAGTTGTACTCGACATAGCCCGAGATGGCGTTGGTGTACCGGTTGACCCCGTGGAGTCCGCTTTCCACCACCTGCAGGCCCGTCGCCGTCGGGAGGTAGATGACCGGGAGATCCTTGGCCGCAAAGACCTGGTACGCGTCCAGGGTCTTGACCGCCTGGGCGGGCGACTGCGGCGCGATGCTGGCCTTGATGAGCCGGTTCATCGTCGAACTGTTGTAGTCCCCGCCGTTGGCCGGCGAGTTGGAGGCGAACAACTGGTCGCCGGTCGGGTCGGTGGCGCCGTAGCACCAGCCGCCGCCCCACCACTCGAACTGGTACTGGGTCGCCGTGGTGGCGATGACTTGGTTGAACGGCTCCTCCTTGATGGTCGCGTCGATGCCTTCCTTGGCCCAGTCCGCCTTCATGAGCTCCGCAATGTTGGTGTCGGTGTTGGAGCCCGACGCCACCAGGAACTGGAAGGCGAGCTTCTTCCCGTTCTTTTCCATCACCCCGTTCACCATGTGCCAGCCGGCGGCCTTGAGCAGCTTGATGCCGCGCTGGATGTTGAAGGGATAAGGATTCTTCAGGCTCGAGTCAAAGAACGGGTTCTTAGGCAGGGCCGGCACCGGATCATACGTCTGATAGGCCAGGCCATTGTAGAAGTCCTTGATGATGGCCGGCTGGTCGATGCCCATCTGCATCGCCTGGCGCACGGCAAGCTCCTGGAAGACGGGGCCGATGCCCCCCGGCGCCTGCGGCGACAGGTTGGGCTGCATGTAGTTGAAGCAGAAGCTGTAGGGCGCCTTTTCCGTCTGGTAGTAGCTCGGCAGCTGCTTCACATCCTTGTCATAGGATGTGGGGATGCCGGCGTAAGCAAACTCCCCCTTGCGCAGGCCGGCGAACAGGTTCGAGTTGGCGGTCTCGTATTCAAACAAGAGCTCCTTGATGGTGGGCTTCTGGAGCGTGTAGGTGGGGTTTGCCACCAAGGTCCAGTACTCGTTGTTCACGTAGGTGCCAAACGCGTACGGTCCGTCCACCACCGAAAACGCCGGGTTGCTGGGCGAGTTGGAGATGCTGTTGATCCAGGCCAGCTCCTTGTTCATGTTCGCGTGCTTGTCCCAGGTGGCCTTGGGGATGGGGACCAGATTCGACAACCCGTTGTACTCAAACCACACCGGGTTGAGCGGCTTGGTCAGCGTGACCACCAGGGTGTAGGGCCCGGTGGCCACCACGCTCTTCCAGTCCTGGGGAATGCCGCCGCTGCCGACGCCGCAGTATTCCCACGGCGCATTCGGCTGGGCGGAGGCCGCGATGATGTCCCACGAATAGGCGACATCGGCGGCGGTGACCGGGGTGCCGTTGGACCAGTGCCAGTTGTGGTGCAGCGAGATGGTGTAGACCGTGTCGTTATGGCTGACGCTGATGCCGGACGCGACCGACTTCGAGTAGTCAATTTGGTCCTTGGTGTTCATGTACAACAGCGGCGCGTACATTTCCGAGGTGATGCTGTAGTTTTCGACGCTGCACGCGGTGGCGGACACAATCGGGAAATAGTCGTTGGGCTCCAGCTGCACGCCGCCGACCATTTTGATGACCTTGTTGCTGAGCCCGGGCCCAATCGCGGCCGTGCTGCTCGGCGTGGACGTACCGCAGCCGGCCAGGACCAAGGCCGCCGCGCCCACAACTCCGAGGGCCCACCTCTTTCCGGGATGGAACTTCACGTTGCTGCTCCTCTCTCCGGGCGGTCCGGGCCGCCCTCTTCTTCCGACCGTCCTCGAAGGCCCCATGGACACACACGGGCGGTGTCCAACCCGGACGCCCCGGACCGCCCCGCGGCTCCCCGAATCTTTCTCGGAGCCACCTCGGCCATGGCCCAGTCATCCGCAAACCTTCTCGAAGAGTCACCACCATCTGCGACAATTCCTCACAAAGGTTCGGAATTCCTTCTGCCATCGGAACCTTTTCCGGGTGTCGACAAAGTGGGCGGCGACGCCGGCCGGTCGGATCGCGGCCCGATGTCCCGCCGCCGGCGTCCCGCGCATGGTCGGTTCGACGACACCCGTCTAGACGTGGGGCAAGCGCCCGGCGGCGGGCTGATCCAGGAACCACAGGACCGCCGGATGCTGCCGGAGCGCGGTCGCCGGGCAGGCGACCGTCGGCGGCGATTCCGCGATGCGCCGCAGGATGGGGGCCTTGTCGGCTCCGGTCGCGACCACCAGGATGCGGCGGGCCCGCAGGATGGTGGCGATGCCCATCGTGAGCGCCCTGGCCGGCACGCGCGCCGGATCCTGCCCGAAGAAGCGCGCGTTGGCGCGGCGGGTGACGTCCGCCAGCCGCACGACATGCGTGGTCGTATCCCAGGGGGTGCCGGGTTCGTTGAATCCGATGTGGCCGTTCAGCCCGATGCCCAAGAGCTGCAGATCGATGCCGCCCGCGCGGACGATGGCCTCGTCGTAGGCGCGGGCCGCGGCAGTCAGGTCCGCCGCCGTTCCATCGGGCAGATGCGTCTGGGCCGAAGACAGCCCGGCCGGCACGAACAGGTGCCGGGCCATGTAGGCGTGGTAGGATTCCGGGGCGGACGGCGCCAGCCCGACGTATTCGTCCAAGTTGAAGGTCGTGACGTGCGCCAGGCTCACCCGCCCCTCTCGTATCAGCCGCACCAGGCTCCGATAGATGGGGACCATGGTGCCGCCCGTGGCCAGGCCCAGCACAGCCTGTGGCCTCTCCGCCACCTGCGCGGCCACCAGTTCCGCCGCGGCCGCGGCGGCCAGGGCCGCGGTCGGGAAGACGCGGACGGCGCTGTGGCCGGCGCCCTCCTCAGTCATAGCGCACCCGGGGATCCAAGAAGGCATAGAGAATGTCCACCAACAGATTGAAGCCCACAATCAGCGAACTCGCAAACAGGACGACGCCCAGGATGGTGGGAATGTCCAGATTCTGCACGGCCGTATAGGTCATCAGGCCGATGCCCGGCCACCCGAAGACGGTTTCGATGATGACCACGCCGGACAGCAGCCCGGCCAAATCCATACCGGCCAGGGTCACCACCGGGATGAGGGCGTTGCGGGTCACGTGGCGAATGGCCACGGCCCGCTCCGACAGTCCCTTGGCCCGGGCGGTGCGCACGTAATTGGCATGGACAATCTCCAGAATGGCCGTTCTGAGGAGGCGCATGTACCACGCGGCCCCGGTGATGCCAATCGTCAGCGCCGGCAGCACCAGACTGGCCCATCCCTGACCGTACAGGGGAAAAATGGGAACCAGGTAGCCGAATACATAGATAAACATCGTCCCCAGCCAATAGTTGGGAATCGACATGCCGCCGATGGCCGCCAGCGAGAGAAACCTGTCCAAGAAGCCCGGGGAGTGGAAGGCGGCGATGTACCCCACCGTGATGCCGATGAGCAGCTCCGCCAGCAGCGCGGCGAATCCGAGTCGGAGCGTATTGGGCAGCGCCTGTTCGATCATGTGCAGCACGGGCCGATGGGCAAAGTACGAATACCCCAGATTGAGGTGCAGCAGGTTCCACAGGAAGATGCCGTACTGCACCCAGATGGGCCGGTTGAGGCCCAGCGCGCGCTCGATGTTGAGCACCGTTTGGTGGGGCGCGTGGATGCCGGCGATGACCTGGGCGGGGTTGACCGGCACCGCGTAGATCACCAAAAAGTTGATGAGGGTGATGCCGAAGATGGTCAAGAGCGCCCATAAGACGCGCCGGCCCACGTAGTGCCACACACTCTGTCCCATGCCGTCCTCCTGACCGCTTGCGCCCCGTCGCCGGTCCGATCGGCCGCCGGACCGTCAGTATTTCATCGACTCGTTGAGACCGTCGGCCAGCAGGTTGAAGCCCAACATGGCCAGCGCCAGGGCAATCCCCGGGAAGATGAGAATCCACGGCGCGGTTTGATAAGCCTGCAGGCCTTCGCTGATCATCTGCCCCCAGCTGGGTGTGGGCGGAGGAACGCCCAGCCCCAGGAACGACAGCCCCGATTCGGCCATGATGTTCCCCGACACGGTGAGACTGGCAAAAACCAGGACGGTCGGGAGCACATTGGGCAAGATGTGGCGAAACATAATCCGGAGTTTGGACGCGCCGCTGGCGATGGCCGCCGCCACGTAATCCTCCTCGCGGATGATCACGGCCTGCCCGCGCACCATGCGGACAATCGAGGGCCACCCCAGCACGCCCAACACGACAATCACCACCGCCGTCGACGCATGGCCCACCACCGAGACAATCAACATCACAAAAAGATAAAACGGAAACGCCATCATCACGTCCACCAGGCGCATGAGCAGGTTGCTGGCCCTAGCGCTGCTGGTCGCCGCCAGCAGACCCAGCACCACGCCGATGCCGACGGCGATGACCGTGGCCAGAATGCCGACCTCCATGGACACCCGCGCGCCCCATATGATGCGCGACAACAGATCGCGTCCAAGCGTATCGGTGCCGAGAAAGAACCCGGGCACCCGCCACTGCGGCGCCACCGGCACGCCGACCGCATTGATGCCGTTGGCAAACTGTTTGTCCGGCGGGTAGGGGGCAATCCACGGTGCCAGCACCGCCATCACAATCATCAGCAGCACCAGAGCGGCTCCGGTCAGACCGACCGGATTGCGCCGAAACCGCCTCCAGGCGCGCTGGCGCGGAGACGGGTAGGTGTGGTCGGCCGCCGAATCCTCCGCCGTGGGCGGAGCGGCCGGCCAGGATCGCGAGGACTCCTCTGCCATGGCTTCTCCCTTATTCACGAGCCGCTGCGCCGCCCGGACCAGTTTTGGACTGGTCCGGACGCGAGCGGCCACCGCTGTCCCATGCGACTTCCGACGGTCTCTTGCCTCTCTCCCGCTATTTCCAGAGCAGATTTTCTTCGATGCCCAACTGACCCAGGTACAGGTACTTGTTGGCGCCGGTCGGCGCCGGATGCAGACTGGGCGACACCAGCTCCGTCGAGGCCGGGAAGATGAGCGGGATCCACGGCTGCTGCTGAAGCGCGATGGCCTGCGCTTCGTCGTAGAGTTTATACCGCTGCTGGTCCTGTGCGGGCGACATCACGTCGGCCTCGTTGACCAACTGGTTGAAGCGGGCGTCATTCCACCAGGCAAAGTTGCCGGTCCCGTCCGCGGCCCCCAGCAGCAGGGAGTCGAAGATGTCCGACGGGTCGGGATAATCGATGCCCCATTGGATGATACCGAACTTCACTTTGTTGCCGGACAGGGCCGTGATGTACGCGGAAAGCGACATCGTGTCCAGATGCACGTTTACGCCCACCGCCTGCAGGTTGGCCATGACCGATTCGGCCTGCTGCACCACCGCCGGATCATTGTTGACGGTGAGGGTCAGCGTCAGCTGTCCCGGCTTGTAGCCCGCCTGGCTCAAGAGCGCCTTGGCCCGGGTGGGGTCGTAGGGAATGGGCGGCAGGTTGGGTTGCGAGCCGGGATAGCCCGGCGGCAGGTACTGATTGGCCGGGACGGCCTGCCCCGCATCCAGGGCGACGAGACGCTGGCGGTTGACGGCCAGGTTCAGGGCGCGCCGCACCAGCACGTTGCGAAACGGGCCGTAATTCACGTCCATGAAGTAGAAGTCGATGGACCCGGTGTCGGCCAGCACCAGCAGATCCTTCTTCAGGCTGGGGTTGCTTTCGATGGTGGGCATGTCGGCCGGAGGCACCGGCCCCATGGCGTCAATCTCCCCCCGCCGGAACATGAGGAACTGGGTTTGCGGACTGGGGCCGAGGATGAACTTGATGGTGGAGAAGTAGGGCCGCTTGCCCCAGTAGTAGGGGTTGCGAACCTCGATCAGCACCTGGTTGTGGATCCACTCGGAGAGTTTGTAGGGACCGGTCCCGACCGCGTGATCCGAGTAGGCGGTGCCGTACTGTTCCACAACGCTCGGGTCGGCGATGTCCGAGGTGGGCATGGCCAGGATGTTCAGAAAGTAGCCTTCCGGCTGGACCAGCGTGATGCGCAGCGTGTTGGGCGACAGGGCCTGCAAGCCGGAAACGCTGGTGGCCTTGCCGCTCGCATAGGCTTGGGCGCCGGCGATGTCCAGATAGTAGGACTGCGCGTAGCTGGCGCTCTTGGGATTGATCTGCCGGGTTAGATTGAACACCACGTCCTGCGCGTTGAACGGATCCCCGTTGGAGAACCGGACATGCGGACGCAGATGGAACGTGTACACCTTGCCGCCGTCGGTCACCGTCCACGACTGGGCCAGAGACGGCACCAGCGCGGACGACGTGGGCGCATAGGTGACCAGGGTGTTGTACAGGCCGTACATGGCCTGGGTGGATTCATAGCCCGGACTGCCGGCCGGATCCAACGTGGGCACATCGCCCTGATACGCGGTTGTGAAGGTGCCCCCATACTGCGGGGTGGACGATGACGTGCCGGTGGGAGCCGTCGTGCTCCCGCACCCGGCCACGGCAGCCACCATGGCGCCGCCGGCTGCGAGCAGCAGCAGCGTGCGCCAGGAACGGACCAGAGCGCTTCCTTGACTCGTGGGAGACTTCCCCTGGGATAGCATGGTCATCTTTCCGGGCAACGCCCGGCCCTCCTTTCGGATGGTGGCGCGGCGCCGACATCTGTCGGACGTCTGTGTGATGCGCCGTCCACCTAGCGCGTGAGTCGGACTCAGGACACGGTTTTGGCAAACAGCGGCCCGGCGGGCAGCTCCTGCCGCCGGCGCACCAGGGCCCGCGCCAAATCTCGACCGGCCACCAGCGGATTGAGCGCCAGCGCCTCAACGGCCGCATCCTCCGTCCGGATCCGCGCCGCCTCCACCGTGGCCCATTCGTAGTGTTTGAGCGTCTGAACGAGGGATGGGATCGGATCGCGCACCGGACGCGTCAACCCGATGGGCACGGGCCCGGCCGGGTCGACCCGGCAGCTGAGCTCCATCACCGCGTCGGCCGGCAGAATCGGGCCGGCGGCCCCGCCGTGGCGCACGTTGAGAATCACCGGTCGGCCGCCGCCCTGGCCCGCCAGCCCCAGCATCGTGTCGATGGCCACCCGCTCATAGCTTTCCGTGGACAAAATCGTGGCGGGGTCCAGGCCCCGGTTCACGGGGGTGCCGGTTTCCTCCTGGAAGTAGGAGTTGGAACGGCCGGCGAGCGTCTCGCAGTAGAGGGGCAGCAGGGCGTCGTCCTCATGGGCCGCGGCCAGCTTGGACGCCCGGGCAAAGAAGGCGCCCGATCGCTCCGCCACCTGCGCGCCCCGAGAAGCCGCGCGGGAAATCCGCCGCGCCACCTCGCCGGCATGTTGGTACAGGTACACGTATTCGGTCGGCAGCGCATCCACTGACCGAATCTCGTCGGCACGGAAGAACGACAGCGGGCGAACCCGCGCCTGCACTTCCGGCAAGCGTTCCAAAATCACGGGCAGCAGATCCCGCTCCCCGTGGAAAAGCGCCAGGAACCAGCCGAGGTGATTCAGTCCCACGGTTTCCGCCCGCAGATCCTCCGGGGGCAGCGCCAGGAAGTGCGCCAATTCCTGCTGCAAATGGTGAGGGGTATCGCACACGCCGACAAAGCGGTCAACACCCTCGGCCAGCAGCGCCTCGGACACGATGCCGACGGGATTGGCGAAGTTGATGACCCAAGCCCGGGGATTGACCGCCCGGATCGCGGGCAGCAGCTCCGACAGGGCGGCGATGGTGCGGAGCGCCAGAAAAAAGCCGCCCGGGCCCACCGTCTCCTGGCCCAGCACGCCGCAGTCCAGACTGGCCCGCTCGTCGTGCACCCGGCCCATCTCACCGCCCGGACGGATGGTCACCAGGACGTGGGCGGCGGCGGACACGGCCTCCGCGAGACTCTCGGCCACCTCAATCGAAACCCGGCGCGAACCCGTCTGCGGCAGCCTGGCGCCGATGCGGGCCATGATCCGCGCGCGCGCCGGGTCGCGATCGTACAGGGCGACCGTTTCAAGCCCCAACGCGTCGGCATGGCGAAGCAGGCCGTACAACAGGCGCGGCGTGCGAAATCCCCCGCCGCCCACCACGGCCACGCGCCGAGCCACCTCAGCGCTCATGGCCGTGTTCCTCTCCCGGCGCGGCCGATGTGATCCGGGATTCGGCCAGTCCCGCCAGCAGCGTCTCGCGGCGAGGCGAGCCGGTGCCGCCGCCGATGCGTCCGATGGCGTGCCCGGCGGCCCAGTTGGCGGCGCGCAGCCGCTCGGCGAACGACCATCCCCAGCTGCGCGCCGCCACGTAGGTGGACGAGAAGACGTCACCCGCGCCGGTGGCGTCGACCAGCACCACCGGGCACGCCGCGGCAGACTCCCGACGCCCGTCATGGAGCACGTCGGCTCCTTCGGCGCCGCGCGTGATGACCACCTCCGGCACGCTGGCGGCCAGTCTTTCTCCGGCCGCCTCGATGCGGGTCTCCTGCGTCACCAGCAGGGCTTCCGGGACATTGCAGAACAACATGGCCGCCGACGGCAGCAGATCGCGCAAGGCCCACGAACGCAGGAAGTCGGGATGCCACGAGAGGGAGAGCGCCACCTCCTGCCCCAGTTGCCGCGCCGTCTCCACCAGCCGGTGAGCGTACGGATGGCGGGCCGCCAAGTACAGGACCGCGTCGGACCCGGCCGCCTGCAGCGCCTCCGCGTACCATTCCCAGGGGGCCTGGGGAACGCGGCCATAAGAGACAATCCCGCGGTCCCCGTTCCAGTTCAGCGTGACCGCCACGTTGGTGTGCCCGCCCCGGGCCCGGTAGACGCCGTCGGTGGCCAGCCCCTCCTGGTCAAACACATCCAGGAGGGCGCGGCCGTAGAAGTCGTCGCCCACCTCGCCCAAGAGCTTGGTCCGCATCTCCAGGCGATGAAAAGCCAGTGCGCTGATGGCGTACCCCCCGGGCGCCCATCCAACCTGCTCGGCCACCACCTCTTCCCCCGCTTGAGGAAGGCGCGCCAAGCCGGCAAAGATGGTGTCGGCATAAATCGCCCCCACCACCAGAACCCGCGGCGTCCTAATGCCAGCTGCCAGCGTGTTCGCCTCCTAACGCGCTTCGGGATGGAGCAGGGACCAGGCGTTTTGATGCAGCATCCGCCGCACCGCCTCGCCGGGAATGCCGGCGTAGGCGCATTCCCGCACAAAGTCCTCCAGATATCGAGCGGCAAATCCGCGCGGGAAATACTGGGAATCCGTGCCGAAGATGATGCGGTCGGGCCCGAATGTTTCGTAGGCTTTCTTGACCAAGTCGCCCAGCGTCAGCGGGTAGGGCATCCACCGCACCCATTGGTTGGAGCCCGAGGTGTCCACCAGGACGTTTTCATGAGCCCATCCCAGCTGCAGCAGCTCCCCCCAGTACCCGGCTCCGAAGTGCGGCACCACAATGGGCAGATCCGGAAACGACCGCGCCACCGGATCGATGGTGAGAGGGCTCATGCGGGGATGAAACACGAGGCCGCCCCCGCCGCCCAGAACCCCATAGTGGATCAGCACGGGACGGCGGCGTTCGGCCAACAGCTCCCACAGAGGCCAGTAGCGGCGGTCGTCAAGCGGCAGTTCGAACCGCGGCCCAAAGCACTTGTATCCTTTGAGGCCGTGCACATCGAGATCCTCACGGAGCCGATCCGGCGCATCCGGGCTGTCGGGGGACACGTGAGAAAATCCGTAGATCTTATCCGGGTAGTCTCGCTGCGCCTGGCCAAGAAAGGCGGCTCCCGGACCGGTCACAAACACCACGCCGCTCAGAGCGTAGCGATCGATTTCCGCCAGCCACCGCCGGAGCACCTCCGGGGGATCGGGCGTGGGCTCCGGGTCGGGAAACCCCCAGGCATCCAGCATCCAGCGATACTGCCGCTGCGAATAGGTGAGGGGCTCCCGCGGATCGGTGGCGATCCGCCCCGCCGAGGGGCTGGGCGTCACAAAGTGAACATGAAAATCCAACACCTGCTCGGGCACGTTGCTCATGAGTCCCTCCGTCCCGCCATCGTCCCCATCAGGCCAGCAGATTTTGATCGCGGAGCTTCTGCCGGAGACTCGCCATCAGCGACTCGCGCATGCGCGTCAGGTGAATCGTGACCAAGGCCCGCGCCAGCACCACGTCGCGCGCGGCAATGGCCTCCAGGAGCGCCTGGTGGTCATCCACCAGCGCCCGCAGGATCTCCGGCGGAAAGCTCAGATAGTGCATCGCCCGGCTCGCTTCATCCAGCAACTCCTCGACGGTTCTGCGGATGCGGGGACCGCCGCCGGCCTGAGCCAGCTGACTGTGAAAATTCCACTCGACCTGCCACATGGACCCATCGGCCGACTCCGCCGCCGCGGGTTTGAGCACGGCGCCGCGGCTCGCCGCGGTGGCGACCAGCTCACTTTCCAGCAGAGCGCGAAACCCAAACACCTCGGCCAAATCTTCCAGTTCAATGCTGGACACCACGTAGCCCAGCCGCGGCACCGGGCGCACCAGATGGCGGACGGACAGGGTTTGCAACGCTTCGCGCACCGGCGTCTTGGACAGCTCCAGTTCATCGGCCAGGTCCTGCTCCTGCAGGACCGTGGCCGGCGGCCACTGCCCCTCAATCAATCGCCGCCGGAGCTCATCGAAGGCCCGACGTCGTGCCAGTCCCTCGCGGGTCCCCGTTTTGCCCACGGCGCACCTCCGGTCCCTGGTATGTTTCAAATATATTACAGACATCTTTTTTGTCGTCAAGGGGTTCCGTCCCCTGACGCCGGCCGGCCACCGGCCGTCGCAGCCGGTGGCCGGTCCGGACCTTGGCCCGAGCTACGCCGATGGGCGCGGCGTGTCGCCCTCCTCGCGGTCCAGGTTCCAGATGGTGAGCGGCTCCACCTCATCCGCCAGGGGGAAGTGGAACAGGCGGCCGTAGAAGGCGTACTCGGCCTCCTGAGCGCGGCGGATGTTCTCGGACCGCCGAAAGCCGTGGCCCTCCCCGGGAAATTCCAGATAGGCGACCGGCACGCCCTTGCGGCGGAGCGCCTCCACCATCATCTCCGCCTGATTCGGCGGGACGACCTTGTCGTCCAGACCTTGAAAGAAGATGAGCGGGGTGGTGGCCTGATCCAGGTGATACAGCGGGGAGCGTTGACGATAGACGGCCTCCTCCTCGGGCCAGCGCCCAATGAGCCGGTCGAGATAGTGGGACTCGAACTTGTGGGTTTCACGGGCCAGCGCTCCACAGTCCGAGACCCCGAAGTGGCTGGCGCCGGCATGAAACACCCGGGTGAACGTGGTGGCCGCCAGCGTGGTGTATCCACCGGCGCTGCCGCCGCGGATCGCCAACCGCGCCGGATCCACCCGCCCCAGCCGGGCCAGGTGCTGCGCCGCGGCGGCGGTGTCTTCCACGTCATACACGCCCCACTGGCCGCGCAGCGCATTGCGATACGCCCGGCCGTAGCCGGTGCTGCCCCGGTAGTTCACGTCCACGACCGCAAATCCGCGCGACGTCCAATACTGCAAGCCCGGCTGCAGCACCGGGAAGCTGGCGCCGGTGGGGCCCCCGTGGGTGAAAACCAGAAGCGGGGGCTTCTCGCCGTCCAGACCCTGGTAGGCTTCGTTCACCGGCGGATAGTAATAAGCGTGCGCGACGGCTCCCCGACCCGTAGGATAGGTGATGGGCTCCGGTTGGCTCAGATACCCCCGATCCAGATCCCAGTCCGTGGAGCGTTTCAACGTCTGATACCGACCATCGGCTTGGAACTGGATGACGCGTGGTCCCACCGTGTCCGAAGCCGCCAAGGCCACCACGCCCCCCGGGCCCGCCGCCAGCCCCGACAGCCAGGTGAACGGCAGGGCAATGGGCTCCGCGCGCCCGTCGCGGATCCGCACCACGTGGGAGAAGCCGTCCTCGGTGTAGGCCGCCACCACGCCGCCCCACGCAAAGGT
>DAHVOH010000110.1 GCA_027318915.1 Clostridiales bacterium
TCATGCTTAAGATGCGGCCAAGAAACGACCTTTCGCTAGGCCGGGCGACCTCATGGTCAAGAGATCCACCGGGGCTCTGGCGGCGGCCGCAGGCCCATGCTCACCTCGTTGCCGGATCACGCCACGGCGTCGAGCCGACTTTCCTTGAGGATGGTGCGCCCTATGCGAGGGGGAGACCCGTTCCTCGCCTCGGCCGGCTTATGGCGGCGTGGCCGGCGAGAGCGTTTGGCGCATCACGCGCCCGCCTGCCGATCGTTGGCCCGCCTAGGCGCCGACCGTGCCCTCGCTGTAAAAAGCGTCGCCAGCGCATGCAGCTGCTGAGGATCGGCTCGAGCATCTTCCGGATGCCACTGCACGCCGAGACTGCCGCTTTCCGCATCTTCCATGGCCTCCACCAGGCCGTCGGCGGCCCATGCCACGGCGACGAGACCCTGACCGAGCCGCGCCAGGCCCTGGTGATGCCCACTCTGGACCGTGGCGGCCGTGGCGCCGAGGGCGCGGGCCAGATGGGAGTCGGGGTCAATCCGCACGGGATGCGGCACCATGAGCGGCCCGGGCAGGACCCCGCGGTGCACAACCGGGCCGTCCGGCAGCGATTGCACGAGCGTACCCCCGCGGGCCACATTCATCACCTGGAGACCCCGACAAATTCCGAAGACCGGAACCGCCGCCGCGAGAGCCGCGCGCGTGAGGGCGAGCTCGAATCGGTCCACGATGCCGTCGATGCCCCACGTGGACTCATCCCGATCGCTCTCGCCGTACAGAGCGGGGTCGATGTCGCCACCCCCCAGCAGGACAAGGCCCGCCCACTCGGTCGGCCAAGGGCCCTCCCATGGGGGGAGCTCATCGGCAGGAAGAACGGTTATCGCAGCACCGGCGTCCTCGAGCGCGGAGAGTGCCCGATCGGTGAGATCTTGGGCCAGTTCCGACACGGCCGGGGGATAGTGACCCAAGTTGCGCCGGACCGGCACCGCAATGGGAATCTTGGCGGCACGTCGGTGAGTCGAAGACGCTTCGGCCATGAAGGCACGCTCCTTGTCCAAAGGTGAGGGGTGGGGGGCTCCCCGGCGATTACTCCGATTGTAGCATCGCATCAGGAGTCACAACGGCCGGTGTGCCGACCACCAGGGCCCCGCGGCACCCCTTGGACCTTTCGCGCGACCACGCCGCGACTCCCGCCCAACTCCCGCACCGCGACGGGCCGTTCTCACGATGGCGCGCGCCCCTCGGGCCGTTGATGGGAAAGAAGGCGTACCCGGGTGTCGGAGATGGGCAAGTCGTTTGTGATCGGCGCGGGCGCCGCCCCACGCGCGTCCATCGCACGCGCGTGGCGCGGGTGTGGGGTTCGAGCCGGACCCGCCGCTGCCCGCCGTCCACCTGCATGGACCCGGGGCACGGTGCTCGGGATGCCCAAACGCCGGGCGGCTGAGCCGGTATGCGACATGTGCTCCGATGGGCATACCGGTTTCGTGTTGTCGCCCGGCGTCCGGAAGGCCGAGGCTCCTATAACGGGGCGGGATCCGGCGCCGTCGCCTGGAGACCGATCGGGCCGGAGCGCCGGTGCCGGCCCGGGTTTCGAGACCGGACGGCGTGCCGCCATCCCGGTCCGCGGTTACAGCAGAAAGTGCGCCAGCAGCGCCGTGACCAGGCCTATCACGGCCACCCAGGCGGCCAGACGCGCCAATTCGGCTTTGGAGACCGCCTGGCTCACCATGGCCATGGAGGGCAGGCTGATGGCCGGCAGCGTGATCATGAGCGCACCCGCGCCGCCCAAACCCAGCCCATAGGACATGAGCGTCTGCACGATGGGGATCTCGCCGGCCGTCGGAATGACAAAGAGCGTGCCCACCACCGCCAGAGCCACCACCAATAGCAGGCTGTGCCCGACGGCGGGGGTCATGGTGGGGAAAAGCCACGCCCGCACCGCCCCCAGAATGCCCACGATGATGATGTACTCGGGCAGCAAACCCAACGACAGCCGGCCCAGCGTGCCGAAGAACCGGCGAGCGGTGGGGCCGGCGTCGGGCTCGGCGTCGGCGTGAAGCTGCTCGGACACCGCTTTGGGCGTTTGGCCCTCACCCCAGCGGTTTCCGATGTAGACACCGCCCGCGACCAGCACCAGGCCGACGCCGATGCGCAAGAGCGCCCAGCCCCAGCCCAGCACAAAACCCATGAAGACGATGGTGGCCGGATTCAAGACGGGGTTACCGAGCCAATACCCGAAAACCGCCCCCGAAGAGACGTGCTGCTTTTTCAGACCGACGGTGATGGGGGCGGAACAGCAGGTGCACATCATCGACGGCACCGCCGCCGCCACGGCCAGCGAGGCACTGCCCCAGCCGGCGCGACCCAGGAGGCGCACCAGCCATTGGCGGGGCAGCAGCGTTTGCACCCCGGCGCCGACCACCAAACCCACAACCAAAGCCACCCAGATGTCCCGGAAGTAGGCGAGGGTGTAGTCCCAGGCGGCGGCGATCCCGACCGCCGGCGCGCGAGCCGCCCGTCCGGTGACGATGGAGGCGCCCAGGGTGTGATGCGCCGAGACCGGGGCCAATTTCAAGAAATAGGGGTCCCACTTGGCGTAGAAGACGCCGGCGACCAACAGCACGACGAAGATGACGGCGGCCGCGCCCCACGCGGGACGTCGGCTCGAGACGGCGACCTCGGGCGGCATGCTTGACCTCGCTCCCTTTCCTGTGCGCCGCGCACGAATTGGAACCCGCCTTTTACGATACCGGGTCCACACCCAACGGGCGGCCCTATGCGAAGTTTGCATGCCGTGGCGGACCGTGCGGAGGGCGGGCCGTCCGGGACCCGGCATGCCGGTTGGCAGGCGGCGAGGGCGCGGCTTGTGCGCGCCCGGAGGTCCGGTACACTGAGGACGACGATATTGTCTTCGGGGGGCGCTGTCTTGTCGCAACTGCCCTTTATCAAGCCGACCGGCCGAGTCACGCTCGGCAACTACATTGGGGCCCTGTCGCGGTGGAAGCCCGCGCCGGGCAGTGTGTTCGCGGTCGCCGACCTGCATGCCGTCACCGTGGCGTGGGAGCCCGCCCAGCTTCGGGAGAGCATCATGGAAGTGGTGGCCATCTTAGTGGCGCTGGATCTGCACACCGACGGCAGTCTGGTTTTTCTGCAGAGTGGGGTGCCGGCCCATGCGGAAATGGCGTGGCTGCTGGAGTGCGTGGCCCGCATGGGGGAACTGTCGCGGATGACGCAGTTCAAGGCCAAAGGACGGCAAGAGCCGTCGGTGAGCGTGGGACTCTTTGCCTATCCGGTGCTGATGGCGGCCGACATCCTGCTGTTCAACGCGCACAAGGTGCCGGTCGGTCGCGACCAGATCCAGCACATCGAGATGACGCGGGACCTGGCGCTCCGGGCCAACAGTTTGTATGGGCCGCTGTTCACGATTCCCGAGCCGGTCATTCCCGACGTGGGGGCGCGGATCATGTCCCTGCGCACGCCCACCGAGAAGATGAGCAAAAGCGCCGACGACCCGGACGGCACGGTGTTGCTGTTGGAAGACCCCGATGCCATCCGCCGCAAGGTTCTCTCCGCCGTCACCGACTCCGAGCGCGAGGTCTACTATGACCCCGCGCGCAAGCCGGGAATCTCCAATCTGCTTGAGATTGGCGCGGCGCTGTCCGGCGAGTCGGTGGAGGTCCTGGCTGCACGCTATCGCACGGCGGGATACGGGGTCTTCAAGCGGGCGGTGGCGGAGATGGTGGTGGAGGGGACCCGGCGCGTGCGGGATCGGGCGCAGGATCTGCTGCGGCAGCCCGACGAACTGGCGCGCATCGTCCGGTCCGGCCGTGACCAGGCGCGTGCCCGCACCGACCCGAAGGTGCTGCGCGTCAAAGAGGCCATGGGCTTTCCCCTGATGGAGAACTAGCGGCAGCGGGTGCCGGCGTCGCCCGGACCGTAGACGAGTGGCAGCGGCATCGGAGGCGGAAAGGACGCGCGATGGCGGTTCGGGTGGACCTCGTGCAGGACCGGGCCTCGCCCCGCCGCCCGGGCGAAGGCGCGGGGCGGCCAGCGTCTCCGGTCGCGGGGGGATCCGGCGACGAGCCTCTGGGGCTCGTCCTCCTGGAGGCTGAGCGGGCCGAGACCGACTGGGTGGCGGCGCGGTTGGCGGCCCTGGCGGCCCGCAGCAGGCCGCTGGCCGCCACCGTCGCGCCGGGGGCGTCGGCCGGGCGTATGGCGTGGTCGCCGGTGGGATCCCCACGCCTCTCGGCGTGGCAGCGGCAGCTGTTTGAACAGCTCCGGCCCGGTCTCCACGGCGCGAGCCTCCCGAGCCCGTTGACCGGGGCGTCCCTTCCGGCGACGCTGAACGCGCTCGTCCTGGTGGAGGGCGTTGGCGCCCCCCGTCTCCTTGGCCGCTGGCGCTTGCGGGGTAAACGGGTCACGCCCGGCCTGGAGCGGGAAGACGTCTTCGAGGGCTTTGACGCGGCGCTGGCGCTCGGTCATTTTTTTCTGGCGCACGAGGTTCTGGAGGGATTGTGGCGCCGCGAGCATGACCGCGGGCAGCAGATCGCCATCTGGATCGCGGCGGCTTTCCATCACAACCAGCGCGGCAACCCGGTGGGCGTGCGGCGGCTGATGGACAAAATTGCGGCGGCGGGCCCGCCGGTAGGGGACGAGCTGGGGAACCGAGTCCGCGAGTGGCAGCGGACGGCCGTCGCCGGTGCGCCGTTGGCGCCTTTGACCGGCAACGATCGACGGCTCATTAATGAAAGGCTGCTCGGCGCGGCGTGTGGCGCGAGCCCGCGCCGTTCACCCTAAGTCCGGGGGTGGGGCGGCATGCGGGTGCGCATCGTCGAAGTGGTCCGGGCGGCCGCCATGCTCGGGGCGCTGGGTCTGTTGCTGTGGGCGCGCGGCCAAGCGAAGACGGCGCCGCCTGCCCCGGCCGGCGTCACCTGGCCGTGGATGTCCGGCGGCGTCTTGAATCCGCCGGCACGATGGTGGCCGGAGCCGTTTTCACGTCGGCGGGTGGCCGACCCCACGGTGCCGCTGGGCCAGGTGCTGGTGATGTCGCCCGGCGTGCAGGGGGCGGCGTACGGGCCTGCCCGGACGCCGCTTTGGCAGGAGCCGCCGTCGCCCGAAGTGCTGGCCGTCGGAACAGCGCATGTCCAGCTGTTGCAGGTGGGACGGCGGCGTTACGCTTATGTGCGGGTGTTGAGCATGACGGCGACAGCGTACAACGGCAGCCGGTCCATGAACGGCCCCTGGGGAGCGGTGTCGGCGTGGACGGGCAAGCCGCTCGCGCCCGGGGACGTCGCGGTCGATCCGGCGGTGATTCCCTTGGGCACGCGGCTCTACATTTCCGGCTACGGGCCGGCGCTGGCCGACGACACCGGCGCGGCCATTGTCGGCGACCGAATTGATCTGTATTTCAATGAGCCATCCGGCCAGGTGTCGCGGTTCGGCATTCGAGTGGTCAAAGTGTATGTCTTGGCCAATGGGGCCGTTCCGAATCCGGTGGCCGGTCCACCCGATCCGGCGGGACTCGCGGGAGGGGGATGACGGTGCGGGTTTTGATTACCCAGCCGATTGCCGAGACGGCGACGGAGAGACTGCGGCGGGACGTGGAGGTGAATCTCTGGCCCGGTCCCTATCCCATCCCGCCGGCCGCGCTCAGGGAAGCCGCGGAGGGGATGGACGGCCTGCTCACCATGTTGACCGACACGGTGGACGAGGACCTTCTGACGGCCCATCCGAAGATTCGTGCCGTCGCCAATATGGCCGTAGGGTACGACAATGTCGACGTGGCCGCGGCCACCCGGCTCGGGATTTGGGTCACCCACACGCCGGATGTGCTCACCGAGGCCACCGCGCAGCTGACCTGGGCCCTCATCCTGGCGCTGACCCGCGGGTTGATCCCGGCCCGCCAAGCGCTTTTGGCGGGCGAGTGGCGTCACTGGGCCCCCGACGGGTTCCTGGGTCGGGAGCTTGGCGGTCGGGTCCTCGGGATTGTCGGCATGGGCCGCATCGGCCGGGCCGTGGCCGCCAAGGCGGGGGCGTTTGGCATGGCGGTGCTGGCCTTTGGCGACCCTCGCCGGGGCGACTGGCCGCGCGCGGAGGGGCGGGCGTTTTGGGAAGCGGTGGACGTGGTCAGCCTCCATGTCCCGCTGACGCCGCAAACCGCCGGCCTTGTCGGGCCGGCGGCGCTGGCCGCCATGCGGCCGGGGTCGTATCTCATCAACACCGCCCGGGGCGGTCTGGTCGACGAGGCGGCGCTCTTGGAAGCCTTGGACCGGGGCCGGCTGGCGGGAGCGGCGCTGGATGTGTTTGCCCACGAACCGATCGACGGCCGCCATCCGTTGGCCCGGCATCCGCGGGTGCTGACCACGCCGCACATCGGATCGGCCACGGTGGAGACGCGCGAGCAAATGGCCCGGATGGCCGCCGCGGATTTGCTGGAGGCGCTGGCCGGCCGCCGCCCGGCGCATGCCGTGAATAGTCCGCGCCGACTGCGCGGTCGTGTCGCCGATCAGGGAGAGGGAAACGGCCGGTGAATGCCGAACCGTACGGAGGGAAGGGAACGGGGAGGCGGCCATGGGTATTTTAGAGGGCAAGCGAGCGCTCATCGTGGGCGTGGCCAACAAGCGCAGCATGGCGTGGGGTATTGCCCAGGCGATGGACCGGGAGGGGGCCGAACTGGCCCTGACGTATCAGATTGATCGATTCAAAGAGAATCTGGACAAATTGGCGCCCGAACTGCATCGCTCGGTCTTGGAGCTGCCGTTGGACGTGAGCCGCGACGAATCGCTGGCCGAACTGGGTGGGGCCCTGGCCCGCCAATGGGGCGGGGTGGACATCGTCGTCCACAGTGTGGCCCATGCGCGCGGAGAAGATTTGAGCGGGCGCTTCGTGGACACCAGTCGCGACGGATGGATATTGGCGCACGACGTGTCGGCTTATTCCCTGGTGGCGTTGGCGCGCACCTGCCTGCCGCTGTTTGCCGAGGGGGCCGGCGGCAGCATCATGACGCTCTCCTACCTGGGCTCCGAACGGGTGATGCCCAACTACAATGTGATGGGCACGGCCAAGGCCGCGCTGGAGGCGACGGTCCGGTACCTGGCGTGGGATCTGGGCGAACGGGGCATCCGGGTCAACGCGCTGTCGCCGGGACCCGTCAAAACGCTGGCCGCCAGCGGGGTCAAGGGATTTTCGGGCATGCTGCATGAGATTGAGGACCGCGCACCGCTCCGCCGCAACATCACACCGGCGGACGTGGGCAATGCGGCCGCGTTCCTGGGATCGGACTGGGCGCGCAACATCACCGGCCAGATTCTGTTTGTCGACGCCGGCTATCACGTGATGGGCATTTGAGGAGGCCAATATGCAGCGCATAGGGGTATTGGGCGCGGGCACCATGGGCGGGGGCATCGCCCACACCGCCGCTCGGGCGGGATTGCAGGTGATGATGTTCGACACCAAGCCGGGCCAGGTGGAGAAGGCGCGCGACGCCATCCACGCGCGGCTGGAGCGTGCGGTCGCGCAGGGGCGGGAGACGGCGGCCGACGCCGAGGCCACGATGGCGCGGCTGGTTCCGGCCGCGTCGCTCGGGGACTTCTCCGAGGCGGAGCTGGCCATCGAAGCGGTGGTCGAGGTGATGGCGGTCAAGCAGGCCGCGTTTGCCGAATTGGACCAGGTGTTGCCCAAAGACGCCATGCTGGCCACCAACACGTCGTCCCTGTCCATCACCGCGCTGGCTCAGTCCACCGGCCGGGCCACGCGGGTGGTAGGGCTGCACTTCTTCAATCCGGCGCCGGTCATGAAGCTGGTCGAAGTGGTGCGCGGCGAGGACACCTCGGACGGTACCGTGGACGAGGCCATGGCGCTTGCGCGCGTGTTGGGCAAAGAGCCGGTTCTGGTGCAGAAGGACACGCCCGGTTTTGTCGTCAACCGCGTGTTGATGCCCTTGTTCATTGAGGCGATACGCATTTTGGAAGAGGGCATCGCCAGCCGCGAAGACATCGACAAAGCCGTCAAGCTGGGCCTGAACCATCCGATGGGTCCGCTCACGCTGGCCGATCTGACCGGTCTGGACGTGGACTTGAACGTGATGGACTACATGTTTGAGGAGATGAAAGATGCCCGGTTCGCCGCCCCGTTGACCCTGCGGCGCCTGGTGCGCGCCGGGCGGCTGGGCCGCAAAACAGGG
>DAHVOH010000111.1 GCA_027318915.1 Clostridiales bacterium
GGTAGGCGTCCAACGGCCCCCCGCCGGTCTCGGCGGGGGCGAGCGGGGCGGCCAGGGGATCTTGGGGGAGGACCACCTGGCTGTATGGCGCATCGCCATTGGCCGTCGCCGTTTGGAGCCACTGCGCGAGGGCTTGGGCGCCCAGCCCGGTGTAGCCGTGTTGTTCCAGAGCCGCCACGGCCGCGGACGGGCCCTGCACCCAGTCGACGGCGGGATAGGCGCTTGAGGGCGCATACACCACCCGGAGCGGAAAGGGCGGGGTGCCGGTGGCGGGGGGACTGGCGGGCGGCGGCGTCAACGATCCGGCGCCCGGCGAGCAGGAGTCGGGGGTGGAGATGCCGGGCAAATACCGGCTGCTGATCTCCGTGGTGGCCTGGATGGGCGCGCGGAGATGCCACGCCCCCAAGGACAGCGGCAGGGTCAGGCGCAGGCCGACGGCCACGGGATTGCCGTAGGGGGTCAGCGTCGTGGTGGCTGCGGTAATGGACACCTGGTTGGGCGTTAGGCCGCGGGCTTGCAACGCTTGGGCGGCCGCCGCCGACACCGTCGGGGTCCAGCAGCCCACGGCCGCTTCGGCGCGGGCGGCGCGTCCCACCGCGTAATCCAATGCGGACTGCGCGGTCCAAATCTGGTCCACCAGCAAGCCGGTGACAAACAGGAGGCCCAGGAGGAGCAGACCTCCGATGGCGCCGGCAGTGTTGGCGATTCCCCGCGGCGGGCGCGGGCGGTGTCGTGGCATCAGCGTTCTCCTCCTGGTCGTGAGCCGTCGCGGCTCGAAACGGACGGGCACAAAAGGGCAAAGGCCCGGCGTCCAAGACGCCGGGTGGAGACCGGATTAGAGGCCGGTCAGATTGGTGAACTGGGTGGTGGCCCAGGTCTTCACATCGGGGATGAGGGTCAGGATGATCAGGGTCAGCACCAACACGATCCCGATGATCCAGCCGACGTTGGACCCGGTGTGGCCCATGCCGCGCGGGCGGGCGTACCGAGCCCGCCATCCGGCCCACGCTGCGTGTCCGTGAGCGGCAACGTTCTGCAGAAACGTCTTCATGCGTGTCGTCCTTTCCGCGACGCACCCGGGTGATCCAAGGCGGTCGCCGAGTGATGAGGCCGTCCGGCGGACGGCCTCTGGACAAGCGGCGCGTGCGGGAAGCACGCCCCGTGTCACAGGGCAAAAAGCCGGCCACGCCGGCTTCAACAGCAGAGCGGCAGGGGTTAGCCGCCGCGGGGCGGGATGATCCAGGTGGTCCAGGCGGCCGGCACATGACGCGGCCGGGTGGAGACGACGCCGCCAAAGAGGCGGCGTTGCAAGCGGCGATAGACGGCGGGCCGCACCCGGCTTGGCAGGGCGGGATGCACCGGACCGGGACCGATCCATCCGCCGGCCTCCCGAATCAGGGCCGCCTCGGCGGGCGACAGCCGGTTAAATGTGGAACAGGCGAGACTGACGGTCGGCGGGCGCTCGCGGATCAGCCGGGCCATCTCCGCCGTGTACACCTGCCGGAAGGCACGCGCGGCGGCCGTCGGCGTGCGGTCCCGCCAGCGGCCGGCGTCATTGGCGTGCAGTTCCCAGACCGGTCCGGCCGGCCAAGGCGCCGGCCGCCACGCCCGCGTCCGGCGTTCCCACCAAGCGGGGCACGCTGCCACCCAGAAACGGGCGCGGTAGCCCAGGTGACGGGCGTGGGCCCGCGCGCGGAGTTCCCCAACCACCCCGCCGCCGATCCAGGCGGCGAACAACCCCGAAGCGACGGTCCCCACGGGCCCGCCCACCGTGGGCCCGAGGCCGCAAATCAACACGGCCGCGCCCACCAAGGGGCCTTGATGGGCGAGACGCCAGGCGGGGGCGGCGGGGTACAGCCAGGGATGGAGCCAGGACCGGCGGGCCATCAGAGACTCCCGCCCAGGGAGGAGGCCAGGAGGAAAAACAGAAAGGCAATGACCCCGCCCATCACGGCCAGAATGGGGACGGCCGTGGAGACCGCATCTACAGAGCTCGTGAGGAGCCGGGCCCGCTCGTCCCGTTGGGCGCGCAGCATGGTGGTCAGCGGATCGAGTGCCGCGCCCGTCATCTCGTGACCCCACGACTGGGCCAGCGTGTCCATAAGCATGCGCCAGTAGAGCCGGTCGATCCGGGACTGGCTGGCGCGGAACGCGCCTGTGTTCTCGCCGTGCTGGAGGTCCGCGATGATCTGGGTCACCTCGGCCTGCCCGAAGGGGCCCATGGCCGGCAGGCTGGCTTGGAGCGCCTGCAGAATCGGGTAGTCCAGCGAGAGATAGAACTGGAGCAGCAACACCAGGGTGGGCAGGTTGGACGCGACTTGGTTTTGATACTGGCCGTAGCGGCGGAGGATGACCCAGGGGACCAGAAGCCAGGCGCTCACGGCGCCCAGGGGCAGGCTCAGGAGCGGGGAGACCCGGGCGATCAGCGCCAGGGCCAGCGTCACCAACAGGGCGGCGCCGGCGTACTGGGCGATCATTTGCGCGGAGGTGATGCGCAGGGCGGCTTGGGCGTGGGGCAGGGTGCGACGCCAGCGCGCTTGCAGGCGCGTGAGGAAAGCGGTGATCCAGGCGGTGGCCGTCTGTCGGCGCACCCGCCAGCTGATGCGGGTCGGACGGTGGCTCAGGGTGTACACGCCCCACGCGGCGACGGCGGCGCCGCCGGTGAGGGGACCCCAGAACATCCACGGCATCGGCAGGCTCCTTTCAACTCTGGAAGGCGCGGCGGGTGGTGCGGATCTGGATCAGCAGCGCGGCGGTGACGCACCAGACGGCGGCGCCGTACACCAAGAGGCCCACGCCCTGGCGCGCCATGGCGGCGTTGGCGGGGTTGCTGGCCACCCCGAAGATCAACGTGGCCAGCGAGGCGATGATGGCGAGCTGGCCGAACCGGATGGTGGTCAAAATGGTGCCGGTGCGGGCCGCGTCGGCCTGGATGCGCTCGCCCCAGAGGGTCACGAGGCTGTCCAGCGGCGTAAAGGCGGGGCCTCGCTGGCGCTCCACGGCGAGCAGGTCGGCGAACAGAGTCAACTCTACGTGGCGGAGGAGGACCGCTTGCTCGCGGAGCACGTGTTCAAAGCGCTCGGCGGCATGGGTGGCGATGGTGTCGGTCTGCAAGGCGCGCAAGAGCCAGTCGCGGGCCGGGGGATCGGCGGTGGGCGCCAGATCGCGGACAGTGGCGAGCACGGTGCCGCCCCGTTGAAAGCGGAAGCGGATCACGTTGGCAAAGGCGTACGCGGACCGGTCCAGGGCGTGCCAGGAACGCCGCGCAGAGGCTTGCGCGGCCAACTCGGGCAGTTGCGCCGCGAGCACCGCGATGCCGGCGGCCGCAAGCGGGTTGCCGAAGGTGAGGAGCCACGTCAGACCGCTGCCCAGCCCGACCAGCCAGCGGGCGACGGCGACTTGCCGGCGGGTGAACAGGGGGCGGCCAGGAGTGGCCAGGGCGGCGACTGTCCAGACGGAACGCCGCGGGGGCCGCGGGGGGGTCGGCGGTGCGGTCGCGTGGATGGCTGAGGGACGATGGGTCAGCGTCCACACGGCGAGCGCCGCCAGGAAGCCCGCCACGAGCGTGAGGGCGGCCTGCCCGGCGCGGGAGGCGAGGAGCACACGAAACGCGAAGGCCAACATGAACACATCTCTCCTCGCGATCAGGATGGCGGGGACGTGTGGGGCGTGTGGTCGGCGGCCCACAGCGACCGGGCTTCCGAGAGACGGCCGACAGCCACGGTGGTGTGCAGGTCGGGATCCCAGCGCCAGAGGGTGAGGGGCTCGCCGGATGGCTGGGATTCGACCACCCGCATGACATGCCGGTGGCCCTCACCGTCCTTTTCCAGCTGCACGATGATGTCGACCCCTTTGCCCGCGGTCCGCACCATGAGATCCCACGGCACGATGATGCCGTTGCGGTGGCCGATCCAGTACAGCCGTTCCACCATGTCCTCGGGGCGCCGGGTGTGGATGGTGCCCAGGATGCCACCCACGTCGGTGATGGTCGACTCCAGCAAGTCGAACGCCTCGGGGCCGCGCACTTCGCCCATGATGAGCCGCTGGATGGTCAGGCGCAGCATCTCCCGGTACACGTCCTGAATCGTCACCCGACCCGGCGTGCGGGCCGCGTCTTCCCGGGTGCTGGGCACCACGAACGAGACGACATGCGGCAGCCATTGCTGGAGCCGCAGTTCCTCCGTGTCCTCCAACACCCCCACCCGCTCTTCGGGCGCGATGGCCACGCGGGCCAGGGCGCGTAAAAACGCGGTCTTGCCGCTGCCCATGGCGCCCGCAATGATGATGTTCAAGCGCCCGCGGCACCAGGCGATGAGGTCGGCCGCGCACGCGTCGGTCAGCATCCCCAACTGGACCAGGCCATAAAGGTCCCAGGTGGTGTCGTCCGCGCGTTTGCGGATGGAGATCTGCACGCCGGTGGGCGACAGACTGTGATGGACGATGGCGATCCGGTCTCCGGTGGGCCAGGTGATGTTTTGAATCGGTTGCGAATCCCGGTATTGGGCCTGGACCCGTTGCAGGAGATGTTCGGCCAACCGGATGGCGGCCTCCCGGGATTTCAGCGGGGCGTGCGGAATAAAGCGCCCCGCGCGCTCGACGAACACCTTGGCGCCGGTGATGACGATTTCCGTGATCGTGGGATCGCGCATCAGCGTCTCGATCTCGCCCGCGCCCACCAGTTGGGCCAGGATGCGATCAATGAGGTGCTGGCTCACCTCCTGGGACAGGTGCTGGGCGGTCACGGCACGGGTTACCGCTTGGCGCAATTCCTCCGGCCGCACCTGCACGGGATCGACCAGAAAGGTGGGAAATTCTTTCTGGAGATACGCCAGGGCGAGCCGGTACGCGTCGTGCGTGGCGCCCGGCGCCTCAGACTCGGGCGGCTCCGGGGCGGCCAGCACGGGCGCGCGGCGTTTGGTCCAGACGAAGGACGACGGGGACGGGGGAGTGCTCATGTGCGGGACCTCCTGATTACCATGCGCGAGATGGCCGCTCAAACCGCCGGCGGCGCGGCGCCGCGCCGGAGGCCGAAGGACGGCCAACGACTCGGCCGTTCGGCGGTTTTCAACCCCGTGGTGGCGAAGAGCAAGCGCCGCCAGGGGACCGGGCGGGTCAGCGCCAGCGGGCGGTGCTGGCTCACGCTGTGTTCCCAGGCCTGCGGGTCCCACGGAATTTGGCCCCACAACGGCAGCCGCGGCCGGTCTGGGAACTTGAGGTGGGTATTCATGATGTCCTCCGTGCTGATGCCCCAGCGAGCCCGCCGGTTGACGAGCACCCCCGTCTTGCGCCGGTCGATGGCCAGGTGGTCGAGACGGTGCAGGACGTCCACCGCCTCCAGCACGTGTTCGTATTCGGGAGCCACCACGAGAAGGATGCGGTCGGCTTGCGCCACAATGGGCGCCCACTCGGGGTCGGACGGCAAGCCCGTGTCCACGAAGACCACGGCCGACTGCGCGGCGGCCAGTTCAATGAGAACCCTGAGCAGGCCGTCGGGCGGCTCGGCGGTGAGGTCGCTGTCCCGGCTGGGTCCGGGAATCAGCACGGGGCCGGCCGGCGTGGCGGCAGCCAGGCAGGTGCTGACGAAATGCCGGATGTCTTCCCGGTCCGCGGCTGACAGCGTAAACGGGTCGGTGGGGAGCCGGCGATCGGTCAGGTGATTCGCGTTGATGGTGGTCAACAACGACCGGGGATCGGCCGGCAACGGGGCCGAGGTGGGCTGGAAGCGCAGGGCCAACGCGGGTTTTGCCCAATCCAAATCCAGCGCGACGGCGGTATACCCGCTTTGGGCGGCGGCGGTGGCTAGATTGGCGCAGAGGCTGGTCTTGCCGACGGACCCCTTGCCGCCCACAACGGCCACGACGCGCGTCCGCAGCGGCACCTCGCGCACACTGTGGGTGTGGCGGGTCACCACGAGGGGGCGATGGGCCGGGGACGGCGGTCCGTTGGGTTCCAGCAGGTCCGGCGCGGCCACGGTTTCGGGAGGTGTTTCACTCAGAAAGGGGGTCAGCGTGTCGCGGCCACTGGTGGTGGTCACCAGGCGCACAATATCGGAGACGCTGGGGGGCGGTTGGTCGAGCAGGATATTGGTCAGCCCATGGGCGGCCAGCTTTTGTACCAGGCTGGTGGTTTCGGCGCCGCCGCGCGCAAACAGCGCCAAGCGGAGTTCCGGCACCGCGCGCAGACAGCCGGCCAGCGTCCAGTCGAGCGGGTAGCTGCCGCCGAGATGGGGGGTGACCAGCAGCGTCGTCCAGTCCAGATTGGGGCCGGCGGCGCGCACGGCGGCAATGACGGCGTCGGTCGTGTCCCCGATGTCGCGGACCTCCCAGTCCGGCGGCAACTGGGGGGGCAAGAGTTCAAACAGCCCGCGGCGAAAGGACTCGGGCACGATGCCCAGGGCGATGGCCAACACCGGATGCGCCGCGTTCGACAGGGCAGGGCTCTCGTTCGACAGGACGGGGCTTTCGTTCGACATGGCAAGGCTCCTTTAACGTGAGCGCGACCGAATTACGAGGCGGGACAGGGGGTGGGGTTC
Source organism: Clostridiales bacterium (assembly GCA_027318915.1). The sequence continues at coordinate 6,533 of DAHVOH010000111.1, forward strand.
ACGAGAAAGCTGACGGACGCCGGGGGCGGGGGCTCGGTCCACTGCGGGGTTTCGTCATACGGGGGGCCGCTTGGCAGCGTGGTCTGCGTGCCCCCGGACGGCGGCGGTTGCTGTTGCAGCATGCGGAAGGTGGAGGCCAATTCGACGGTGGCCGGCAGGAGGCCCGGCAACGGAATGAGGGGATGATACGCCAGGGCCACGGTCAGGATCACCGTGGGGCCGGGCGGACTGGCGCTGGACCCGGCCAAGGCGGCGTACGACACGGCGGGCGTCGGCTGGCTGGCGGATCCGGCGGACAGCCAGGGGCGGTCGGCGTTGAGCGCGTCGTCCACCCAGCCATAGACCGTCGGGGTCTGCCCCTGGCTCAGCGCGGCCTGCGCCGAATCGCCGGGACACCCGAAAGGGGCGCCGAGCGCGGCCGCGTGGGCGCCGGTGCGGGCCGCCTGCTGAAGGGTGTTGGCGGCGTTCAGATACAGGCCGAAGGAGATGATGCCGAGAATCAGGACCAGCAGGATGGGCAGAATGAGCACGAATTCCACCAGGGCTTGGCCCCGCCGCGCGATCACGACGCGCCACCCGTGGAGCCGACCGGCACCAGGGTGACTTGGCGGATCGGCACCGTGGTGAGTTGGGTCGGATCGTCCCAGACGGCGACCGATCCGTTCAGCGTGACTTGGTGGCCCACCACGGCGCCCGTGACCGTATCGTTGCCGTTGAAGATGACGGACCCGGTGGGCGCGTACAAGACGCCGGTGACGCCGATGGATCCGTTGGCCGTGATGTTTTCCGCGGCGGCGGGATTGGCGGCGGGGGGCAGCGCGGCCAGGGTGACCCCCACGCCATTGGCCCCGCCCAGCACGTTGGAGCCGTTCAGGGTGATGGACCCGCCGACCGCCACGAGGGATCCGGGCCCGGTGACCGACCCGCTGATCGTGACGGGCCCATAAACCAGCCAGCGTCCGGTCAGTGTCGTGGATCCGGACAGCGTGAGGCCGGTCGGGTCGGTGGGTGAGCCGACGATGTGCGTCGCGCCGTGGGCCAGAGCGCTCAGGGACCACGTGGGCAGGGGGATGGACGGCACATTGGCATACTGGCCCTGCGTGCAGACCGCACGGCCGGTGTTGGTGAGGCCGGCGCTGGCGGTGCAGGCGCCGTGCACCTCCACCGCGCCGTGCAGCGTGAGGCCGTTGTTGCTATGCACGTTGGCGGCGGCCGTCGTGCTGGCCCACGGGGCCACGCTGTCGGCGCCGTTGAACGTGAGCGGCGTGTCGGTGGTGACGGCATCGGCTTGAAAAATGGCGTAGGCGAAGGCGGGACCCGGACTCCAGGACGCCCAGGCGGTCGCCTGCAGGTGAAACGCCGGGATGCCGAAGATGGCGGCAAAGGTCGCGGGCACGGTGGCGGTGGCATGAGCGGCCACCGTGAGCGGCGCGGGGGCCAGGGTGACCTGGGCGGATGCCGCGGCCGCATCGTCGGCGGTGA
>DAHVOH010000112.1 GCA_027318915.1 Clostridiales bacterium
GCGGCATCCGGCCGCCGGGGCGCCGCCGCCCATCGGCGGTCCGGCCGGGCCCCGCGGGGGCCGCCGCGGCGGGAGAGGGCCGCTCGCGTCCCCGCCCCGCCCTAAGAGGGGCCCGGCCGAACACGAGCGCTCCCGCCCGTGTTGGGGCCGGCCGAGAGATCCGAGCGCCGGTCCGGGCGCGCCTGTGGCGACAGCCCGTCGGGCAGGCGCGGGGAAGGGTCTCGGGGCGTGGTGGCCTTGCGCGCCGGGCTGCCGGTGGACATCGCCCGGGGCTTCGAGCACCGGGCGAATCCCGGCGCCGCGTGGCGGCGTGGAGCCGGCAATCCGGGGAACCAGGCGGGCTTTCCCTCTATTGGCCGGCCAGGCGGCGCCATGGGCGGGGTGTGGTCCCCGGAGGGGACTTACGGGCGCGGGCCGCCCGCGGGGGCGCCGTGCCCGCCGAGGATCCGCCGCGAACTTACCAGGTCCGCACGGCCCAAACCCAGCGGGTGCCGCCGGGGTCCTGTGAGCGGCGCCCGGCGGTGGAGCGGGTCGGCGCAAGAACCAGTTCCTCCGCGGTCATCTCCCGGCGGGACGGCCGGATCTCAGCCCCGGAGCCGCACGCCTCGCCACAAGCGCAGCGCTCCGCTGGTGGAGGACGTCACCGGCGCGGTGGACGTGGACGGCGCGGTGGACGTGGACGGGGCCGCGCTGCTGGTGCCGGAGGAGGCGCTGCTGGAGGTTCCCGGCCCGGAGGAGCTGGAGGGCGGCGTCGCCACGGGCGTGCACATCGCGGTCGGCGGCCAAAACACGTGATCCAGGGGGAGCTGCATGCCGAGCGTGGCCTGATAGTCCGACTCCCGCTTCAGGAACGTGCGGGTGATGGAGGGGCCGCAGCCGGGCTGCCAGAGAACGCTGGGATTGGAAGCCAGCACCTGAGCCTGGATGTGGGTGGAGCCCACCTGGGTGGGTTGCGTGCCGGCGATGAACTGACCGGACTGAATGTCGTAGGCGGGCGTGTTGGGCCCGGCCAAATCGCCCGACGTGATGCTCACCGAGTTGACGGTGACGATGCCCGGCGGGACGGGGAAACTGGCGGAACCGAGGTTGAGGGCGGAGGTCACCTGCTGCATGATCTGCTTCCAGATGGGGCCGGCGGCCGTATCGCCGTAGGCCGGAGAATCGTGGCCGCCGACCGCGTCGACCCCGGTCATCAGCTGGGGCACGTTGGACTCCTCAAGTTTCCGGCCCTCCCACACCGTGACCTCCAGCGACGGGCTGAAGCCGTCGAACCACGCGTCGGCGTAGTTATTGTTGGTACCGGTCTTGCCGGCGGCGGGAAAGCCCGGATAGAGGCCGACGCCGGTCGGATACTCCGGGTAGCCGCCGCCGTTCTGGGTGAGACCGGGGAGGGTTCCGGGGTACAGCACCCGCTGCATCATGTTGGTCATAATGTAGGCAATCTGCGGTGAAAACTCGGGCACGGGCTTGGGCGTGTCCTGCATCAGCACGGCGCCGTACTGATTGGTCACCTTGGTGATGAAGATGGGCGCGACGCGCGAGCCGCCGTTGGCGATGGTGTCGTACGCCTCGGTCATCTGCATCAGCGTGGGGCCGTGATTGAATCCGCCGATGGCCATGCCGAGCCCCTGCTGGTTGACGTCGGCCTGCGACAGGGTCAGACCGAACTTTTGGTCCGCAAAGTTGACGCCGTACTGCAGGCCGATCTTGCCCAGCAGCTTGACGGCCACGTTGTTGTCCGAAATGGCGAGCGCGTCGCGCAGGTCGATGTAGCCGCGGTACTGGTGGTCGTCGTTGTGCGGCCACCACTGGCCGTTGTGGCGATACTGGGGCACCGGCAGGTCCTGAATGACGGTCATCTCGGTGAAGCCCTTGGCCAGGGCCGGGGTGTAGTCCAGAACCGGCTTGATGGACGACCCGGTGCTGCGGGGCTGAAAGGCATAGTCGATGCCGCCGATGTTGGCTTGGCCCGGATCGCGGCCGCCGATGAGGGCATAAACGTATCCGGTGTGGGGGTCCATCACCACGACCGCCGCCTGGTGGTTGGGATAGGCGCTCGAGGATGGCCCAAAGTTTCGGTTCATCCAGTAGGTGACGGCGTTCTGGGCGATGTTGTAGACCGTCGGGTTCAAGGTCGTGTAGATCTTCAACCCGCCGCCGTACAGCTGCTGATCGGTGAAGTGATAGTTGACCTTCAGGAAATAGAGGACGGCATGCACGAACCACGGATACGCATAGGTCGTGCTGGTGGCCGCCAGCGGACCCGGATGAAGATCGAGGGGCGCCTGGTAGGCGGCCTGGGCCTGGGCGGCGGTGATGCTGCCGTATTTGACCATCTCGTCCAACACCTGCAGCTGGCGCTGTTTGGCCAGCTTTAGATTGACATAGGGATCATAGAGCGAAGGAGCCTGAGGCAGCCCGGCCAGCATTGACGCCTGCGCCAGGGTGAGCTGGCTCGCCGGTTTGTCGAAGTAGGCATTGGCGGCGGTGGCCACACCGAAGGCGCCGTCGCCAAAATACACCGTGTTGAGGTACATGTCGAGGATTTGATTCTTGGAGTAGGTTCGGGCCAGTTTGAGGCCGAGCAGAAACTCCTGGATTTTGTAGGTCAGATTGTGGTGGTCGGTCAGGAAAAGGTTTTTGGCCAGCTGTTCGGTGATGGTGCTGGCGCCTTGGACGGCGCTGGCATGGCGCAGATCGACCACGGCGGCGCGGACGATGGACTTCAGGTCGAAGCCGGGATTGGTGTAAAAGTTGTGGTCCTCGGTGTCGATGAGCGCTGTGCGCATCACGGGGGCAATCTGGTTCAGCGGCACTTCCACGCGATTTTGGCTGCCGTGCAGGATCGCAATGGGCTGATCCGCGCTGTCGTAAATGACAGAGTCCTGCGGTCCGGTCGACAGAAGAGCCGGTACCGCCGGCAGTGTGGCGAATGCCTTGGCGATCTTGATGCCGGCAAAACCGCCGACGACCAACACCAAGGCGGTGGTGCCCACCAGCACCATCCGACCCCAGCGCACCCGGCGTCGTCCCGGTTTGGCGGCTTTCGAGGTCCCGGGCGCCGGCCGTCGGGCGGCGCTGCCGAGCCGCGCCCCGCATTGACGGCAGAAGCGCGTGCGAGCCGGGTTGACAAAGCCGCAACGTGAACAGCGCACAGCCTCACCTCACGTGATATAACGGCGGCGGCATCCGTTTGGCTTCAGGTCCGGGCGACCGCGATGATCGGTCCCCATTGTAGCACAGCCGATCGGCGGGCCGAGGCGGTCAGGGAGTGGCCGGTCGCAGGACGCGCACAATCTGGAGAACCGTGCCCCGCGGGGTCGCGTCGGGATCCACTTCGGCCCGCTGCACATCGAACAGGAGGGGGCCACCCTCGGTCCGCACCAGACGGCGCAGTTCGACATCGCGCCCGGCCGTCTGGACAATCACCCATTCAGCCTGGCTCCAGTCCATCGGCCCCACGACAATGTAGTCGCCGGGCAACACCCCGTGGGTGGCGGGACCGGCGTAATGCAGCACATACTGGCCCCGACCGCGGTCCAACGTGATCGGCAGGGTGTCCCCGGTGAATTCCGGCTCCCCGGTCCGCGACAGGCGATCGGCGACGGGAAGCCGACCCAGACGTCCGGTGGCTTCGCGAACGCGCCCGGCGCCCCGAAAGTGCCCGGTGAGGACGGCCCGCTTGAAGGGCCGGATGCCGCGGAAGCCCCGCTTGGCGAGCCAGTAGTATATGGTTTTCTCCTCGGCATAGCCGAGCCGGCGTGCCAGTTCTCGCACACTGATAGACGGGTCCTGTAAAATAAGGTCCGCGATTTTGTCCACCACGTCCATACCGGTTCCGATTCGCATTTGGTGGACCGGCCCCTTTACTGGAAAACCGGAAGAAAAGCGGACGGCGATACAGAGATCGTGTAGAGGCCCGCTGAAGGAGCATGCCATGTACCTTAGGCGCATTGAACTGTACGGCTTCAAATCGTTCGCCGGCGAGGTGGTGTTGGAGCTGTCGCCCGGCATCACGGTGCTGGTGGGTCCGAACGGGGGCGGCAAGAGCAACGTCGTCGACGCCATTCGATGGGTGCTGGGTGAGCAGCGGATCCGCGAGCTCAGGGCCGACCGCTGGGAGGAGCTGCTGTTTTCCGGGGGGCCCGGCCGGCGTCCCGCACAGGTGAGCGAAGCGTTCCTGGAGTTTGACAACCGCGACGGGGCCGTGCCCGCATGGCCGGAGACGCTGCGCGTGGGGCGCCGCCTGTTCCGGCAGGGAGACAGCGAGTATGTGATTGGCTCCCGTGCCGTGCGCCTCAAAGATGTCACCGATTTGTTTCTGGACAGCGGGCTCGGTCGCTCCGCCTATGCCATTATCGGCCAGGGCCGCGTCGAGCAGACGCTCACCCAGCGACCGCAGGATCGCTTGGAGCAGCTTGAAGAGGCGGCCGGCACCACGCGCTACAAGGTGAGGCGCCGAGAGACGCGCCAGCAGTTGGAAGCGGTTCGCCACGAGTTGGGGCGCGCCGCGGACCTGGAAGCGCAGGTGGCCGAGGAGCAGAAAGCGGTGGAGGCCGAGGCCGAACGTGAAAGCCAGTATCGGGCGTTGGAAACCGAGCGGCAGGCCTTGCGCGCGCGCATCCGGCAATATCGACGGGCCGTATGGACGGAGGCCGCCGCGCGGGCGGAGAGCGACCTGGCGGCCCTGGAGACGGTGGTTCGGGAACTGGGGGCCGAGCTGAGCGCGGTGGGCCAAGAATTGGGCGGGCTGTCGGTGCGGATCGACGAGGAGCAGGCAGCGGCCCGGGTGGTCGCGGAAGCCGCCGACCAAGCCCGGCGGGCGGTGGATGCCCAGGCGCGGGAGGTCACCCGTTGGGCGGAGCGGCGGGAGGGTCTGGAGCGCTTGGCGCAGCAGGCTCGCGAGACGCTGGCCCGTGAGGAGGCGGCGTTGGCCGAGACGCCCTGGGAGTCATGGCCGGGAACCGAGGCCGAACCCGAGGCGCTCGAGGCGGCCGACGAACTGCAGCGGCTCCTCGGCGCAGCTGAAGAACGTCTGGCGGCGGCGCAGGCTCTGCGCGATGCCCGGCGGGCCGAGGTGGAAGACCGTCGGCGGCAGTGGGAGGAGCGTCAGCGCTTGCAGGCGCAGCTTGCGCGCTTGGTCGATTCGCCGGGCGACCTCTCGCGTCTGGGCGACCGACTGGCGAGGGAGGCGGAGCGCGCTCGGGAAGAGCTGGACGGCCTCGAGGGGACGGTGCGCGACGGCGAATCCCAATTGGCGGCGTTGCGCGGTTATGCCACCGAGCAGCGCGAGCGGTTACGGCTGGCCGAACAGCACTTCGCCCAGCGGCAGGCGCGGCATCGCGCCCTGCAGCAGTTGGAGGCCGAGGGGGAAGGTTATGGGCCCGGGGTGCGGGCGGTGTTGCGGGCGCAGGCGGACGGGCAGCTGAGGGGCATTCAGGGCACGCTGGGCAGCCTCATTGAGGCGGAGGATGAGCATCTGATAGCCGTGCAGGCGGCGCTGGGCGCGGCGGCCCAGGACTTGGTGGCCGATTCGGAACGTACGGCGCGCGCCGCCGTGCGGCATCTGCAGGCCCACGGGCTGGGTCGGGCCACGTTTTTGCCGCTGGACACCGTCCGTCCCGGCCGCCCGCTGGCGGAGGATCGCGATTTGGTCCGCCAGCCGGGGGTGGTGGGGTGGGCGCTGGATCTGATTCGCGTCCCCGAGGCCGTACGGGTGGCTGCGGCGCACGCCCTTGGTCGGGTCCTGGTTTTGGAGAAGCTGGAAGATGCGGTGGCCGTGGGCCGCCTGGTGAACTTTCGATACCGATTGGTGACACTGGACGGACAGCTGATTCATCCCGGCGGGGCCATCACGGGCGGCTCCCCGGCGGCGAGCGGGGGCGTGTGGGTTCGCCGTCAGGAGATTGACCGCCTGGCTCGGGAACTGACCGACGAACTGTCTCGGTTGAACGGTCTGCGGGAAGTGGTGGCTGGGGCCGAGGAGGAGATTGCGCAGGCGGAGGCCCGGCTGCTGGAGTGGCGAGCGCGGCGGACCGCGGCGCACAGCGCATGGAGCGCCGCGCGGATGCGCCTGGAGACGGTTGACGATCTGGTGGCGACCCATGATGTGACCCTGGACGAGGCAGCGCTCCGGGCCGGCTTGGAGGAGGCGCGCGCGCAGTGGCAGACGGCCGAGCAGGATTGGGAGGACGCCCGCCGCAGACGGGAGGAGGCGCGCGAAGCGCTGCTCCGACGGCAGGCAGCCCACGAGGAGTCGCGACGGCGGCGAGCGGAACAAGAGGCGCTGGCGGCGCGGGTGGCGGAGGAACGGGAGCGGGCGGAGCGGCGGCGGGCGGAGGCCGGCGATCGCCTGCGGCAGTGGGAGACGGAACGCGGCGAGGTGCTACGGCAATGGCAGGACGCCACGCTTCAGTTGCAAGAGCGACAGGCGGACCTGGCGCGGGCGGAGGCGGAAGTCACCCGGTACCGGGATCTGCTGGCTGAAACGGACCGGCGGCGGCAAGCCGCGGCCGAACGGGAGCGGCGCGTGGACCATGAGCTGCGGCGACGGATGCAGGATCGCCAAAAAGTGGAAGCGGAGCGTGACCGGCTGGTGTTCCAACTGGCGGAACTGGGGGAGGAGGACCCGCCCGTGGCGGCGGCGTCTGAGGATTGGAGCGACATGCCGGCGGTGGAGGCGCGGCTGGCCGCGGTCGAGCAGGCCCTCGGCCGCCTGCCCGCCATCGCGCCGGGCAGCTTGGCACTCTATCAGCGTCTCGGCGAGCGCCGGGAATTTCTTCGCGTTCAACGCGAGGACATTGAGCGGGCGGCGGCGGACCTGGAGAACACCATCGCGGAGCTGGACCGCGAGGTGGAAACGCGCCGGATGGAGACGGCCACGCGGGTGGAGAAGGCGTTGCAGGAGACCGTTCAGGACTTGTTCGGCGGCGGGTCGGTCCGCTTTCGCTGGCAGCAGGAGCCCGACCCCGGCTTGGAACTGTGGATGGAACCGCCGGGCAAACGGCCGCAGTCGCTGCAGTCCTTGTCCGGCGGCGAGAAGGCGCTGGGCGCGCTCGCCTGGCTGTTTGCGCTGTTGGCGATTCGACCGGCGCCGCTGGTGGTGCTGGACGAAGTGGAGGCCAGCCTGGACGAACTGAATGCGCGCCGGTTTGCGCAGCATCTGGCGCGGCGGCGGCATACCCAGTACCTGGTGGTCACCCATCACAAGCCGACCATGGAGCAGGCGGATGCGCTGTGGGGTTTCACGGCGGACCCGCACGGAGTCAGCCGACTGGTGTCGGTGCGCATGGGCGAGGAGGTGACCGGATAGCCATGGCAGGGCTGCTGAACCGATTTTGGAAAGGGCTCCAGGACACGCGCGAACAGATGGGGGGCCGGTGGCGGCGCCTGGTGGGGCGCACGGTGTCGGCGGAGTTCTTCGCGGAGTTGGAGGAACAGCTGTATCTGGCCGACCTCGGGCCGAAGGCGACGGAGCATCTTCTGGACCGGGCCCGGGCGCGCCTTCGGACCGACCGCCCGGTGGACCAGCAGGCGCTGCTCGGACTGCTGGCGGAGGAGATGGCGGCACTCCTGCCGGAGGATGCCGCGGACCCTTGGACTCTGCCGCCGTCGCGCCCTCAAGTCTGGCTGGTGGTGGGGGTGAACGGGGCGGGCAAGACCACGACGGTGGGGAAGTTGGCGGCGGGGTTCGGCGCTCGGCACGCGCGCGCCGCGGGCCGTGAGGGCGGTGCCGGTCAAGTGCCGGCTCGCGGGCCTGGAACCGGTCAACATCGACGAGCGGTCTTTGTTCGTCAATGTCGGCGAGCGCACCAACGTCACCGGCTCGGCCAGATTTCGCAAGCTCATAGAGGCCGGTGACTATGGCGCGGCGCTGGAAGTGGCGCGCCAGCAGGTGGCCAACGGCGCGCAGATCATCGATATCAACATGGACGAGGGCATGCTCGATTCCGAGGCGGCCATGGCGCGCTTCGTCAATCT
>DAHVOH010000113.1 GCA_027318915.1 Clostridiales bacterium
GATGCCCTCCGCTGAGCGGCGTGGTTCCGGGCGGGGGAGTTGCCGGCGGTGTGGGTGCCGACGGCGGAGGATGAAGCGTTGCGGGACTGGGTGCGGGCTCGCGACGAGGCGGTCGCGGACCGCTGGCGGGCGCGGCATCAGCTGTCGAAGTTTCTGTTGCGTCGGGGGGTGCAGCCGCCCGCAGGGGTGCGCCCCTGGTCGGCCGCCTCGCGGCGCTGGTTGGATGCCCTCAGGTGGACGGGGCCCAGTGCCGTCGTGTTTCGCGAGTATGTGCATACGCTCGATGAGATCACAGCCCGGATCCAGCGGCTCGAGCAGGCGATCCGGGAGGCGGCCGCGACGCATCCACAGGCCACGGTGATTCAGGCCCTCCAAGCCTTGCGGGGGGTCCAGCTCATCACTGCGGTCACCGTCGTGTCGGCGGGGGGGTCCTTCGCCCGCTTTCGGCGCGCGGGGCACGTGATGGGGTATGCGGGGCTGGTGCCCCGCGAATATTCCAGCGGCGCCCGCCCATGGCGCGGGGGGATTACGAAGACCGGGAATGCCCATCTCCGGCGCGTCGTCGTAGAAGCGGCCTGGGCGTATCGCCATCCGGCGGCCCTCAAAGCGACCCGGCGGGCGCGGCCAGTCGGACAGCCGCCGCGGGTGCAAGACATCGCGTGGCAGGCCCAGGTGCGGCTGCACCCGAAAGGGGAGCGCTTGATTCACCGGGGAAAGGGCGGGGGCGTCGCCACGGCGGCGGTCGCGCGAGAGCTGCTGGGATTCCTGGGGGCGGTGGCGCGGGCGGTGGAAGGCGGCGCAGACGTGACGGAAACCTCGGCCGCGTAAACCCTTGCAGATTTAACGGCTTGATTCGTCGCCAGGGGCCCACGTGCCCGGAGAATCCTCGACCCTGCTATGGGCGGGGCTCCAGTCCGATGCACGTCTCTAGTCGGAGGCAGCTCCGGACGGTGACAAGACATGCGGGTCCCAACCCGCGAATATCCGAGGGTTCACCGTCGCTGACCAGCCCTTGGCTGCGAATCAGGACTTGACCGGCTCATTCATATCAGCAGTATAGGAGTTCTGGGGATAAGGCGCGCTGACGCAATTATTAAACTGGGACTGCAGCGAGTACCCCGTCCCTTCTTCAGAGGTTATTGCTGAAACAAAGGACCCGATCCAGGGATGGCCCATTTTTGAAACGGCCGGGCGTTTAACCGGTCAAGGCGTGGCCGGACCCGTTGCTGCGCCTGGTCCCACCCCACGAACGGCTCGGGCCGCAAGGCGGCCACAATCCAGCGTTCGACCAACAGGACTCCCGCTTCGACGGGGGCTTTGTCCCGGGGTTTCCGGGGTCGAGCCGGGACAATGGCGACCCCATAATGGGCCGCGAACTCCTGATCCCAGCGGTTTAGCTGGACGTCAAAGCGTTCGACCTGGCAAATGAGCGGTTTCGGATTATCGGGCACGATGATTTTGGGGACCCTTCCGAAGTGTTCCAGCGCATGGACATGGCCCCGAAGCCACCACGCCGTCGTCTGCTGCGGATGGAGTTCGACAAAGGTGTCGTGACAGGACCCCAGTACGGCAACAAAATCTTGGGCAGCCTGGATCCCCCCGTTTTGGGACGGACAATGGGCACGGTGGCACCGGCGTAGTCGACAAACGCGGACTCCCCCGGCCGGTAGGTTTTACGTAAGACGACATCCAGGGTTTTCACGTACTGGCGATAGCGGTCACAAAACCGCGAGTACTGATAGCCATCGAGGGATGGAGTTCGTAGTGACGCGCTAGGATTTCCCGCACACGATACATCGGTAACCCCTTTCCTGGCTGGCGCATCGGGGTCGGAGCCTTCTTCGGGCCAGGATGGGTCGTGGGACCCGGTGTCATGTCCGACGTCACTCTCCGCGAGCATCCCCCGGTGGCGGAAGATTTTAGGAATAGCTGGCGACCGTGTCGGAATCGGTGGAGGAAGCTTATCGGAATCGTTGGCGGATGTTCAAGGGTCTCCCGCACTTTTGGTGACCGTCGAGGGGCGTCCAAAAACGTCGACTGGAAATCGTTGCCACGGTGGCGTTTCCGCGCGAGACTGATGGTGCGCTTCGCTCCCATGCCAGACGAGGAATTTCTCGTGATTGGAGATCACCAAAGCTGCGTCAGAGCCATGTTCAATCGGAACCGGTGGCTAAAGGTTTCCGGAATACACAGTGGCCCCTGAGGGGGCCCGGGTATTGGGGGATTTGGCTGACCGCGGCGGATTAACCCGGGGTTGTCCGAGGCGTTGGCCCCGCTCAAACAACGCCGCCGCGGCCATGACCGCGGCCAGGTGCTGACCCACCTGGCCGCCGCCATCGCTGACGGGGTCCCGACGCTGAGCGATATCGCGGTACGCCGACATCCACTCGATCGGGTTGGACGCGTCGCCCGGGGCCTACGGTGTGGCGCACGGCATCAGCGCCGAGCGGGGGGACCCTCCCCCGCATCGCGACCGCCCGCGCCGCCGCGCGGCGCCGGGTGTGGGCGGCGGGCAGGGACCCGCAGTTCTCCGTGATCGACATCGACGGCACGTGGGTGACCGCCCATTCCGACAAGGAAGGCGCTCGGCCCCCCGACAAGCACGGCGACGGCTTCACCCCGCTCCTCGCCAGCCCGGACGCCACCGGGGGACCCCTGGCGATTTGGTGGCACCCAGGGGCATGCCGGTTCGGGCAGGGCGGCCGACCCTATCCCGGTGCCGGACGCCCCGCTGGCCCCACTCCCGCGGGATCCTGGGCACGATGCCGTCATTGTGCGGACCGATAGGGCCGGGTGGTCCCAGGCACTCTTGGCGGCGCGCGACGCGCGTGGCGCCCGGTTCCGCGTCGACCATCCGTTGGCGCAGGAGCGGGCGGCGCCCGTCATCGGCCGCCGCCGGTGGCGGGAGATCCCGGCCAACACGGCGGAACTCACCTCGTCCGGGGAGCCACGCGGTTGGGCCGGGACGCCGGTACCGGCATCCCGGCGGGAGCCGTTTGCTGGTGCGCCGCGCCAGCCCACGTCTGGGCGCCCCGCGGACCTTCACGGATGGGAAGGGCTATCGCTATCCGCTCGGCCTCACCCACCTTGCAGACCCGGACATCGCCTGACTCGAGGCGCTTGACCGGGGTCGCGGGCGCTGTGAGCCAGTCATCCGGGACCCGAAGGATACGGGGTGGGCTCCTCGCCCAGGGGCGGACTGTGCCGCCAAACCACCCTGGCCGACCGCTCTGCTGATCGCGGGGGACCTCGGGGCCGGGTTCCGGGGGCTCGGGCTGTCGGGGACGCCGCGCTCTGCGCCTCCCGGCCGGCTCCGCGGCACGCTGCTCCCTGTCGCCGAGCGCCTCATCCGGTCGGGGCGCCGGGTCGTCGTGCGGGTGGCGGGCGCGTGGCCGTAGAGCGCGCCACTGCTGACCGCGATGCCGCGATGCGCCGCCCTCCCCAGCGGCCCGTCATCCCTGACGGTCCCCCGTCGTGCCGACGCCCTAATCCTCTGAGGTTGGCGGATCCCGGCCCCGGGCCCGCGGGATGCCTACGCGCTCCGAGCACGGGATTCGCTCCCATCCCGCCCCGGCGGGGCCTGTGACGGAGCGCCGGCGCACGCAAGGCCCCTCGCTCGCAAATTCTCCACCCGTCTGGGGACTGTTTCGATCTCCCTCTCCACCGTTACTGAAAGGTCTCGGTTAGCTCGGCGATGACCGTTTCAAAGATGGCGTCTTGCCCGAGGTCCTGACAGGCTTCGCGGCCGACCGCTTCGAGGAAGGACCGGGTCTCTCTGGGCATACAGCCCAGCGAGCCCTCACTGGTGCTCGACTCCAGCATCAGCGAGGGCTGCAGATCCGCGCGCCTTCGGGCCGATAGCAGCGCGCGACAGGGTGATCGAACCGCTCACTCATCTCGCGGGCATATTCCTCTCACGCCTCCCGGCGTATGGGACGGCCACTGTTGTCGACGGTAGGAATTATCAGCCGATACAGTGTCTCGGACATAGGTATCATACTCCTCCTCACCCAGGACGCCGCGGATGTACGCCTCCTGGGCCTCGAACGTCGGGTACTTGCCCCAGACGTGCCAACGAATCTTGGCCGCGTTGGCGCGCAGTCGCACGCCCTTTTCAGCTTCTGTTTCCGGCCGGGCTGGCTCGGCCCGGGTCGGGAACCAGCCGGCGAGAATCTCGTCGAGTCTCATGATAGGCCTCCTTCTGCGCCGTCGGGCGCGTTAACGGGGTCGCTGACTAGGGCCCGGTTAGCCATACGGGCTCCTGAACGGGGGCCCCGGCCTGGGCCAACCGGAGTGTCCAGGTGCGGTGGCCGACCGTAAATGTCGTGCCCAGGGCATCCAACAGGTCGCGCCCGATGATGATGGGCGACTGGCCGGATTGGGTGAGCGGGGCGCTGGCGAACGCGCTGAGACGCCAGAGAGGCGTCCCGTTGGCGGTTTCAATGAGAATGGGGCCGTGGAGCGCGCTGGTCACCGTGCCGCCAATCCCGCTGAGGGTGCTGGGCCGTCCCAGTGGGTACCCCAACTGGGCCGCGAGACTGGTGTTGATGATCGTGTTCGTCGCGCCCGTGTCGAACACGCACGGCGCGCTGACGCGCTGGCCCGTCGCCGGATTGACCAGGGTCAGCACCAGGCCCGCCGAGTAGGCGGGGCTGAAGGTGCCGGAGAGGGTGACTGCGGCCGACGGCGCGCTCGGACGTCGCGAGGCGACCGGGGTGGCGGTCGTCGGAGCCGGGCGGGCTTGCGCCGCTTCCAAGCGAGCGATCGTCGCCTGGGCCGCGTTGAGGTCTTGGGCCAGGGGGCGGCTTTGACCCAACCCCCACCACCACCCCGTGCCGATACCGCCCGCGAGGAGGCCCAAGGCTAGCATCCCGCCCCAGACGATCCGTAACCCTCGTCCCATCGCGTGCTGCCGGCGAGCCATCCTGCTTGCGGCCGCTTCGGGTGGGCAAGGTGACGAACCGGGCACGCCCCACCTGTCATCGAAAGGGCGTTCGTCGCGCTGCGGAATGGTCAGCGACCTGTTCGTCGAATCAACCCCGGGGGAGTGAAAATCAGGGCCGGAACTGCCCGGCCAATAGAGGCAGTGGCTGCAAATCGGGGCATTGGACGGATTGATCTGCTCGCAAAGTGGGCAGATCCAATGATCCTCGTGCGTCATGGACGCTATCTCCTCTCATCGTGCCGGCCTTGGCACCGGGCAGCGCACGCTGCTGGTTGCCTCGCCATCATCGGGCCGGTCCCTCAGGCGATCTGGATGAGAACAGGAAAAGTGTAGGAAACAGAGCAGCCGTTGTCAACAACGGGCACGCCTCTCGTCGCCGACCCCATGACAGGAGCTTCGGGGGCGCCCGGCGGGCAGGCGATTCGCCGCCGGGCCCCGGGTTGCCTGGTCTCCGGTGGACATCACGCTGGCCCGCCGACGCGGAGAGGCTACGGCGCCCCCGGATAGCTGTCCGTTCTCGTTTTAAGCTCGCCGCAGGGGCTCCTGGGTCACAGGCGATGCTATTAGCACCCGAGCGGGGGCGCGGCGAATCAGCCATCGGTTCCCGGCGGGCGGCACGGTGATGGCCCGTCGAGTTCGACCGGCCTTTTAGTGCCCCGCGGACCCGTTGGCTCACGCCGCCCCGGCATGGAAAAGGGCAGAAGGAGAACAGGTTCATGGCCCGTCACGGGCTAGTCGGCAACTCTTGCCACGACGGCCAATGAGCGATCCGGCGCCAGAATCGGCGCTACGAACAGTGGTGTCAGGCCGGCACGGGTCGGCGTCGCGGAGGTGAGCGCCAGGGTGGCGGCCACGCTGCGAGACCGCATGCGGGCGCGCTGGACGTCTCGCTCGAGGCACTGGCGGTCCGCCTCGAACGGGCCAACGGTTTGCTGGCGGGCGCCGCCGTGCCCGCGCGCCTGACCTGCGAGCCCGTGGCGGGCACGTCCCCCGACGTGCTGCTCCACAGGGTGTTCACCGACCCGGCCACCGTGCGCCCACGGCCCGCTGGCGACCTTTGAATCCCTCCGTCGCCTGGTTGACCTGTTGTGGCGCATCAGCGCCCATCGCGCGACCGTGCTGGGGATGGATCACCCGGAGCAGGGCCTCGCCCTCTCCTGGCACGAGGCCACCGCTACCCGGTTTCCTGACGCCCATCATCTCCTGCTCGAATCCCCTCCACCCGACGCCTTAGCCGCCGGCCTGCAACGCCACGGGGCCGCCGCCGTGGCCCGTCTGGACCTGGAGTCCCCCGGTAACCGAAGTTCGGCGATAACACTCGTCACACTTGACGGCCCATTGCCGCCTCCGGTATCATATGATATCCTATATACGTCTGTTATATCCCTACGGACGTGTTGACCACGCGAACGTTGAGGCCTGTTGGCCGTGGGGTCCCTTGATGGCCACCCAACGAGCTCTTACGCGTGAGCCATCCAGGCGATTCGCGTCGGCCGGGACCTGCTCCGAGAACCCTTCGCGCGGCCAACAACCGGGCATCGGTGTTACGGCGCAGGCACCGACGCCGCACCTCCTTCGGCGGACGGACGATGCCTAACCGGGTTGCGTCGCGGGCGGACCGGAAGAAGCCGCCGCCATCTCGTCCGCGAAACGCGGCTGACAATGCGGGACGGAGGAGAGACAGCCGTCAGACACAAGGGGAGCGAGCGGAGCTGGCACGATGCGACCACTGCAGGTGAAGCAGACCCGCGTGAAACAGATCAAGAAACGAAGAACGGACTGGTGGAACGATAAGAACTGGTGGAACGATAAGAACGGGTGGAAGGAGTATCATCGACGGAACCGTGAGGACGCAAGACGCCAGCACCCGCCGATAGAGCGTCCGCCGAACTGGCGGTGGAAGCGGCTGGGCGACTTGGGCCTAGCCTTCCTCCAGGTCCTGTGGTGGATTATCAAGTACGCGGCGATCGTGGCGGGGATCTTGGCCTTCTTCATCGTCTTAGTCATCATCGCGTGGTTTATCTCCGCGTCGAAGACGAACATGCAAGCCATCGGGAAGCCGGACCCGTAAGGAGAACGAACGCAGGTGGCGGCGGAGGCCCCGGTAAAAGAGCCCTGGCCCGACGGGAACGACGGGTCGGCGGTTGTCCACCACGTGGACCGACAGATGATGATGGTGACCCTCCGACAGACACTCTTTCTCTGGTCGCCCGCGCACCGGGAGTGGAACGCCGTCTCGCGGTCGCCGACGCCGCCGCCTGCGGGCCGGCGTACCGGGACCACGGCCTTCAGGCAAACGCGGCTCGGCACGCCCCTCGGGCATCGCAATGTGACCCGGAGTTTTGACCGCTGGCGGGCTCGGGCCGGCGTACCTCACCTCCCCATTCATGACCTCCGGCATACCCATGCCTCGCTGCTGATCGCCAGCGGGCCGGACCCGCGGCTGGTTGCGGAGCGGCTCGGACACGCCAGCGTCGCGTTTACCCTGCAAACCCATGGCCACCTCTGGCCCGGCCGGCAGGAGCCGGTGCTGGCCCATCTGCCAGCCCTAGTCGGCGGTCCGCAGTGCGAGAGGCCGCCTTGACGGGGCCCTGGCCGCGCAAACTGGCGCACGGCGGGCGCATGGGTCCTCATTATGTATCCTTTTATGGCGCAAAGAAGCCCCGCCGATGTCGGCAGGGCTTACGTTTGAGGGTGGTGGGCGTGGCAGGCTTCGAACCCGCGACCCGCTGATTAAGAGTCAGCTGCTCTACCAACTGAGCTACACGCCCAATAACTGGTAGCGGCGGGTGGACTCGAACCACCGACACTACGGGTATGAACCGTATGCTCTGACCAGCTGAGCTACGCCGCCAAAATGGTTGCGGGGGCAGGATTTGAACCTGCGACCTCCGGGTTATGAGCCCGACGAGCTACCTGGCTGCTCTACCCCGCG
>DAHVOH010000114.1:0-7326 GCA_027318915.1 Clostridiales bacterium
GCGCCCCTGGCGGATTGCCGAGGAGCTTGGGGTCAACATCTTCCACACCTCGCCCACCGCGATTCGGGCACTGCGCAAGGCCGGCGGCGGTCATCCGGAGCAATACCAGTACCACTTCAAGCACATGACCACGGTGGGCGAGCCCATTGAGCCGGATGTGTGGAAATGGTACTACGAGACCATCGGCAAAGGCGAAGCGGTGATTGTGGACACATGGTGGCAGACCGAAAACGGCGGTTTTCTCTGCACCACGCTGCCGGCCATCGACCCGATGAAGCCGGGGAGCGCGGGACCGCCGGTGCCCGGCATCCACCCCATCATCTACGACGAAGAGGGGCGGCCGATTCCGGCCGGATCCGGCCGCGCCGGCAACATCTGCATCCAGAACCCCTGGCCGGGGATGTTCCAGACCATCTGGAAGGATCCGGAGCGCTTTGTCGCCACGTATTTCACGAAATACTGCCGCGACAAGAACAGCACCGACTGGCGGGACTGGCCGTACATGGCGGGCGACGGCGCCATGCAGGCGGCCGACGGCTACTACCGCATTCTGGGTCGGGTCGACGACGTCATCAACGTGGCCGGCCATCGGCTGGGCACCAAGGAGTTGGAGTCGGCCGCCATCACGGTGCCCGAGGTGGCGGAGGCGGCGGTGGTTGCCGTCCGGGATCCCATCAAAGGGGTGATGCCGGAGCTGTATGTGTCGCTGCACCCCGGGGTGGAGCCCTCGGCCGCGCTGCGCCAGCGCATTTCCGACGCCATCGCCCGCGAAATCAGTCCCATCGCCCGCCCGCGCAGCGTGTGGATCGTGCCCGACCTGCCCAAGACGCGCTCGGGCAAGATCATGCGCCGCATTCTCAGCGCCATTTCGAATGGCCGGGAGGACGTGGGCGACGTGACGACGCTCTCCAATCCCGAGATTGTGGACGCGATCCGGGCCATCCACCAGGCCGGTTGACACCTCACCGACACGAGCGGCCGGCCGCCCGGCCGCTCGTGCCATGCCGGCCCCCGCGGCCGTCCCGGACCGCCGGCCAAGACGGGTTTTTTGGCGATCGCGAGCACCTCCGCCAACGCCGTGGTCCGTCCCTCCATCCCGTCGCGCGCCGCCGCGTCAAGGACACGCATTCGGCCGCCTCGCCTGCCTGCCCCCACCGGCCGGCTCTTGCCCGTGCGGGCGGGCGGCCGCCCAATCTTGTGCCGGCCCGAATGGACGGCTACACTCAAGCCACCGTATCATCGGGTGTTTGAACAGGGAATCAGGAACAAGCCTGAGCGGCACCCGCCACTGTAATCGGGGAGCCTGCGCGTCCACTCGCCTGTCGCGGGGAAGGACGCGCCGCGGGGCCAAGATCCGAGAGCCAGGAGACCTACCCGGTGAGATGGGCAAGCCCTGCGGGTTGTTGGGGCGGGCCTGATTTTGTCAGGGCGCGTCTCTCCCGCATGGCGACGGGAGAGGGTGACGAGGTGGCCGAACGTCCCGCACCGCGCACGCGGTCGGTCCCGCCCGACACAGCGCCGGAGCCGGCGGGTGAAGGTCGCCAGCGGGCCGAGTCTTCCACGCGCCGTCGCATGCGTCGCGGCATGTGGTGGGTGGCCGGGTTGGTCTTGGCGGCCAGCATCCTGGTCGGCGTCGCGCACGGTCCCACGGCCATCCCCCTCCCCGTGCTGGTGGCGCGCCTCCTGCATCCCCAGCCGGATCTCGCCGGCATCATCGTGTGGGACATCCGCCTGCCCCGGGTTCTGGCCGCCGCCGTGGTGGGGGCCTCGTTGGCCGGCGCGGGCGTGATGATGCAGGCGTTGCTGCGCAATCCTCTGGCCGATCCCTACGTCATCGGCGCGTCGGCCGGCGCCGGGCTGGGCGCCGTGGTGACGGAGGAAGTGATGGGCCAGCTGGCGCCGGGCGGCGCCTTTTTGGGCGCCTTGGGAGCGGTCCTGGTGTCCTACCTGCTGTCGCGCACGCGCGGCACCGCCCAGGTGCTCACGCTGCTCTTGGCCGGATACGCCGTGGGTGTCATTCTTTCCGCCGTCTCACTCTACCTGCTGCTCCAGACCCACCAGGACCTGACCACGGTGCTGGCCTGGGAGGTGGGCGGCATCCACGGCATGACCTGGGGCACGCTGGGACCGGCCGCAGCGCTGGCCGGCGTTTCCATCGTGCTGGCCTGGCCGCTCACCCCGCACATGAACGCCTTGCTGCTGGGCGAGGAGCATGCCGCCAGCTTGGGGCTCTCGGTGGCACGAACGCAGCTCTTGCTGCTGCTGTGGGCGAGCCTGCTGACCGGCGCGGCCGTGTACCTGTCGGGCCTCATCGGGTTTGTGGGGCTGGTCATTCCCCACATGGTGCGGCGGTGGAACGGACCGGACCATCGCACCCTGCTGCCGCAGAGTCTCCTTTGGGGCGCATCGTTCCTCGTGCTGGCCGATACGTTGTCGGAGGCCATCCCCGGCGTGGGCACCGTGCCCGTCGGCCTCATCACCGCCTTCTTGGGCGGTCCGTATTTCCTTTGGCTTCTCTTGAAGACCCAGCGCCAAGGGGTGACATTTTGATTCTCGAGGTTCGCGCCGCCACGTACCGGTACCCCGCCGGGCCCGAGATTGGCCCCGTGGATCTCCGCGTGGAAAGCGGCCAATGGCTGGGCCTCGTGGGACCCAACGGCGCCGGCAAAACCACGCTCTTGAAACTGCTGGCCGGCGCCCTGCCCCCCGCAGCCGGTGCCGTGACCCTAAACGGGGAGGCTCTGTATCGACTCTCCGGGTCTGCCCGCGCCCGGCGCATCGCCGTGGTGCCCCAGCGCCTCGACATCGCGTTCGACTTCCCGGTCGAGGCCGTAGTGGAGCTCGGCCGCCTGTGCTATCTCCGCTGGTCGGAACGCCTGTGGCCCTTGGCCGGGCAAAACCGGCAGGCGGTGGAGGACGCGCTCGCCATCACCGATACCGCGGCACTGCGCACCCGGTCATTCCGAACCCTGTCGGGCGGCGAGCAGCAGCGGGTGCTCCTGGCCGCGGCGCTGGCGCAAGAATCCCCGCTGCTGATTTTGGACGAACCCACCGCGTCGCTGGATCCGGGCCACAGCCGCCAGTTTCTCGAAGTGGTCGGCCGACTCGTGGACGCGGGCCGCGCCGTGGTGATGGCTCAGCATGACCTCACCCTGGTCAGCCAGTACTGCACCACCGTCGCGCTCATGCGGCGCGGACGCATCCGAGCCGCGGGCGACCCCGCCGCGGTCATGAACCGGGCCTTGTTGAGCGAAACGTTTGAAACGGCGCTGGATGTCATTCCGCACCCCGGCACCGGACGCCCGCTGGTGATTCATCGGGCCGATCCGGAGTGATGCGGGCGGCGCGGCGGCCTGTCCCGTATGATGGAACCAGACCGCGACCGGCCCCGACAACATGGCCGGCGGCGGCAAAAACACGGTAGAGGGGCATCCGCGCATGGAATTGGCCGAGGAATGCGGCGCGTGCACCGCCATCCAGCTGGTGCGCACATTGACCTTTCGGACGCCGGATTGGCGACGCCACTTTCCGCCCGCCATGGGGGCGGCCCTGGCGCAGTATCCGACCGCCGACAATCCGGGCGAGGTGCTCGCCGCGATGTACGAGGCGGTGGCGGCGGGGCTCGGCGACCACGATCCGTACCGGAGCGTCAAGGACGCCGCCAATCGGTGGGCGGAGGAATGGTGGCAGACAGCGAGCGTGCCGTTGGGTGATGTGCCGGCACTCCTTGGGCTCGCGGCGCAGGCCAACGCGATTGACGCCGGGGTCGACACCGATCTGGGGCAGGTCTTCGGTCAGTTCGAGACCGCGGCCCGCGAGGCGCCCGGACGCGATGACCGGCCCCGGGCGCTGGACTGGCTGACGCGCCACCCTTCACCGCGTGTCCTGTATCTCCTGGACAACTGCGGAGAGGCGGTGCTGGACCGCGAACTCATCCGAGCCCTGGCCGCGCAGGGGGCCCACGTCACGGCCGTGGTCAAGGGCGGGCCTGTCCTCAATGATGTCACCCGGCGGGAGGCCGAGGCCATCCGGCTGGACCACTGGGCGACCGTGGTGGACACGAAGAGCAGGCGCTATGGTCTGGCCGACTGGCATGGGGGCGGTTGGCTGGAGGACTGTGCGCTCCGCTCCGATCTGCTGATTGCCAAGGGCATCGCGATGCTGGAAGCCTGGTCGCACCGGCCGCTGGCTCGTCCGATTCTGTTTTTGTACCGGGCCAAGTGTCCGCCCTCGGCCCGCTTGGTTGGGGTGGCGCCCCACTCGGCTGTCATTTGGTGGCGGGATCCGACGCCTCGGTCAGCGTGAGGCCCAACTGGCCCGCCTCCTCCTGCAAATGCTCAAAATCCCGACGCGAAAGACGGATGCGGGCGATGGCCTGCAGGGACAACTCCTCCTTGCGGCAATGCAGCCGAAGGCTTTGACGAAACGCCGCCACCGCCGCCGCATCATCCAGGTCCAGAGCCGCCCAGCGCGCCTCCAAATCCCGGTGCTCGGCGGTCATGACCGGCACCGGGCCGCCGCCGACGAAATAGCGCGCCAGGCGCGGGAACAGAACCCGCTCCTCCCAGGACCGCTGAAACGCCAACAGCGCCCGCACCGGAGCCGTCACGGCGCCGGCGGCCGCCGGACTCCAACGGTCCAGCGCCGCCAGCGCCGCCGCTTGGCACGCCTGCCACCGGTCAGTGATGGGATGCTCCATGCCTAGTGCGCCACCGACTGCTGGCCGGTCTGGCGGGCGTCGGCCGGCTGGCGGCTCTTTTCCACGGCCCAGTACAGCAGGAGAATGCCGACGATCTGGGCCAGGAAGAAGATGGCCGTGACGCCGTAGGCGGCCAGGGTGTCGGCCAGCGAAAACACCACGCCCCCGAGCGCGATGCCCAAGTTGTAGATTTCCCGCCGCCGCCACCAGGACCACAGCGCCCCCAGCACCAGGGCTGCGGCGCCGATGGACCCGAGAACCGCAAATCCGGTAACCACCAAAGCGCTCGGCATCACGTGAGTCACGGCCTGACTCGCATACATGACGTGGCCCAACTGCGCCGGATGCACCGCGCCCGAGGCCGCTCCGACGGCAGTCAGGGCGATGAAGAGCAGCGTGAGTCCCGTATAATACCAGGCCCACCGCGCCCACAGCAGAAACATGGTGCCCGCTCCCATGAGCGCCGGCACGGAGGCGGCAAACAGCACGTAGAGGCGGTAGTCCCNCGGCGTGAAGGTGTTGGCCACAAAAGCGATCCATTGCATCGCCGCGGCCAGCGCGGTGATGAGGAAGGCAAGGCCCCACCAGAACTGATAGGGGCGATGACGGCCAAAGAACTGCCGGCCAAATCCGACCGCAATCACCAGCGCCACGATAACAGTGATAAGAGCGGCAATCGCGTCAAGGTTCATCGGGTTCCCTCCCGCCGTAACCATAGCGCGGCGACGGCCCGAGGTCCAGCCATGGCGCCAATTGGTCCACGCGTTCCTCCAGGATCGAGGCGGCCGGACGTTCATCCGCCCGGGGCGACCGGACAAGCTCAAAGAGACCGGAAAGTCCCATGGCATACAGGCGGTCAGCGCCGGCGCGAATCTGTCCGCCCACCGCGAAGGCCGGACAGCCCGCCGCCCGGGCCAGCCGGGCCACCACACCAACCACTTTGCCCGCGCTGCTCTGGGCATCCATGGCCCCCTCGCCGGTGAGGGCCGCGTCCGCCTCGGCCAGAGCCGCCGGAAGACCGATGGCGCCCGCCACCGCCATGCCGCCCGATATCAGCCGGCCGCCCAGCGCCAACAGCATCGCCCCGATGCCGCCGGCCGCGCCGGCTCCCGGCACGGCCACCACGCGCCTTCCGGAGGTCGCCTCCAGCAGGCGGCCCCACCGCTCCATCGCCGGGTCCAGCTCCCCCACCTCATCGGCGGCGATGCCCTTCTGCGGGCCATAGCGCGCCACCGCGCCCGTGGGTCCCCCCAGCGGCGGCAGCACATCGGCCCAGCCCACCAGCGGCACCGCCAGATCGGGAATCGTCAGCCGTCCGACGCGACCCAAGGCGTCTGCCCCCGGATCCGCCTCCACATCGAACCGGGCGCCCAGAACCTGCAGCGCGCCCATCCCCCCGTCGGTGGACCCGGTACCGCCCAAGGTCACGACGAGACGGCGCGCGCCGGCGTTCACCGCCGCCGCCATCAACTGGCCGAGACCGCGGCTGTGCGCGAACCGCGCGGGGCGTGGCCGCGCCTTTGGCTCCACGTAGCCGGGGCCGGCCGCGGCTTCGATACAGGCAGTGCCGTCGTCCAGCTCAAGCCACCGGGCTTCACGAACGCGACCGTAGGCGTCTTCCGCCCGCGTCGCCCGCCATTGCCCGCCCCGCGCTTGGTGCAAGACGGCCAGGGTGCCTTCCCCCCCGTCGGCCATGGGTTTTTCGATAACGAGCCAATCCGGCCGCGCCCGGTGGAGCCCGCGCACCATGGCCGCCGCGGCATCCGCCTGCGTCAGCGTCCCCTTGAACGAATCCGGCGCCACCACCACGCGCATAGCCTCACCGCATTTACCTTAGCATGGCGTCTCGCCACGGCGCGATGCCCCGTCGACCCGCATAGGCTGAATGCCAGCAGGAGGTGCGTCCATGTTTGCGCTGGCGTTGTCGGGTGGCGGTCTTTTGGGCGCGGCGCATCTGGGCGTCGTGCAGGCCCTGGCCGAGCAGGGACTTTCGCCCGCCGCCTATGCCGGCACGTCGGCCGGCGGCTTGGTGGCGGGCGTATTGGCGGCCGGAGCGCCCATCGGGCGTCTCATTGGTTTGGGGCAGGCGGTGGCCGACGATCCGCGTCGCTATTTCGCCGTCAATTGGCGCGGTCTCTGGGACGAGGTGCGGCCGGAAGACGGACCGCCGCCCACGGGGCTGATTGACCCCGGTCACTTCGTGGAAAGCCTCGCCGAGCTCTGTCCCACGGTCGCCACTACCTCGGGCTGGAAACAGCCCTGCGCGGTCATCAGTCTGGACCTGGTCTCCGAGGTGGCCGTGGCATTCGTCCATCCGGGCACCCTCCGCGGTCCAGCGCGTGGGCGTTGGCGGATTGTGGCCGATCGCCCGCTGGGCGAGGCGCTGCAGGCGACGATGGCGCTGCCCGGTCTGTTTGCCGGGATCCGCACCGCCACCTCCGTGTTGGTGGACGGGGGCGGCGCCGACACTGTACCCGCCGACTGGGCCGCCGCCCTGCGGTCGGGACCGGTTCTGGCCGTCGACGTGGCGCCGCCCCGGCGTCTTGCGCCCGCGCGGATTGGTCTCTGGGAGGCGCTGGTGCGGACGGAGAACTACGGCACCAACGCCGAGTCGGCTCTTCGCGCGG
>DAHVOH010000114.1:7336-7592 GCA_027318915.1 Clostridiales bacterium
GAGGGCCTTCCGGTCCTGACGCTGACTCCCGACACGGCGGACATCCCGTTCTTCGGCTTTCGCGACTACGGGCGGCTGGTGGAGCGGGGCCGTCAATCCGTCCTGGCCAATCTGTCCGCCATCCGAAGATTTCTTGGCGAAGAGGGTTGAGCGGCGTGGACACGTTGTCGCCCCCGGGCGTGTCGGACCGCGACCGACGGGTCCCCGCCCCGGGCCACCCATCGCGCCGCCACGGTTTTCGCATCGGCAGCCCCTA
>DAHVOH010000115.1 GCA_027318915.1 Clostridiales bacterium
ACTTTTCCCGTTCCTGGGGAGTGAGGGGTGACAACGTTCCCTCGCGCTCCCACCTGGCGAGCCAGCCGGGATCCGGCTCGGGATCGCGGGCCAACCGCTCGGCCCGTGCCGCCTCTGCCGCGGCCTCGCGTTCCGCCTCTTCCTCCCCGTCGCCGCCCGTTTCCCACTCCGCCTCGGCGGCAGCCTGTGCGTCGTCCCGCGCCTGCCAGATTTTCTCACCAGCCGCGCGGACCACAGGGTCGGGGTGGGAGCGTAGGGCCTCTACACGGAGTTCGTCCTCCTTGAGCCGCGCCTCCTCCATCTCCTCAGCCCACTCCGCCCGGCGCTCGGCCTCCAGCCGCTCCTGCCGCTCGCGCTCTGCACGGTCGAGAGAGTCTTCAAGTTGGCGTTGCTCTTCGATCTGGCGCTGCTCGTCGATCTGTTGCTGTGCCTTGTCTGCCATGTGTGTTTCTCCTGTCAGTTTTTACTTGTGGAGCTTCTCGTGGATCAGGCCGGCCACCGCCCGGAGGCCGCGTACCTTGCCGCGCCGGAACTCTTCGGCCACGACAAACACGTCATCCACCAGTTGGTGCCGGCGGGCGGGGGTGCGCTGCTTGATTGCTTCCTTGATTGCTTCAAAGTTCAGGTTCATCGCTCGATCTCCTAGTTGTTCCTGTTCCATTCCTGCCGCAGGCGGGCCAGGTGGCCGGCGCCGAAAATCTCCCCGCCGCTCGTGGCCGCCATGGCCTCGATGCCGTAAGGGTTATGGAGCCAGTGCGCGCGGGCCATGATCTCCCTGGCCAGGTCGCCCCGGGTTGGGTAGCTGTGGAGCGCGGCATCAAGACCGGCGGCACAGATTGCAACTGCTGTTGGTGTCATACCGTGTTCTCCTGTTGTCCCACCCATAGCTGTCGGCGTGGAAATTCCATTACTCCGACTCCACCCCCGCTTGCGCGGGGAATATACGGACGCGCCTTGGGCTGCGGCACGTTGGTAGGTTCACCCCCGCTCATACGGGGAACACCACGCCTACCCATAGCTGCGCGAATGGAAATTGTTTGCTCGCCAATTTTGGCGACCAATCACTTGCGCCTCCCGCCACGACGGGGCGTGCCCTTGCGCCGGGGCAGGAGGGCCATGCCGTTGCCGAACGTCCCCACTGCCTGCCGCGCTCGGGTTGACCACGGCAAGGCCCAGGGCGGCTGTTTTTGCTGCTGGTGGCGTTTTTTGCCCATATCGGGAACCTCCTTTGGGGCCGCCCCGGAGGACGGCCCCTGTGGTTGGGTTTGGGTTTAGTGGAAGCGCCCCGAAACCGAGGCCTCAACGCCGCCAACCTTGAGCGCCGAACCGCGCATCGGGATCGACTGGGCCGAGTACCCGATGCTCAACACGGGGCCGCCAGCCAGGCGATACCGCATGGCGACCCCATAGGACCGGGCGATCTCGCTCCGCGCGCCCATGGCTGGGGGCAGTCCGGTCGCCGACCCGCCGAGGCCTGCGCCGATGGCGGCGTGGCCATCGAGGCTGAGGCGGGAATTAACGGGGATGGCTGCGTGGAGTCCGGCAAACACAAACCCCGTAACGACACCAGCCTGGGGCACCGCGACGGGCACCTGCTGGGGAGTGATTACCCCAGTCTGAGGGTTGACTGCGTAGGTGGTCTCGCTCGCCGCCCCCGCCAGGTTGCTCAGGGAGAGCGCGCCAACGGACAGAAACGGACTGATCCGGCGGCCAGGGTAGGCGACCAGCCGGACCGAGCCCGAGTCAAGCTCGGCCCCGCCGGCGCGGGCCACTGCCAAGCGCGCACGAATCCCGATACCCCCGGCGCGCTGGCTGATCCCAAAAGTGATCCCCGGCAGGTTGCCTGCGGCTGCGCCGATGGCGACGTGCTGGTAGGCTCCGCCAACCGATACCCGTGCGCCCTGGTTGTGGGCCATGGCAACGGTGGGCAGAAGGGCGGCGGCGACGGCGGCCGCCAAAAGATTTTGCTTATTCATGGTGTGTTCCTCAATTTGGGGCCGGACTGCCCGGCCCGTACTCTTAGCTGCGGCAACGGAAATTCCAGGGTCCCGGCGACCAAATCCGTCAGTCGCTGGCCGCTGATAAACACCACCCCCTTGGCCGCGGCCCTGCTTTGGTCACCCGTGCGGCCCGTGTGGACAAACAAGCCGCGCTTGGGGTACACCAGCGCGGCGAACTCGCGGACATGGCGGGGGTCGATGGCGGAGGAGTAACGCTTACACTGGATGGCCGTCCAGTAGGGGTCTCCTGGAAGGCGCACATGGCCGTCGATGCCCCCATCGCCCGAGTAGCGGGTGCCGCGCCGAACCCGCCAACCCATATCCACAAACGCCTGGAGGACCAACTCCTCAAAAACCAGCGCGTCGATCTTGCGCAGGTAGCCGAACACCCGGGCGGCCCCGTTGGGCTCGCCCAGCCATGGCCTGATTTTTTTCAGAACGCGCCGCGCCTGGCGGATCCGCCGGCGATGGCTGCGGGGAAGGAACAGACAGCGCACCCGATCCCAAAA
Source organism: Clostridiales bacterium (assembly GCA_027318915.1). The sequence continues at coordinate 2,510 of DAHVOH010000115.1, forward strand.
CACTGCGGCGCTCATCGGTCCATCTCCTGCTCTGCTTCGCGCTGCCTTCTCAGCGCCCGCTCTTCCTCGCGGGCCTGGGCCAGCTCCGGCGGCGCCTCTGCCAGGTCACGAGCTTTGGAAAGGTCGCCGGCTTGGCCCATCCCAAAATCGGGATGCAGCCCCGCGGCGACCTCGTGGGCAATCTCATCTCGCAGGGCGTTTACCCGGTCGGGGTCGATGCCACTTTGCTTCCTCATGGCCTCAAGGGCTGTTTCCCTCTCGGCCCACTTCTCCCAGGATTTCACTGTCCGGTCGGGGTTGTCTGTAAAAACGACCAGGTCGTGGCTCGCTCTGGTCAAAGCGACATTTGCCAGCTCCGCGCTCGAACCTTTGGAAGCCTCGTCGATCTCGATCGCAGGTGGCCGTTCAGACCCTTGGGCTTTACTGACAGTCCGGCACCACCCATAGTCAAGGCAGTGCCGGCCATCGCTTTGCAAGACGACCTCCCGCCCATCATCCAATTTCACTTGAGGGCCGTTTTCAGTCAGGGCCACGATCTTTCCCACCTGGCCGTTGCCAAGAAAACCGGGGTCGAGTTTGTTACCCGAGTTTGCGCGGATCTGAATAGCGTCACCGACCGCGAGCCTCATTTCCCTCTCTGTGAAAATCTGGAAACTGCCCTCGGCCGCCTTGTGGGGGTACCAGGTCTTTTTCTCTCCCTTGTCGTTTTCCAGCACCACGCTGCGCTCACGGGTCTCGGCCACCTTGTAGTCCGTGGTGGTTCGGCGCCGCCCGCGTCCCTCGGTGAGTCGCACGATTTCGCCTGGGGCATAATTGACGGCCTGGGTCGCGGCCTCCTTGGTAATGTCTTTGGAGTCGAGCGCGCTGATGGTGGTCTCTGGCCCAGTGACAACTCCCCGCTCTTTCAAGCCCGCGCGGACCAAATCGTTGGTTCGGCGGCGCACGTCGTTCGTGCCAGCCATCATCAAGGTGGCCTCCCGGCGCGCTGTGTCACGGGATAAATACTCATTGGCGCCCGCCGCCGAGAGTGCCGCGCGGCGCTCGTCCGTGTTGGGCTTCTTGCGACCTGAAGACGCGTCGAATGGCACCTCCACTTGCCTCATATAGTCCCGCGCCTTTTCAAGGGCTTTTGGTATGTCGAGATCGGCCCAAGATTGCGCCATGGCTTTAAGGCCCACGTCCTTCTGGCGTTGCACCTCGGTGATCTTCACGGACTCGATTGCCTTCGATTCGATCAAGGCCTTGAAGGGACTCCCGGCCTCGACGCTCGGGGTTTGGTGATAGTCGCCGGTCAGCAGAAGTCGTGTGCCGGGCATCTGTGCCAGCTTTTTCTGGAGCCTGGCAACGTCGCTGGTGGAGACCTTGCCGGCCTCGTCCAAAACGACAAAGCGCAGGGCCTGGGGATTTTTGGGGATCGGGGCCATGAGGAAACTCTGTAGGGTGCGCGTGTCGTCCGCCCCGGCGCCGCGTAGCTGGGTTGTGGCGTCGGTCGTTGGCGCCACGCCGATGACCTCGTACCCGGCGGCCTGCATCGCTGACATAAGGGGCTTCATGCTCGTGGTCTTGCCCACGCCTGCGGCCCCCTCAATGGCAAACGTCCTGTCAGGGGATGTAAGGCCAAGGGCCAGCGCCTCCCGCTGCCCACGGCTAAAGTTGAAGCCCTGCTCGGATTCGCGTTGTGCGATGAAGGCATCGGCGGCCTCTTTGGACATGATCGCCTGCGCGCCACCCCGCCCGGCTTTAGCGGTCTCGATCACTCGATATTCTTGCACTAATGTGGCTTTGGTAATGAGTTTGTCGCCACCGACATTCACAAGACCGGCCGCGCCGGATTGTATGGCGGCGTCGATGCTCTCCAGCGTGACCCCACCCATCCCGGCCTTTAGGGCCTCGAACCGCGCTTGCTTTTGAGAGAAGACCGCCTCGCGCTCGCTACAGTGGCGGGCAGCGCTGGCGACAGCCTCACCGGACAGATCGGGCGCCTCGATGGGGCCGCGCGCGCGGGCCTCGGCGATGATGTGGTCCACGTCAATGCCGGCCTCGCGCAACTCCTCGCGCCACACCCATCGCTGCTCTCCCTGAGATAACTGCAATTTGTCCTGGCGGGTCGCAAGGTTCGTGGCGTTGCGTTGGCTGGAAGTGGAGTCCTGGCGCGTCAGGCCACGGTCGGTGAGGGTGTTGTCGATCTGGACCGTGCGCCGCGAGAAAAGCCTGGCCTCCGGATCCGTGATCGCCGCCACCTCAAACCCGTCCTTGGTTCGGCGAATTGCGTGACCCATCTGTTGGAGCCCTTGGGCCAAAATCGCCTTGGCCGCGAAGTCGGCCGTCATGCGTATAACGTTTTGTGTACCGAAGTCGAGATCCCGGGCCACCCACTGGCCGTCGGCGCGCTGGGTCATATTCATGACCAGCAGGTGGCCATGGATGTCCATGTCGGCCCGCCCGTCCACGGGGCGGGCGTCTTCATGGGTGAAGACCGCAGCGACCATGTTGCCAGTGTGTTCCACACCAGCCCTGCCCTGTCCGCCGAGGCGGGCAGTGATCGCCTCTTTCTCAATGACCCGCGCCGCCCCGGCCACGGCCTCGTCCCACAGGCGCATGAGGGCGGCCCGTTCCTCCGGGGGCGCGCCGACGAGGAGCATAGAAAAGGTCTTGGGCGCGCTGATCGTGAGGTCGGTCCCCATGCGCCTGCTCTTCTGTCTGCCGCCACGTTGGGAGATGTCCGTACCGTCGGGCAGGCGACCTTGCAGGAGTTCTGTCAAAACCTTCTCATCGACCGGGCCTTCGAGGCCCAGGCGCTTGGCCCCCTCGCCGAGCCATCGGGAGGGGGCGCCGCCCTTCTCCGCGTAGTAGCCAACGCCCTTCTCGGCGTCACGCCGGGCCTTGAGGTACGCGGCGACATCCGCCGCGGCGGCCTGAGCGGACCGGCCCTTGCGGACCGTCAGGTGTTTTATTCCGATCATGGGTGGGGACTCCTTAATATGGTCTGTCCCCATTAGCTGCGGCGACGGAAATTCCCTTCACCGATTTCGGCGAATCAAAGGGCCGCCCCGCGGTAGCGCCGCTCGGCGGGGGGAGTGGCCCGAAGGGGCCGTTTTTGGCCCCGCAGGGACACGACCCACCTTCAGGTGCGGTTGTGTGATCTCTAGCCCACCCGCAGGGTGGGCGTCGTAACCCCGCTTGCGAAAGGCGCGTGAGGAATTCGCGTGCGAAACCCGTGAAAACACAAGTCAAAGACGAGTCACCTGTCGCAAACCCACGACAAAGACAAGCCGAAGACAAGACAAACCCACGTCACCAAAGACGAAAAGACAAGCCGAAGACAAGACAAACCCACGTCGTTTGTCGCAAACGCATGTCGCTTGAAGAAAACCCAAGTCACCTGTCGCAAACCCGCGCCGTCTTGTTGAATTTCCACTCGCGCAGCTAGGGGTAGGGGCCGGGCAGTCCGGCCCGTGGAGGAACAGATGGACGAACAAACACCAGACATCGCAACCCTCGCCAGAACCTACCCAGACCCCACACGGGGGATCGGGCTTCTGGTGCTTCGGGAGTTCAGGCACATCCAGCGCGCCCGCGCCCGGGGCTGGAAGTGGCCGGAGGTGGCCGCGTCGCTGGGCTATCCAGGGCACGGCCGGTCGGTCGCGCAGGCGTTCGCCCGGGTCAAGAAAAGGGTCGACGCCCAAACCTTAGAGGCGCCGGATCCCGCGGTCGTGGGCGCGGAAAAGCGCCAAGGGTCTGGGTCCGGGAAATCCACAGCCCGACCAGCCGTTGACCCAGAGTCTGGGTTCAGGACGCCGGCGACACCCCAAAAGGAGGCTGACGACGACCACAAATGGATGTGAGGGGCGGCGAATTTCCGTCGCCGCAGCTATGGATAAGGGCGGCACCGCGCCGCCCACTTAATCAGGAGTACAGATCATGACTGTTTATGTATCGCATGGTGAAAAAGGCGGGGTCGGCAAAAGCCGCCTCGCGATGGTTTTGGTGGACTACATTCAGCGCCAGGGGCGCCCGGTGGTGATTGTCGAGGGCGACAAGTCCGGCGCGGACGTGGGGAAGAGGTACGGGGACCAGATCGAAACCGGTTTTATCAATCTCAATCGCCCGGACGCTATGGAGGAGGCCTTCAGCAACTTCGGTGGGTGGATAGAAGACCACGCCGCGGGCGCTGATGTGGTTGTCAATTTGCCAGGCCAGGCATCCGACACGCTTGACCAATTCGCTGGACTTCTGGCCGACGCGCTGGCTTTGGCCGGCCAGGACCTGGTTGTTTTTTACAGCGTCGGCCCCCTCGATATTCACACCAAAAATCTTGTGGATTCCATTGAACGCGGCCTCCTGTCCGCCGCCCCGCCAGAGCGCCGGATCGTTGTACTGAGTGAGATCAGCGGCCCAACACAGGGTTTTCACTGGTCAAAGTCCAAGGCCCGCGAGCAGTTCCTGGCGGACGGCGGGCTGGAGGGGATTATGCCAGTCCTCAAGCCCACCGCCTTGGAGGAGTCGATAAGACAAATGACCGGGGGATACTCCCCCCTCATCGCCAAGAGCTCACCCCTCAAGATTGCCGATAGGGCGTTGTTGTTCCGATGGTTATCGGCGGCCCATGCGGTGGTGGCGTTGGGCGTTCCGCGGGCGGGCGAATAGCGGTATCCGCGCCGGGGCCGTGTGCCCCGGCCTTCTCTTGATGAGGTAACGACCGATGAGTTTACGAGACGAAATCCTCGACGCCGTTCCGGCCTCCGCGCGCGAAGGAATATTAAAGCTGGCCTTGGACCACAACATTGTCGATCCCAACGATCCGACATGGGCCATGGTGGCCCTGGCTTGGTCGGCCACACAGGCGGCCTCGACTTCGCGTCAAACACTCGACGCGGCGCTGGATACCGCGGCCAAAATTCCCGATGCGATCTATAGCAGCACGGTCGCGGCTGGCGCCGATTTGAAATCGGGAGTTGCCCAAGCCATCGAGGCCAAGACCACCGAAGCCGGCGCGGCCCTTGTCCAGGTCATCGGTGTGGCGGCCTCCAAGGGCG
>DAHVOH010000116.1 GCA_027318915.1 Clostridiales bacterium
CGGGCGGCAAGTTCTCGGGGAAAAATTATACCTATTCGGGGGGTCTGCATGGCGCTCAGAAAGGACGGCGCGGCGTACCGTTCCGAGATCGTCCACGTCGGAGCGGGGATCGCCGCGACGGCCGCCCGCATCGAGGTTCGGGGCGTCGCCGTCGTCGTAGCCTCGACACGGGGCCACGTTGTCCGGCTGAAGCGTGGAATCACGCGCCGTCGGGGAGCCTTCCGCCGCGGGGTTCCTCCGGGCACCGCCCCCACACCGCGAGCTTGGGCGAGCAGCTCACCCGCTTCAGCGGGTTGAGCGCGTCACTTGAGGGAGTCCACCAGCACCCAGACGGGGTCATCGGCGGCGGGTGCGCTCGCCGTCTCGGCCACCGCCTCCACCGCCGCGCGGCGCATGGCGTCCGTGTAGAAGTAAAACGTTTCGGCCCCCTCGACTTCCGACACCGGTCCGGGTGCATCCGATTCATCCTCGGAGCCGGGCCAGACCGAGGCGAACGCGAAGGCGCCGAGCACGGTGCGGAGCTCTTCCACCCGCTGATCCCAGACCGACGCGATGAGCTCATCCAAGATGGCGTCCTTGGGCCCGGCCAGCGGAATGCCGCCCGGCAGCCGGTGTGCCGTCGCATGACGCATGTTGTCACGAAAGACGTGGCGATAATGCTCCCAGGCTATCGTCGTCTCCGGCGGTTCGGCGACCGGCCGGTCGCGATAGGAGCGAACGCGCCAGCCCACGCTCTCCAAGGCGCGCTGCGCCTCTTCATCCACGTTGGCCAGAGGCAAACGGCCATACAGGAGACCTTCCCGAATATGGTCGCGATCGATGAGCAAGCGCAGTTCCGGCAACAGTGCCTCCACCGGTCTCTCCCTTCAGGCGAGTGCCATATCGGACGGTATTATAGCAGGCGCATCGCAAAAAGCCCAACCGCTCGGGCCGGGCGCACGCAGCTTGGGATCATCCCGTCGCCCGACCCGGCGAGCTATGCCGCCTGGGCGTGCGCGCCAACAGCAGCACGCCGCCGGCGATGGCCCCGCCTCCGACCCATTGCCACGCGTCCAAATGGACATGCAGCCAGAGCACCCCGGCGACCGCGGCGGCCAGCGGCTCGGCCGTGGCCAGCAGGCTGGCCAGCACCGGAGTGAGCCGGGTCAGACCGTACAAATACAGGGTGAAGGCGATCAGCGTGCCCAGCACGACCACGAAACCCACCAGAGCCAGATCGCCCCCGGAAAGATGCGCCGGGACGGCCCACGGGGGAGCGAACGGGGCGATAGCCGCCCCGCCCAGGACGAGTCCCCAGCCAACCACCAGCGGAGCGCCCAGCGCCCGCAGCAGCGGCCCCGGATACAGGGTGTAGAACGCCAAAGCGGCGGCTGACAGGAGTCCCCACCACACCGCCCGGAAAGACAGCTGCAGATGCAGGGTGGGTCCGGCGGTGACCAAAAGGAACGTGCCCACCAGGGTGAGACCGAGTGCCACGGCATGGAGGCGAGGCGGCAGGCGTCGGCCCGCCAACGACGTCCACAGCACCACCATCGCCGGCGCCAAATACTGCAGCAGGGTGGCGGTGGCGGCGTTGCTGGCCTCAATGGTCACCAGGTAGCTGTACTGCACCACCACCAGCCCGACGACGCCGAAGATCACGAGCGACATCGCGCTCCGGACCGAGCGGAGCGGCGCCAGCACCGCCGGTAAACCCCGCCTGACGGCCAGCGCCAAGAGCATGAAGAGTCCGGAGACGGACATCCGGATCGACACCAGCCAGCCCGGATCGACCGCGTGGCGCTGAAACAAGGCTTGGGCGGCCGTGCCGGAGAGGCCCCACAGCACCGCGCCACCGAGCACGGCCAACATACTGACCCCGCGACCTTCGCCGCTCGTCCCCATCCCTCCGCTACCGACATCATAGCGGGCCGATGGCGCCTTGTCCGAGTTTGACTTGCTTGGAGGGGGATCGCACAATGAATGGTGGTTCAATGAACCGCGGTTCAGCGAAAGGGGGAAGGTTATGCTGGCGTGGGAGACGGTGGACGGAGCCCCCGCGTATGAGGATATTTGGTTTCAGCGCCGCGGCGGCATCGCCAAGATCACCATCAACCGCCCCGAGGTGCGCAACGCGTTCCGCCCGACGACCTTGTTCGAGCTGCAGGATGCGTTTCATCGGGTTCATGAACGGCCCGACCTGGGCGTCGCCATTCTGACCGGTGCCGGCGATCAGGCGTTCTGCTCCGGGGGGGACCAGCGCATTCGCGGCACCGCCGGCTATGTCGGCCCCGACGGGGTGCCCCGCCTCAATGTGCTGGATCTGCAGCGCCAGATTCGGCTGCTGCCCAAACCCGTGATTGCGATGGTAGCCGGCTACGCCATCGGCGGGGGGCACGTGCTTCACCTCGTGTGCGATCTCACCATCGCCGCCGACAACGCGCGCTTTGGCCAGACCGGGCCCAAGGTGGGAAGCTTCGACGGTGGGTACGGGGTGGCTCTGATGGCTCGGCAGGTGGGCATCAAGAAAGCCAAGGAGATCTGGTTTCTGTGCCGGCAGTACAACGCCGAAGAGGCCCTGCAGATGGGGCTGGTCAACACGGTGGTGCCGCTGGAGCGTCTGGAAGAAGAAACCGTGGCGTGGTGCGAGGAAATCTTGGCCAAGAGTCCGATGGCCATTCGCTTTCTGAAGGCCGCCTTCAACGCCGATATCGACGGGGCCACCGGTCTGCAGCAGCTGGCCGGGGACATGACGATGCTGTATTACATGACGGATGAGGCCCAGGAAGGCAAAAACGCGTATCTGCAAAAGCGGCCGCCCGACTGGTCGCGGTTCCCGCGCCTGCCGTGAACAGCCGGGACTGGCTTCGCGAGGCGGCCCGCCTGTATGGGCCCCGGGTGTTTCTCGAGCAAGGGGTCTGGCGATGGACGTTCGCCGAGTGGGACCGGCGCGTGGACCGCGTCGCGGGAACGCTGGCAGCGGCCGGCGTCGTGGCGGGATCCCGGGTGGCGAGCCTGCTGTCGGGCGGCTATCAGGCGGCCGAGGTGGTGTTTGCCGCGCTGCGCCTAGGCGCCGTTCTGGTACCGATGAATACGCGTCTCGGGCCCGAGGAGCTGGCCTATCAGTGGCAGGACGCCGACCCGTCGGCGGTGGTCGTGTCCGAAGAGTTGGCCCACCTCCTGCCGGCGGCGGCGGGTCCCCGGCTCGGCGTCGCCTTGGGTGCGCCCGAGGACGACGCGCTGCTGGGCCCGGCGTGGCGCGGGGTGGCGGGGGCGGCGCCGACCGGGGTCCAGAGCATCATCTACACCTCCGGCACCACCGGACGGCCCAAGGGCGCCTTGCTCACGGTCACGCAGCTGGGCTGGAACGCGTGGGGCTCGATGCTGCGCCTGGGACATCTGCCGGACGACGTGTGGCTCTGTTGCCTGCCGCTGTTTCACGTGGGCGGACAGGCCATTTTGTTTCGCGCGGTGCTGGCGGGCACGGCGGTGCGGCTGGAGCCGCGGTTTGAGGCGCAGACGGCGGCGGCTGCGCTGGCCGACGGAAGTGTCACGCTGGCGTCCCTGGTGCCGACGATGCTGCGCCGGATTCTGGATGTCCACGCGGGCGCCTTTGCGCCGCGCCTGCGCGCCGTCCTGATCGGGGGCGGTGCGGCCCCCAAGACGCTCATGGCCGAGGGGCGCCGCCGGGGCCTGCCCCTGGTGGCGACCTACGGCATGACGGAGACCGCGTCGCAGATGGCGACCCAGGACTTGCGTCTCGACGGGGAGGACGCGGGAGCGCGGCCGCTGTATGGATTCGAGCTGCGCATCGCGGAGCCGGGCGCGGACGGCAGTGGGGAGATTTGGGTTCGGGGGCCGGGTGTCAGCCCCGGATACTGGCGCCGGCCGGAGGAGACGGCGGCCCGATTCGATGCCGACGGCTGGTTCGCCACCGGCGACATCGGTCGTCTGGATAGTCAGGGGCGGGTCCAGGTGCTGGATCGTCGCCAGGACCTCATTGTTTCCGGGGGGGAAAACGTGTATCCGGCGGAAGTGGAGGCGGCCCTGACCGCGATTGGGGGCGTCCGGGCGGCGGCGGTGGTGGGCGTGCCCGACCCCGAGTGGGGCGCGGTGCCCGCGGCGGCGGTGGTGCCGCAGGACGGGGTGCGGTTGGATCCCGAGGCCCTGACCCGCGCCCTGCGCCGACGGCTGGCGGCCTACAAAGTGCCTCGGGAATGGGCACTGGTGAACGAGCTCCCACTCACCGCCAACGGCAAAGTCCGGCGGCAGGCCGTGCAGGCGTGGTTTGCCAGTCGGCGGGAGCGCCCGCGGTGACGGTCAGGGAGTGGTGGCGACTGGCCCGACCGCCCACGCTGCCGGCGTCGGTGGTTCCGGTCGCGGTGGGGACGGCGGCGGCGCTGGACGCCGGACGGGTGAGCGTGCCCGCCGTGCTGGTCATGCTGCTGGTGGCGCTGCTGCTGCAAATCGCCACCAACATGGCCAACGAGTACGCCGATTTTCGGCGTGGGGTGGACAGCGCCGATTCGGTGGGCATAGCCGGCGTGCTGGTGGAAGGACGGTTTGCTCCCGCCACCGTCCGCCGGTGGGCCTTCGGCACATACGCCGCCGCCTTCCTGCTCGGTCTCGGCTTGGTGGCGGTGCGGGGCTGGGTGCTGCTGGTCCTCGGGATTTTGGGAATTCTGGCCGGCTACCTGTACAATGCAGGACCAAGGCCGTTGTCGGCCACGCCGTGGGGTGAGGCGACGGTGTTCGTCATCATGGGGCCCATTGAGGTGTTGGGCAGTGAACTGGCCGCCGGCGGCCGCATGACGGCCATCGGCGTCTGGGCCTCCGTGGCGGTGGGATTTTTGGTGGCCGCCATCCTGCTGGCCAACAACCTGCGGGATCGCGTGCAGGACGGGCAGCGGGGCCGGGACACCTTGGCGATACGGCTGGGCGCGAAGCGTGGATTGTGGGGCATGGCGGCCCTCATCACCGCAGGCGCGTTGTGGCCGGTGGCGCTTGCCGTGTGGGGGATATTGCCCGCGACGGCCGCCGTCACCGCCCTGGTCCTCCCGGGCGGCCTGGCTGCCGTGCGAAGGCTTTCCGGGCAGGGCCTGGCGCGCGGGGTCTTGGTGACGGGTCGCGTGCACTTGGCGGCCGGACTGTTGTTGGCGGTGGGGCTCGGCTGGCGGCATATCTGACGGAGAGGTAAGAGCAATGGCGAAGGCGACAGGGAGGACCGGCACGCGGACGACGGAGCCGGTGGGGACCGTGGCGGAATGGATTCGAGACGTCCTGGATACGGGCGTTCTGGTGGCGCGCCGGCGTCGACGCACCCTCTGGTGGGGCGGCGAGCTGGTGGTGCCGGCGGCGCAGGCGCCTCTGTCCGCCGCCAGTCCCGCCGTGCACTGGCTGTTCCAGGAGCAGGGCCAGTCCCTCTGGGGTGTGGGCGAGGCCGCGCGGTGGCAATGGGAGCGGGGCCCGCTGACCGCCGCGATGGCTGCCGTGGCGAGCGAGTTGGCCCAAGAGCGGGATTTGCCCAGGACCTGCCGGCTGGGTGGGGGCCGGGGCTTCTGGGCCAAGACGCCGGGCGGAGCGTGGCGCGGATTTCCCGCCGGGGCGCTGGTGCTACCGGCGCTGACGGTGCGAGTGGCGGGCGGGAGTGCCCATATCAGCCTCGCCGTGCAGGTGGCTCCCGAGACGTCACGGCGGGCGCTGGCGCACCGCGTGCACTGGCCTCCGCCCCCGCCGGCCGCGGCGGCGGGGCCGATTGAAATCCTTCGCGTCCATTATGCCCAGGCGCCGGACCGATTTGAGGATTTGGTGGCCGACGCCCTGCGCGCCATCGACGGCGGCCGCCTGGACAAAGTCGTGCTGGCCCGCAGCGTGCAGCTGACCTTCAACCGCGCCCCGGATCCCGGCCGAGTCTGGCAAACCCTGGCGGCGCGGTCACCGGAAAGCGCCGTCTTCCTCCTCCGGGCGGCGGGGGCCGTCTTTTTGGGCGCCAGTCCGGAGTTGCTGGTGCGGGTCGACGGCCCGCGCGTGGACAGCGTGAGCCTGGCCGGCACCGCCGGACCGGGTCGGGATCCGCGTTCGCTGTTGGACAGCGCCAAGGATCGCGAGGAGCATGAGTGGGTGCGCCGCCATTTGGCTGCGGCGCTGGCGCAAGTGGGGGATCAGGTGGTGGTGCCTGACCAGCCGGCGGTGCGGCGGGTGGGAGACATTCACCATCTGTACACCCCGGCGACCGCGTTTCTGCAGCCGGACAAGAACATCTGGGACGCCCTCGCCGCCATCCACCCGTCGCCGGCGGTGGGCGGGGCGCCGGCAGGCGCCGCGCTCCGCTACATCGCCGGACATGAGGGCTTTGACCGCGGCTGGTACGCCGGCGCCGTGGGCTCGGTCGATTTGGAAGGCTCGGGGGCGTTTTGGGTGGCGCTCCGGTCGGGGCTGCTGCGGGGAGACACTGCGGTGCTGTATGGGGGCGTGGGGGTGGTGAGCGGGTCTGATCCGCGCCAGGAGCTGGAAGAGAGCAGTTGGAAGCTCCTGCCCATGCTGTCGGCGCTGGCGGAGGGCTGAGCGAGCATGGACGCTTTGACGGCCTGTCTCGGGGATTTGATTGACGGCCTCGTGGCCGGCGGTGTGCGGGAGGCGGTGGTGACGCCCGGCTCGCGATCGACACCGCTGGCTCTGCTGATGGCCCGCGAGCCCCGCGTGCGCGTCTGGATGCACTATGACGAACGATCCGCCGGCTACTTCGGCTTGGGATTGGCCGACGCGCTGGGCGAGCCGGTGGCGCTGGTGTGCACATCGGGTACGGCCGCGGCCAATTTCCTGCCTGCGGTGGTGGAGGCGTCGCTCGCCGGTTTGCCCTTGGTCGTCCTGACCGCCGACCGGCCCCCGGAGCTGCGTGAGGTGGGCGCCCCCCAGACGATTGAGCAGCGCCATCTCTATGGCACGCATGCACGGTGGTTTTACGAATGCCCGCTGCCGGATCCGGAGCTGGCGGAGCGGCGGGTGTTTGGTCGCGCCGGCGAGCGCGCGGCCAGGCGGACGCGCGAGGCGGCCCCCGGCCCCGTGCATGTGAACGTGCCCCTTCGCGAGCCCCTGTTGCCGGCGGCCGAAGCCGCCCCCGCGCGGACGGCCGAACCATGGCCCGCGCCGGTCGGGGCGCCGGTGTCCTTGGCGCCGCTGGTCGCAAGACTGCGGGGGCGGCGTGGCGTGGTGGTGGCCGGTGCTTCGGATGTGAGCGGGGGAGCGGCCGCCATCCTGAGTCTGGCCGACGCTCTGGCCTGGCCGGTTCTGGCGGACCCGCTGGCCAACCTGCGCGAGCCCTATGCGAACCGGGTGCTGGCACACCACGACCTCTGGCTCCGGGGCCGGGCGGCGGCGGCCGGGATCGACGGACGCTCCCACGGGATCCTGCGGGTGGCGATCCCCCTCGTTCGTCCCGCCCCGCCTCCGGAGGAGCTCCGGGAGGGGG
>DAHVOH010000117.1 GCA_027318915.1 Clostridiales bacterium
CGGGGGTGGCGGCGTGATCGAGCGGATCCTGGCGGAGCAGCATTACCGCTTTCAGAATGCCTGGCTGGAAGCGGACTGGCACTTTTCCTTCCAGCGCTACTTCGATCCGAACCGCATGCATTTCGGTGCGCTGCGCGCCTACAATCACGACCAGATCGCGCCCAATCGAGGCTTTCCCCTGCATCCCCACCGGGAGATGGAGATTATCTCCTGGGTGCGTCGGGGCACCCTGACCCATGAAGACAGCCTCGGCGAAAAGTTTGCCGCCGAGGCCGGCGACCTCTTGGTGCTGACCGCCGGGACCGGCATCGAACATGCTGAAATGAATTACGGACAGGACCCGGTGGAGCTGATTCAAGTCTGGATTCTGCCCGACAGTGAGCATTTGGCCCCGGACCTGCAGCGGGTGCACGTCACCCCGGCCGACTACCGCAATCAGTGGCTGGTCGCCGTGGCTGGCCCGAATCTGGGCGGGCGCCTGACCGCCCGCCAGGATGTCCGTTTGGCCATCGCCGGTCTGGAGGCCGGCGCCGAGACCGTCTGGGAGGGCCGGCCCCGCCATCCGCTCTATCTGCAGTGTCTGGGCGGGCGGGGCACCTTGAACGGTGTCGCGCTGGAGGAACGGGATGTGGCCCAGATTCGCCACGAACCGGTGCTGCGGCTAGCCGTCCAGGAGGCGGGCGAGTGGATCCTGGTGGAGGTCCCCGAGCTCTAGCGGCGCGCCATTGACGGCAACCGGCGGGACGTCTACAACGAGACTACCTGCCGGATCCTGCCGAGGAAGGAATGAGCGCGCCGGTGGACAGCCGCCTGGATGGTCCGATAGGCCGGATTTATCACCAATACAACCGACGCCGTGGAGACGGGCCCGATGAGGCGGTCCGGCATCCGGAATGGACCGGGCGGATTCTCGAGGCCCTGCGCCGCCCCGACGACGCGTATCCCGTCATCATGGTCACCGGGTCCAAGGGCAAGGGCTCCACCTCCTTCTACTTGGCGTGCATTCTGGAAGCCCACGGACTTTCGGTCGGATTTTTCTCCAGTCCGCATCTGGTGGACAACCTGGAGCGGCTGCGCCTCAATCGGCGCGCCGTGACGGCAGACCGCCTGCTCTCGTTGTACCGCGAGCTGGAACCGATCCTGGACCGCTTTGAGGGCCAGCTCCCCGAGGGCCACTATCTCGGCCCGGTGGGGTTGTTCGCCGCCCTGGCGGCGCTCTGGTTCCGGGACGAGCAGGTGGACGTCGCGGTCTTTGAGACCGGCCGGGGAGCGCGTTTCGACGATGTCGCCGAGGTGCATCATGTGGGCGCCGTCGTGACCAGTGTCCTGCTGGAGCACCGCCGGGAGCTGGGGCCCGACTTGACCCATGTCGCCTGGCACAAGGCGGGCGTGGTGCGGCCGGAGACCGTCTGGACCATCGTCCCCGACGACGCCCGGCTCGCGGCCTTCATGCCGGCCGGGACGGAAGTGATCCGGGAATCGAGCTGGACCCTCTCGCATGTGGCGGTGGAGAGCGAAAACCCCGGCACCCGGTTCGAGGTGGCGTCGCCCCGTGGGCGCGAGGCGCTCCGGGTGCCGGCGATGGCCCCGTTCGCGGCGGAAAATGCGCGGCGCGCGCTGGTGGCCGCAGCCCGTTTCCTGGGGCCGGCCTTTGACTGGGAACGGGCTCGCGACGGGCTTCGCGACGCACGCTTTCCCGGACGGGCGGAACTGTGGGAGGGACCGCCGCGGCTCTTTCTCGACGGCAGCGTGCGGCGCGAGTCGGTTCGCTCTCTGCTCCAGGGGCTGGCCCAAGCCCGTCTGCTCACGCCGCCGATTGTCAGTGTGGTGGGCGTGCCCGATGACAAGGACTGGGTCGGCGTGGCGGCTCAGGTCGCGCCCCTGGGAGATCTGTGGTTCGTTCCGGCCCAAAATCGCCGCCTGCATTTTCCCGAGCGGCCCCATGCGCGTTTTCCCGGTTCATTCGAAGCCCCCAGCTTTGATGACGCATGGCGGGCCATTCAGCGCCGCTCGCCGCGGTTGGTGCTGGTGCTGGGCACGCAGTCCCTGGTCGCTGATGTGATGCGGGTGCTGCAAGTCGGCGATCGCCTGCTGGATCTGCGAGCGCCGGTCATTGAGCCCCCGCTGGTGTGAACCACTCCCGGAGGACAAGCTGTAGAATGGCAGAAGCAACGGACGGAGGGATCTTGCGTGCGGTTTCGAGACCAGATGCGACAGGCTTTTGACCCTCGCCGGACCGCGGGCGCCGCAATCCTCGCGGCCGGCCTGCTGGCGCTGGTGGCCGGATGCGGGTCCGCGTCGACGCCGCCCGCGGCCATCGCGCGTCCGACCCGCACCCATTGGTCATCGCCCCCGGCCATGACCCTCAACCTGCGGCTGCACTACACCGCCGTGGTCGCGACCAGTCTCGGCACCTTCGACATCACGCTGTTTGCCCGCCGGGACCCGCTCGCGGTCAACAACTTCGTGTTTCTGGCCCGGCACAACTTCTACAATGGGCTTCGGATTTTCCGGATTGTTCCCCACTTCGTCTTTCAGACCGGCGACCCCAAGAACGACGGTCTGGGCGGACCCGGCTACTACGTGAAGGACGAATTGCCCCCCACGGTGGCGTATGGACCGGGGGTCGTGGCCTACGCCAACAATGGACCCAATCGCAACGGCAGCCAGTTTTTCGTGTGCACCGGAAGCCAGAGCACCTCCTTGAATCAGGATCCGGTGTTCACCGAAATCGGTCAGGTCACCGCGGCCACCATGGGGGTGGTGCGCCGCATCGGCTCGGTGCCGGTCACCTACAATCCCGCGTTCCAGGAAACTTCCAAGCCCGTCCACCCGGTTACCGTGCTCTCGGTGACCATCAAAACCGCGTCATGACGGCCGTCGAGCGGGGGCAGACGGCACCGGCGCGCCCCACCCCCATCACCTTTTTGGCCACCGCGCACTTCGTGAACGACGCCTACGGGACCGTGTACCCGGCCCTGGTGCCGCTCTTGATGGTGATGCTGCACTGGTCGGTGACGGTCGCGACCCTGGCGGGCGCCGTGGGCTGGGTGGGGCAAGCGGTGCAGCCCTTCCTCGGTCGGCTGGTGGATGCACGGCCCGCCCGCTACTATGTGGCGCTGGCGCTGGTGGTGGCGTCGTTGGCGGTGTTCAGCGAACCGCTGGCCCGGAACTACTTTCTGTTCCTAGGTCTCATCGTCATCGGCAGCGCGGCCAGTTCCCTGTTTCACCCGCCGGCGCTCGCCATCATCGGTCGGGATCGCCGCAAAGCCCGGTTCATGCCGGTGTTTCTCGTCTCCGGCAACGTGGGCCGCGCGGTCGGACCGCTGGCCACCTCGGCGCTCATTCTCCTGGCCGGCCACCGCATCTCCGGCGCCGCCGTCATCGCGCTGCCGGGCCTAGTCTTGGCGGGCCTGGCGTGGCGCACCGCGCCCCGCCTCAACGCGACGCCGCACGGCGTCGAGGCCGTGTCCATGGGCGACGCCCTGCAGGGCCGCCACGCCCCGCTGCTGGCCCTTTTGGGCCTGTCCGGATCGCGGGCCCTGGTCACCTCCGCCCTCATCGCCATGCTGCCCATCTGGTTTCACCTGCAGGGTCACACGGATCTGCAGAGCGGCCTCTACCTGGCGGTGTTGCTGTTCGTGGGGTCACTGGGCAACGGCATGGGCGGGTGGCTGATGGAGCGGTGGCCGCGTTGGCTGATCCTGGCGCTCTCGTCGGCCGGCGCCGGTCTGGCGCTTCTGTTCTTCGTGCCATCCACCGGTCCCGTCGCCCTGGTGCTCATCGGCCTCGTGGGCTTGTTCTCCATGGCCACCTCGTCGGTCACGATCCTGATGGGGCAGGAACTGCTGCCGAAAAGCCGGGCGATGGGGTCGGGCATCGCCCTCGGATTGAGCAACAGTCTGGGCGCCCTCCTGGTGGCGGCGCTGTCGGTGGTGGCCGGCCTGTACGGCATCCCGGCAGCCCTCTACGCCGCCGGCGCCATCACGTTGGTCACCGTGCCGCTCTCGTTTCTGTACGGTGGCTGGACCAAGCTGGAGACCCGATTCTCCGCCCCCACGGCGTCCGGTTCGATCTGACTCATCTTCCGCATCTCACCGCGCGCGTTTTCCCGGAATTTTTAGGGGGGAACGGTCAGCCGGACGGCTCAAACCGCACGTAAAGGGGGACGCCCAGCGCGTCTAGCAAGCGTTGGGCAGGAGGCGGGACTTGTCCCCATTGATACCCGAGCTCGCCGTGGGCCCACCGGCGCCGTAGCCACAAGGGGCGCAAGGTCTCCAAAATGACCTCGTCCGACGGAGCTCCCAGCCGGCGACCATCCGGCAACGCCAACGGCGGTTGGTCCCGGAGCGCGTCGCGCACCATCCGCCGCATCCAGCGGGCAAATTGCAACGCCAACAGGAGCAGGAACCCGAGACCCGCCACCCGCTGCGGATTCTGGAGGTAAAAGGCCTGGAGATGCCAAGGACTTTTCGCCCAGCGAAAAGCGTGTTCCGCTTGGTCTTGGCCTTTGTACGCAGCCACCAACTCACGGGCTGACCGGTCCGGATCGTCGGAGACTAACACGAAGGTACTCCGTCGCTGCCGTTCGGCCTGGACCACGGCGGGGTCCAGGGCCGCCACGGTCCACCGGATCCGATAGGTCGTGGTGGTCTCGGGGGTAGCGTCCTTCCGGGGCCGCCCCCGGCGACGCCGGGGCACGATCTCCGCCGCCACCGTGGCTGTCACCCGATGCCACCGCGGGCCAATGGTCACCAACGCGGTGGTGCTGACCGCCTCCGCATCTTCTGTACAAGCGAACCCCCGGCGGGCCAGGGCCTCGGCCGTGGTGGCGAGCGTGTGCCGCTCGGCCGCGATCTCCCGCTGAAGCGTCCGTTCGCGCCGCCGGTCCAGCGCATCGGAATGCACCACGACACAGCGGACGGCGGATCCCGCCAGCTGCCCGGGGAGGACCTGGGCCCGGTAGTGCGCCGCCCCCTTCTTGGGGGAAAAGGTTCCCAAATCCTCCCACGCCGTGTCCCGTTGGGCCCACGCCTCGGCTTTGACCGTCCGGGCTACGCCATAGGTCTCGGGGAGCCGCCCCAACCAGTGCACCCCCAAGGCGGCACACCGGTCCAACGCCGCCGGCGTGATCCCGGCACTGTCCGTGACATAGAGGGCCTGGGTCCAGGCCGTGTCGGGGACCTCGCGGTCCAACGTCTGCAACCACATGGGGAACCAGGCCTTGTCACTGGTGTTGCCACCCAGCATATCCCCCAGGATGACCTGCCCCTGTTGGTCGGTGGTCAGCCCCATCAAGATTTGCTTGAGGTCCGGCCGATGCGCCTTGCTATAGCCGTAGGTGATGTGCGGGGTGTCACTGGCGGCGTCGGACCCGGGATAGTCCCCAAACAGGGAGAACGACGTGGTGTCGGTGTGGAGGATCTGGGGCCCCTCAGCGGCCAAGGCCTGGATCCGGACCCCCAGGGTCCCCACAACGGCCGGACCGTGTTCCGCCAACTTTTCCAGGACCCGCCCTAACGCATCGTCGTTGAAGACGGATGCAGGGATGTCCGTACCCCAGAACAGGTCCAGCGGCAGGCCCTGGGCCCACCCTTCCACGTGGTACAACGGGGTGCGTTGGCACAAAACATTCATGAGCAAGGTCAGCAACAAGATAGACGGCGGTACTTGGGTGCGATCCCGATCCCAGGGTAGGAGGCCGTCCACCACGGCCCCCCAGTTAATCCGGTCCGCCAACACACGGACGACCAGGGGCAGTCCCGCCCCGGGGAGCATGTCCGGATCTTGCTGGAGCACGACGGTGTCATCCCGAATGTGCCGCATGGAACAAGCTTCGCTGGGGAGCATCCAAACTCCTTTGCGACGAAGATTCTGACTATCATCCCCCTAAAATCCGTTGATCTTCCAGCTATTGACATGCGGAGGCTGAGCCGATGTGGTGACCGCCGAGACGCGAGCCCGGCAGGCCTGGCAGGAGGTTGAATCGGCGTTCGCCCTGTCGCTGCCCAACACCAAAGTGGAGGCCAAGCTCAAGACCTCTCCCGAGTATGAAGACGTCTACGATCCGGTCACCGGCGTCGCCACCGTGACGGCGGTGATTCCCGACGGCACCTACTGGCATGTGGTCAATGGGCTCCGCCTCATGGCCGAGCTTCACGGCATCGGCGTCTTTGAGCTGATGAGCATCGACAAGGACACCTTGGTCCAATCCTTCATTTTCCACGACATCGGCAAGCAGCAGCCCACCCTCCAGTTGGGCCAACCGTTCGTACCGCACGAAACGTTCGAACCCGGATGGATGCATGCCGCCCGCAGCGCGGACTGGGCCGTGCGGTACTACGGGGTGTCGTCCGATGCCGCTTGGCTGATCCGCCACCACCACACGCCCCGAGCCGAGATTCCGGCGGACTTTCCTCCGACTCTGCTGCCCATGTGGCATCTGCTGAAGTTGGTGGACGGATTGTCCGCCGGGCTCACCCGCCGCGCTGCCCACCGCGACCCCTTCACCCTGCAGGGAAGCCGGCTCACGGTCGGTGAGCGCAATCGCGATGCCCGGTACCATCGCCGCTACATGCTGTCAATCTACACCGGGGAAGAGACCCCCTTGCCGTGGCCGCCCGACGGGGAGAACGCCCCATAGGCGCCACACCCGGCCAGACGCTCCGTTCGCCCTTAGGACAGCGCGGCGCCGAGTGCCGGAAAGCCTCGCGTCAAGCTCAGACCCTGCCCATCCCCAACGTTTCCCACAAGCGCCCCCATGGCTGGTCGAGGACCGGCCTGCCGACCAGGTGGGGATGGCGAAGCAACTGGCGCAGATCGTACGACAACGCATAAAGACGCAGCCGATCCGTCAGCCGCGCGTGCGCAAACAGCTCCGGATAACCGACGCCCATCCAGGCCGGCACCCTGCCGAAGTCCTGCCGCCGGACCGCCTCCTCCGCTCCTTCGGCGGCAAAGAGCCAGGGATACCGCACAAACCGGAGCAGGATGTCGAGCTCCAGATCGGGGGGGCCCCAGCGTGCCCGCCCCCAGTCGACGATGCCGCCGATGCCCGTCTCGTCGACCAGCACGTTGTTAAACTGCAGGTCGTTGTGCACCAGAACCAGCGGCTCCTCGTCGCCAAACGCGCCGAGCCAGTCTTCTGCCCGGGCCATCACCGCCCCCGCCAGCCACGGAGCCACCCCGGGCATCTCGGCAAGATCCCGGATCCGCCGGCGGAGACCCTGAAGCGCTCGGCGCGGAAAGGCGCCGCGAGACGGCCGCGCGGTGCGTCGGTGCAGGTCGCGCAGCTGACGGGCCAGCGAGGCCACCGTCTCGCACCGGCGTCGTTCTTCCAGCGTGGACCACGCCGCCATCAGAGGGCATCCGGGCAGCCGGCGTTCGACCAGCCACTCCATCGCGGTGTTTCGCCCGTAGTGGAGGACGGAGGGAAGGGTCAG
>DAHVOH010000118.1 GCA_027318915.1 Clostridiales bacterium
CGCTGGAAGACAAGCGTCTAGTACTCCGGGTGCATGGGGGAGTAATTGAGTTCCCTCGTGAGGCGAGTGTTCCGGAGAAATCCCGGACACACGTGGCCGAGAAGACGGCGATTGGGCGCCTAGCCAGCTCCTACATTCAAGAGGGCGAGGTGGTGTTGCTGGATGCGGGTACAACCACCGGGATGATCATCAGGGAGTTGAGGCATTTCCGCCATATTACGGTGGTGACGAATGCCGTGAACATTCTGGTGGGATTGTTGCCCTTTGACTCGTTTGAGGTGATCATGCTAGGTGGCACCCTGCGCTCGACGAACCAGGCTGTGGTCGGCCCGCTGACGGAGGACAATCTCCGCCACATTCGTCCCGACCGGGCATTCATGGGCGCATACGGAGTGGATCTGCGCGGCCGGGGCCTGGTGTCGCCCACGCTGTCGCAAGCGTATCTGAAGGGCGCTATGATGCAGGCTGCTCGCCACGTCTATGTGGCCGTCGACCATACGAAACTTGGAGAGCCGCGGTACGGCTTTGTCACGCCCTTGCCGGCCGATGCCACCTTGCTGATCGATGATCGCGTCAGCATCGCCCAGCGTCAGCAGCTGGAGGCGGCTGGACTCGCGTTTTGTCTCGCACCGACCGAGCCCGGCCCGCTCCATGGGATTTCCGGCCACGGAAGCGAGTAGAGTGATTCCAAAGCCAAAGCCAGAGCCCGTTTGTGGGTGCCGCTCAAGGCTCTACGGTGCGAGTTCCAGGTCGGCGGTAGCTACGCTGGCTTGGGAATCGAAGTGCTAGTTCCGGTCATGGGCACAACCGATGAGGGAAGGTGCTGGGAATGAGAAATTCTTTGACGCGTCCTGTGCGAATAGGTATTACCCTGGGCGATCCCGCGGGCATCGGGCCCGAAATCGTTGTGAAAGCTCTCCAGGAACTGGAGTCCGACCGTCCGTGGATACCCGTGCTCTTTGGAAATCCGCAGGTCTTGCACGCGGCGCTCACGCTTGCCGACGCTCGCCGACGCGTGATCGTTGTGGACGATGCCGCTGCCGTAGAGGATACTCCGGGGGCACTGGCGCTGGTGGCTACGTCGTTTGACCCTCAGCCGGTGCCGTATGGTGTCGTCAGTGAACGCGGCGGAGATGAGGCGGGGCGTGCAGTAATGGGGGTTGTGGCTGCAGCCAAGTCCGGGGCCGTCGACGTTATCAATACGGCGCCGTTAAACAAGGAAGCACTATGGCTGGCTGGTTACCACTATCCCGGCCATACGGAGATGTTGACCGAGCTTTTTGGTGTCGAGGGCGTGTACACCATGTTCGAAGTGGACACGCTACGCATCTTCTTTCTCACCCGGCACCACCCCTTGAGTGCAGTGCCGGGTTTGCTGTCCGTAGCTCTGGTTCATGACGGCATCACGCGCTGTCTCGGTTTCCTCACGGACTTGGGGGTCGAGAACCCGGTGTTAGCGGTCGCTGCGCTGAATCCTCACAGCGGCGAGCACGGTCTCTTAGGAACGGAGGAGCAGGCAATCTTGCAGCCCGCCGTCGAGCAGGCTCAGCGGGAGGGGTATCGTGTCGAGGGCCCGATTCCGGCCGATGCCGTCTTCTACCAAGCGCGGATGGGGCGTTATGCGGGGGTCCTGTCCCTATACCATGACCAAGGCCACATCGCGGCGAAGACGCTCGACTTTTACGGCACGGTGAGTGTGACGTTGGGGCTTCCGGTCCTGCGCACGTCTGTCGATCACGGGACCGCGTTTGACATTGCGGGTCGCGGGGTGGCTAACGCTCACGGGCAGACAGCGGCTCTGCGCACAGCTTATGCCTGGGCCGTACGTCAACGCGGACCGATGACGGAGTCGAGGGAGGGTCGGAAGACGTGAAGCGCCGATATCTGTTATCGTACCCCCTGGGTGAGCGCACACCAGTGTATCGTGACAATCCACCGGTGAGCGTGCGGCGACAATTTGCGATGGAACGTGGTGATCCGTTTGATCAGTCGTGGGTCTGCGCCGTCACCCACAGTGGTACGCATATGGACTGCCCCCGCCACTTTAACCCGGAGGGATTGGCGGTTTCGCAGCTGACCGCAGACCAGCTGGTTTTCACGCGCGTTGTGATCGTGGACCTCCCCACGGACGACGACGACCTTATCACCGCTTCACGCCTCGATTCCTTTCGCGACCGGTTGCGGGGCGCCGAGCTCTTGCTCATACGAACCGGGTTCGGCGCCGTGCGCCACATGGATCCTCACCGGTACGGCTGGCACAACCCAGGATTTGACGAATCCGCCGGCCACTTTTTTCTTGAATTCCCGGCATTGCGTGCAGTGGGTCTGGACACGCCGTCCGCCTCTGCGGCCGAGCACTTGGAGACAGGCCTTTCGTTTCACCAACTCGTGCTAGGCACGCATCGACCCGGGGCCCAGCCATTTTTCATCTTGGAAGACGTCGACCTCTCCGTCGCCCTCGATCATGTCGACACTGTGTATGTCGTGCCCCTGCTGATTGAGGGTGTCGACAGTAGCCCCTGCACCATCCTGGCTGAAGTGGAGCAAACCATCGACGGTGGCGAGCGGACAGGGGGCGTCTCCGATGAAGGGTGACCAGACTGCAGCGGTAGCGGTGCTCGGTGCGGGAACCATGGGCCATTCGATTGCACTGGCAGCTGCCCTCGCAGGGAAGTCGGTACGTATGTGGGGCATATCTGCGGCGGATTTAACGACAGCGGAACAACGTATGCGGCGTAAGTTGGCTACCTTGACTGCAGAGAAAGCATTATCCGAAAGGGAAGGGGACCGCGTATTGGCGCGCATCGCCTTCACCGAATCGCTACGGTGGTGTGTCGAGGGGGTGCCGTTGATTGTCGAGGCGACACCCGAAGATCTTGACCACAAGCAGACATTCTTTCAGACCGTGGAACCGTTCTGCGACTCGGATGGCATAATCGCCAGCAATTCGTCGGGACTTCTCCCTACGGCTATTTTTGCCCAGATGGACCGTCCAGACCGCGCCATGGTCATGCACTTCTGGAATCCGGCACACTTGATGCCCCTCGTGGAAGTCGTTCCGGGGCGTCAGACTAGTGGAGAAAGTGTGGATCGGGCTCTGGACAGCGTACGCCAGTTGGGGAAGCAGGCTATTGTTGTCCATCGGGAGGTGCCCGGGTACCTAGGAAACCGCCTGCAGTACGCGCTATTTCGTGAGGCGCAGTACCTGTTAGACCAAGGGGTGGCCTCAGCCGCGGACATTGATGTAGCCGTCGAATTGACATTAGGACGGCGCCTGGGAGTTACAGGGCCCTTTCGCACGGCGGATATGGGGGGCCTGGATGTATTTCACGCCATATCTGGCTATCTGTTTCCGACTCTCAGCGCTGAACGCGAGTCTGGCGGCTCCCTTCGCGCCCTGGTTGAGCAGGGCGCGATCGGAGAGAAAGTCGGTCGTGGGTTTTATGAATGGCCGGACGATATCGTGCGCGCGGTGGATCGCGCGCGCGAACGGGAGTTGATCCGATGGTGGGTACGGGACCGGGAGGCTACCGGTGATTAGGGAGGAAGGGGGCCACGGGTTGTGGCAAGAACGGCTGCCACCGCCATGGTGTGGTTCCGGCACCATGCGATGCGAAATTCGCCGGTCCCGTGCGGCTCGGCACGCAAAGTTGGTCGTGTTGGATGACGACCCCACGGGCGCCCAGACGTTGTCCGACGTCTGGGTTCTCACTGATTGGAAGCCGGACAACCTTACCCAAGCCTTTGAGGATTCGCGCGACCTGTTTTACGTCCTCACCAACACCCGCGCGCACTCTCCGGAGGACACCCAGGCTATTGACGAGGAGGTCGTGGCGGCCATTCACACTGTTGCGCAACGCACGGGCGTGGTCTTCGATCTGGTAAGTCGTGGCGACTCGACGCTGCGGGGCCATTATCCCCTCGAAGTGGACGTGCTGTCCGGGACCATGCAGGCACTGACGGGGCTCGCCTACGATGCGCACCTGCTCGTACCCGCCTATCTTGAGGAGGGCCGTATCACCTACCATGGGAGGCACTACCTGCGCCGCGGCGATGAGATGCTTCCTATCGCCGAGACGGAGTACGCGAGAGACCCCGTCTTTGGTTATACGTCGTCTGATCTTCGCGCCTGGGTTGAGGAGAAGTCGGCGGGGCGTGTAAAAGCGCGCGACTGCTTGGTGATCCCGCTAGAGGTTGTGCGCCACGGACCTGCACCTGTGGTGCGGAGCTTGGCCAGAGCCCGTGACAATGTGCCTATCATCGCGGACGTCGTCAGCTACGAGGACCTCGATGTTCTGAGCCTGGCCATTTTGGAGGCTGAGCAGCGTGGACAGCGCTTCCTCTTTCGCACTGCTTCGTCGTTCGTCAAGTCCTATAGCGGGCAACCGGAAGCATCCGGCTGGATCAAGGCGGTTCCTGTTCCTGCTTCGGGTCAGTCCAGGGGGGTTCTCGTGGTCGTGGGATCCCATGTCGCGAGTACCACCCGACAGCTTGCACTTGCGCTGGAGGACCCTGCAGTAGATCACGTAGAGTTGGACGTTTTGCGCCTGTTGACCGAGGGGAGCCGTGCCCAGGCCGTCCGGGAGGCCGCGCTGGCCGTGAATGAGGACCTCGCGCGCGGCGCGCACGTAATCGTCTCGACCAGCCGTACGCCGATCCGCGGCGAGGACCGGACGGACACGCTACGAATCGGGCAAGTCGTGGCGGGTGCCTTGGTTGAGGTGGTGAAGTCCATTATCACGCCGCCCCGTTTGATAATAGCCAAAGGTGGGATTACGGCCCGGGAGATCGCTACGCACGCCCTCAACATACGTCGCGCACACGTGCTTGGGCAAATCATATCGGGCGTCTCGGTATGGGTGGGGCAACCAAACTCGCGATGGGCCGGCATGCCTTTCATCGTGTTTCCCGGCAACGTGGGCCATGAGCGGGCCCTGGCCGACGTCTTGGGTCGAACAATCGAGGAACGATGAGCCCCTATGCGACGACGGCACGGAGAAATTGTGCGGCGGTGAGTGCCGCCTCATTCGGGGGTGGGACACGGTCCCAAAACTGCTCACTCATTCCCTTGAAGGGATTAGCGTACTCGTAGACAATCGGCCCATCAAAGCCACGTGCCCGCGCATGGGCCAAATACGTCTTCCAGTTGAGGTCGCCCGATGCTAAGTCCGTCCATACGAAGGCCCGTCCCTTACCGCTTTGATACGTTACCTCAGCGTCGGACGTCATCTGGACATTCTTGACGTGCAACATGGTCACCCGCTCATCGATCTTGTGTACCTCCGCATCAAGGTCACCCAAGGGCGTGCCGGCAAAGTATACATTGGCGAGATCCAACACGACGTGTAGATTGCGGGCCCCTACCAAGTCATGCACCTTGAACGCCGTATCCAAGTTTGGTGTCACGGTGTTTTCATTAGTTTCGATCAGCAGGTCAATACCTCGGGTTGCGGCATAGGCCGCGATCTCCCGAAGTAGTACCACATGGTTGGCAAAAGCCTCGTTGTACTCGTCGGGGCTATGCACGTCGTTGCCATACGTTCGGATGGCCGGGCACTTTAAGTCAACGGCTAGGTCAACGTACGTCCTCAGCATAGCCATAGCCTGGTCTTGCAATCGCGGCTCAGCAACAGTCAACGGGACGTAGCTGGAGATTGAACTGACGCCCACACCGTGATCCGTCAGGGCGGTCAAAAGATCCTGCCTGGCACTGGTGTCCAAGCGGCTGGGATTGACCATGTCATATCCTAGGGTCTTCCGGGAGTTTTCGTTCACAGCGAACGAGTACAAGGACGAGCCACGGATGTCGATTTGACCGTAGCCAAACCGCTTAGCCCATCGGATGACTTGGTAGAGTCCAAACGGATGCGCGCGGGCGACTGACGAATATAGCGACAACTGCATCGTCCAACTCCTCTATGATCCAAGCATATCACCGGTAGAGGGAGGGAGGGTGGCCAAGTCCTCTTTTGTGTGTAAAAGCGTCCCTCTGGGGGACCGCCGTCAGGCGATCGCCGTCGGCTTCTGGGCGCGGGCAGGTTCCCGTGCCGCCCACTAGTAGGGGCATTCCTAACTAGCGGTGTCATGGAGGTCGAGGAGTTTGAAGGCCCGCCAACGGAAGGGCACCGGGTCGGTGTTCAACCAGTCCAGGTACTGGGTGATCCGGGCCGCGAGTTCTTCACGGGTTTCCACCCGGATCCCCCGCAGACACTGTTTGCTGAGCTTCGCAAAGAACATCTCAATGAGATTGAGCCAGGATCCATGGGTCGGTGTGAACACGAAGTCGAAGCGGTTCGGTTTGGTCGCCAGGTAGGCCTGGGTTTCCTTGGACGTGTGCGCGGAGTGGTTGTCGAGCACCACCTGGATCTTCATCTCCGGCGGATACTTGGCATCGAGCACCCGGAGCCACTCGACAAACTCGGCGCTTCGATGCCGGGGCCGCACTAATCCCACCACCTCCCCGGTGGCGAGGTCGATCCCCGCCAGCAGGCTTAGCGTCCCGAGTCGGCGGTATTCGTAATCCCGTTGCCACGTCTCAGCGCCCGGTCGGCCCGGTTGCGGGGGACGGTCGGGGGCCACCCGGGCCAACGCCTGGATCCCCGGTTTCTCGTCGTAGGACCAGCGCACCGTCGGCCGCCCATCCGCCGGGTCGAGTTCCAGTGTCACCTGCTGATAGACATGGAGCACCTGCACCATCTTGCGGTCAAAGTCCGGATCGCGGCGCTGCAAGTAGTACTGGATGCGATGCGGATGGAGGTCATGGGCCGCCAAGATCTTGGAGATCGTGCCTTGCCGGACGTGGGCCGCACTCGGGTGACCCGCCGCCGGGGCGTGTTCGCGCACATAGCGGGCGAGCAGGGATTCCGACCAGAACTCGGGCGCCCACCCCACGTCCGTCGGCTTCTGGCAGGCGAGGCTGATGATCCACGCCCGCGCCTCGGGGGTAATCCGGCGCGGGCGCCCGGTCCGCGGCAGGTCACGGAGCGCCCGCCGGGGCCCAAACTGCAGCGCTTTCTTCACGCACCGCAGGACCTTGTTCGGCTGCTGGTTTAACGCCTGGGCCACGGCCGGAATACTCGCCCCGGCCGCATAGGCGCGCAACATCTGCGCCCGCTCCACCTGTTGGAGCGGGGCGGTCCGGGAGTGGGCGACCTGGTCTAAATAGTCAGCGTCTGCAGCGGTGAGCGTGAGAGCCGGAATGGTCCGGGGAGCGGCCACGGGCGATCACCTCCGGAGTTTTCTCCAGCGTACCCCCCTCTCATCAATCACGTCAACTATTAGGAATGGAACTACTAGTGGCGTTGCGCTACGGATCGAGAATGTCGGCGCCGCCGTCGCCGGATCGTGTCACCATTGGGCCGCGCACGA
>DAHVOH010000119.1 GCA_027318915.1 Clostridiales bacterium
CGTTGGCGACCATCGGCCGGTTGGTGCGGACAGACGCCGCCACGGCCATTCTCCAGCAAAACCGTCTCTACGCCGATACAGTGACCGCCGGCTTGAACGGGCCGATTCCACTCGGGTCGGCCGTCCGCGCCGTTCGGCGCGCGCTGCGGGGAGTGGCTCTCCCACCCGGGTACCAAGTGCTGTTCGGTGGACAGGTGAATCAACAACACACGGCCTTCGGGCCGCTGTTGGGCGCGCTCGGCCTGTCGGTGCTGCTGGTCTACATGCTCATGGCGGCGCTCTATGAATCGTTGGTGCTGCCGCTCGCCATCCTGATGACCGTCCCGCTGGCCAGCGTCGGGGCTCTCGGCGCGCTGGCGCTGACGGGGCAGACGCTGAACATCTTTTCCATCGTCGGTCTCATCATGTTGATGGGCCTGGTGACCAAAAATGCGATCCTGTTGGTCGACTACACCCAGACCCTGCGCCGACGCGGCTACGACCGCCGGGCCGCGTTGGTGGAGGCGGGCAAAACTCGACTGCGACCCATCGTGATGACGTCTGCGACCATGATTATGGCGATGTTGCCGCTGGCCCTCCACCTCGGTCCCGGGTCGGCCGATCACCAGCCGATGGCCATCGCTGTCATCGGTGGACTGGTCACCTCGACCCTGTTGACCCTCGGCATCATCCCGGTGGCCTACACCGTCGCCGACGACTGGGTCTCTCGACCCATGCGGACGGCGAGCGGATCGACACCGACCGCCTACAACTGAGCCGCGTGGCCTTCGCCTGACCGCGGATCAGGCCGCGCGCGAGGCGTCGGCAGGACGCCGCCTCGAATCCGGGACGTCGAGCGGTCGAGGGGGTAGGCCGCCTTCAGGGCTGCCCGGGAACACCGCGGCGGCCGCTTCCGGTTTCCCGCCAGCGACCGCCGTCCATTCCCGATGGGGAGCGGCAGAACCGGCCCGATCAGCGGCTCGGACTCCACGCGTTCGGATAGTAGAAGCCGGTGATGGGATTGTACGAGTTCCTAAATCCCGTCAGCCCGCGGTTGACCTCAAACAGATTCGGGGCGTAGGGGACCCACAACACCGGGACTTGATTGGCCTCGTAGGCCAGAAACTGGTCGAATCGCCGCTGGATTTGCGCCGGAGATCCCGGCATATACGTTTCGTGAATCAAGTGGGTCATCGTGTTACTGGCATACCCGGCGTTGTTGGCCCCCGACGTCGGCAGGAAAAACTCGCCGCCGGTGGGGTAGAAATCGGGTCCGTAGATCCACCCGATGGTGTCGCCCATGGCCCATGTTGTCGGACTGGATTGGGTGGCTTCGGCGAAAATCGTGCCGCCCGATTCCGACTTGAGGCTGACGCGAATCCCTTCCTTCGCCCAGGTGCTGGCCAGGTATTCCATCTCGTTCTGGTAGGTGAGGGAACCGGACGGATAGAGGAGCGTGAATTTCAACTGCATGGCGCCCTTGGTCATAATCCCGTTGTGGAGGCGCCACCCATGCGATTCCAGGAGGCGCACGCCCTGGGCCGGATTGTAGCGCAGGGTCGCCAGGTGCGGGTCATCAAACACTGTCGGCGGTTCGGGCGGCACCTGATCATACTCCGGCGTCGCGAGCCCATGGTAGAGCGCTTTCACGATAGCCGGCTGGTTGATTCCCATCTGCAGCGCCTGACGCACATACGTCAGCGCGAACGCGCCGTTGACCTGAGCCGCATGCGCGTTCTCGTTGGGCGTGAGGTAGTTGAAGCCGAACGGGTAGATCACCCGCAGGTGATCCTGGCTCAACTGGCCTCGCGACGCGTAAAGCGAGAACGGCAGTGTGCCCACCTGAATCTCGCCCTTCTCCAGCGCCGTGAACTCCGCGGACGAGGACGTCACATATTGGAAGACCACCCGGAATTGCCCCTTGCGGCCGTAATAGTGGGGATTGGGAATGAAATCCCAGTAGATGTTGTCCGCGGTCCGGGAGAACTCATAGGGGCCGTCCACGACGCGGTAGACAGGGTTGCCGGGATTGTTGGCCACACTGAGAATGTACTGCAATTCCCGGGTCATGTTGTGCGGATAGCGGTTCCAGAGGAACGCCGGCATCGGGAAGATTTGCGTGAGACCGTTGTGCTCGAACCAGTTGGGATTCGTGGGCTGATTCAGCGTCACCACCACGGCATGAGGTCCGTCGGCGACCACGCTCTGCCAACGGGTGGGAACCCCGCCCATGCCCGCCCCGCCATAGTACCAGGGCGGCGCGGGACTCGTCTGACTGGCGGCCCGAATGACGTCCCAGGCGAAGACCACGTCGCTGGCCGTGACCGCCCGACCGTCGGACCACTGAAGATTGGGCTTTAAGTAGACTTTGTACACCGTTCCGGACGCATTGGGCACGATGCGTTCGGCGACGGCCTGCTGAAAGCTGACCGCGTTGGTGTGGCTCACGTTGACGAGCGGCAGATACATGAGGTGGTTCATCTCCCCATTGAGCTCGGTAAAATCGGGCGCCGAGTTCATCGGGAACCAGAAATTCGGCGTGCCACCCGTGATGGCGACCACCACGGACTTCGGGCGGGCCGCCTGGCTGCTTGGCGCGGTGGTGCCGCAGGCGCTCAGCAGCGCGGCGCCTCCGAGTGCCACCACGGCCCCCACAAGGACTTTCGGAAACATTCTTGTGCCTCCCATCGCTGTTTGCTGACGCCGGGACTTGACGTTCCAGCCCATCCGTTTCGCCTTCGCCCCGCCGGGCGGGTGATCCTGCCGGCAACGGTCGTCAAATCCGCTTGTCCGCCGACGCCTCCGCGGCCGTGCACCCCGTCCGCCGCCGGGGACTTCATCCGCGATCGCGGACAGCCGAACAGGGGACGGCATCGCTGAGGCACTGCCAGCGGTGTCCGACAGCCCAGGGCGCGATGGGGCCGCGGCGGGTGGTCGAAGATCTCGATGGACTCACGGCTCGCCGCCCGGGCTTCCACCTGGGTCCGGAAAACACTCCGAGACACCCACACCGGCTTGGGCCGGGTGGGCTCGGACGCTCGCCACCGGCGTCGTCCGAGCCGTTTTCTTCCGAGTCCTGCTCGGGGTGATGCCGGAACGGGCGCGGCGGGTGGGCCACCTCGCCGCCGCGTACGGACGGCCGCGGGTGGAGGGGTGGGGTACGCCCAGCGGCGGGCGGCGCCGCGCGCTCCAGCGCCCGCCGCCCGTCCGCCTCCGGAAGGCCCGGTCGGAATCGGGGATGGCCCGGTGGCGGCGCCAGGGGCCCGGGGTCCGTCCGGCGCATGAACGGGTCTATGGTCTTCACGGCCATCCCCTCGCGGGCGCGCCGCCGGACCGCCTTGGGGACACCCAGAACGCCCGGCCGTCTTGGGGGAGACCGCCCGCCGGCGTCTGAGTCGGACGTGCCGCCGCGGCCTGGGCACCGGGTGGGCGCGGCCCCTTGACCTCCGCATCACACGGCTGCCGGCTCAGCGGTGATGCCCTCATCAGGGTGATGGTCGACCAAGTCCCTTGGCGTGGCGTCCACGAGTCCCCCCGAACTCCACCGACATCAGCACGGACGGCCGGAGAAGCGCTCGGGCCGGTGATCCGCTTGGCAATGGCCGGACCCATCCAAGCCCGGATCGTCGGGGACGCCCTCTGTTGTCGTCGGTGATTGCGTCTCCGATAGAGCAGAGGGTCGGACTCTACGGGGGGCGGTTCCGGTCGGCTCCACGTCGCCAGGGACGTCACTTCGCTCGGGGGCCTGCAGGGTGGTGGCCGATCGCCGCAGACGTCTGGACCACCCGGTCCCCGAACGTCCCGCGGGCTCATGAGCGGCCGCTGGTTCCGCGACGGCCGGCCGAACGCGGGTCGGACCGGGATCGGTCCCGAAGCGCCAGGCGGCTTGCCGCCGGGGACAATCTTGTGCATGCTCGGGGTGCGTCCCGATCCGTCCGAAGGGCCGGGCGGGGAGCGCGGGATCGCTTCGAACGCGGGAGGCGGCAGCGTTGGCAACCGAGGACAGAGTTCGCGCCGGAAGACGCACCGTGGTGGTTCCCCATCCGAGCCGAGTGCTTTTTCCCGCCGACGGGATTACGAAGCGGGACCTAGTCTCCTACTACCTGGCCGTCGCGCCCTGGATGCTTGAACATATCCGGGGTCGTCCCCTCATGGTGCAACGGTTTCCGGACGGCATCGACGCGGGTGGCTTTTATCAAAAGCAGCTCGGCACCACCTTTCCGACCTGGGTCGCGCGCGTCGAGGTCCCGCGCCGCGAGGGGGGCACCATCCTCCAGGCGGTCGGCAACGACGTCGCCGGGCTGACCGCACTGGCTGCCGAAGCCTGCGTGAGCTTTCATGCCTGGCTGAGCCGGAGCGACCACCTGGAGATGCCGGACCGCGTCGTGCTGGACCTCGACCCGCCCGGCACCGACTTCGAGATGGTCCGCCAAACGGCGCTGACGCTGCGGGCCCTGCTTGACGAGCTGGGGCTGGTACCCTACGTGAAGACGACGGGATCGCGGGGACTCCATGTGGTGGCTCCCATCCTCCCTCGGACGGGGTTCGACGATGTGCGCGCGTTCGCCCGTCGGCTGGCCGAGGCGGCGGCACGACGCCTGCCCGGACTCGTCACCACCGAGCCCCGCAAAGCCGACCGCGGCGGGCGGCTCTATGTGGATGTGATGCGCAACGGCTATGGGCAGACCGCCGTCGCGCCATACTCGCTGCGGGCGCGGCCGGGAGCGCCGGCGGCAACCCCAATCGCCTGGGAGGAACTGCAGGACCCCGCGCTGGGGCCGCAGACCTTCAAATTCGCCGACGTGCCGGCGCGACTGGCGCAGCGGGGCGATCCCTGGGCGGGCATGGGGCAACACGCCCGGTCCCTGGCCGAGCCCCGGCGCCGCCTCGAAGGGCTGCTCGGCGCCTCATCCTCCTGAGGGGTGGCCATCGCCCGACCTCACTCGCCGCACCCCGGCCAACTGATGGACCACGTCGACCCGGAGTCCAGCAGAGTGACCTGCGTCAGCTGCGCGGGGCCGATGCCTGCACGGCCAATTCCGTGCTCCCATGAAGACAGCCCGACGATGCCCTCGACCATCGTGCTCCCCTGACCGAGCGCGACGAATCGGCCCCGATCGTCGATGGCCGGAAACGGGATGCGGTAGACATACCCCACCGTGCCGGGCGGCGCCCCGAGGTATCCGGACGCGTTGAACCGTGATCCAGGAATGGGGGCGAACCCCAGTCGGTTGAGCAGGCCGGCGTCGAACCATCCGTCCGCCCCGCCGGTGTCGATTATGGCCGGCACGACGGCAGTCCCCGCCGGACCCGTCAATTGGAGCGTGACGCGAAGCCGTGTGTTCACAATCGGCGCCGTCAGGGGAGGCGGGCAGGCACTCTGTCCCAGCTGCACGTCCACCGTTTTCGGCTCCCAGACGCCCGACAGCAGATACCACACCACGTGGCGGTGATAGTAGTCGACCTGGACCAAGTCTCCCGGTCGCGTCTCGGCCATGGCCGCGGTCAGCGCCTGGCAGTCGGGAATGGCCCAGTCCGCATGCCCGTCGGTCATGTCAATCAAACGATAGATGGTGTCGCCGACCGGGTCCGTCCGCTGGGTCGACCCGACCAGCCCCGCGGTGGCGGCGGGGGTGCCGGGGAGAGCCGTCACGATTTCGCATCCGCCCACGCCAAACCCGGCGGTGGGGTTGATGCCCACGATGCCCAAATATCCCGGCTGCCCGTCGTGAACCTGGAGCCAGGCGCTCACGGCCCGTTGGGCCTGCTGTTCCTCGGCAAGGGCTTCCGATTGAATGGCCAGTGCCGTAGCCACTGCGTGCTGCGCCGCCTGCACGGCGTCTCGAACATTGGCGGGAGCCGACCCGGTCGCTCCCTGCACGATCGCCAGGGCATGAAGGGCTTGTGCGAGCGCCGCCTGGGCTCCGGGAACTGCGGCTTGAATAGCGGCCACCGAGCTCCTGGCCGCCGCGAGCGCTCCGGCCGGGCTGGGAGCCGTGGGGATCCGGGCCGATGTCAGCGCGGAGAGCGCCAGGGCGCGCGCCATCGCGCTCTCAGCCGACGCCCACGCCGTCTGCACGCGTCCCGCCGCCGCGCGCGCCACGACCGCATCGCGCTCCGCAGCACGCGCCGCTGTTTGGGCGCTACCCGAGCCGGCGGTCCCCGAACCCACGGTGGTCACCAAGGTGCCGGCGGCCTCAGCCCCGCACCCGACCAGCAGAGCCGTGCCGGCCAGAGTCGCCAGGAGCACGGCGCCCCACCGTCCCAGAAACCGCCCCCACAACACCGACAGTGATGAACGCCGCATGCTGACCCCCTGCCGCGGTCGACTCCCCGCCCAACACACCCGTCCCCCGACCCCACACGACGGCGCCGGTTCCCTAGTCCTGACAAAATTCGGCATTGCCGCTCACAATTCCTGCCGGTCAGGTGGTCGAACACGGATGTGTGCGCCCCATCGTACCCGCCCGGGCGTCTCCTGCCCAAAGCCGTTCCGGCTCGGATGCGTCGTCTGAGCATCGGGCATCGCGGCTAGTCCAGTCATCGGCCACTGAGGGCGAATGGCCGTCGCCGACCGGCGGGGGCAAAGGTGGTCGGATAGGCGACCGACGGACGCGTCGCGCCTCGCCGGTCAGGTCGGGACGGCGGCTTCTGGCCGGCGTGGAGGCGGGGTGCGGCCCGGTATCCGATCGTCACGCTGATGCCCGGGCGCATCCGCCATGCCGACGAGCCCGTCGTCCGCAAGCTCGCATTGCCCTATGTGGCGGGCGACGGCGGAACTGGCCGCGCCTCCATGCCGCGCGGTGCAGGGTCATGGGTGGCGCCGCGATGGAGCGTCCGCTGCATCCCGCCGGCCCGGGGCATCGCAGCGCTGCCGGCGACACGGACCCGATGTCGGCCGCGCCCGATCCCGCCGATCTGCTGCGAGCCCGGGGGAACCGACATTCCCGAACGCCGTCCCGGACGGTGCCCACCCGGCCGCCCCCCGAGACGCCCGGTGGGGTTCGGTCCCGGGCCGGCGCGTCGGGAGAAGACCGACGCGGATTCCCGTGCGCGAAGGAACCGGCCGCGCCGACCGCGAATAGGCGTCAATGGGCATCTACATTATCTACGCGCGCGTATCCACCGAGGAGCAGGCTCGCCAGGGCTACAGTCTCGAGGAGCAGCGGAGCGTGTGCCGCCAGCGCGCGCAGGACCTCGCCCGCGTGGGCGGCCGGGGCGCTGCGAGCGGCGTAGAACTCATCGAAGTCCACCGCCGAGCGCGCCGCGAGCTGCTCGACCTGGCGCTTTCCGAGCACGACGCCGCTCGTGCGCCTGATCGCCGCCCGAGCCTCCTCGAAGC
>DAHVOH010000011.1 GCA_027318915.1 Clostridiales bacterium
GGGGCACCCCCAGCTCCTCCGCGATGACGCTGGCGGGCTTCGTCTTCCGCGCCACCCACTCCACCGCTCGCGCTTTACACGCCGCATCACCCTGTGGCCGGGTCATTCGCCTTCCCCGCGCTCGGTTGATTGTCGACGATCCCCTTTTCGGGGTGTCCACGATTCCAACCTAACCCCAGTGTATGGGGACGGCGTGCCCCCGCACACATTGCCTTGCGGACTGACCATTCTCGTCGGCTCGCCGATCACCTTGTACGCATAGGTGGTCTCGTTCGTGAGCGGACCCCGTAAGGCTCGTGAGATCCTGGACTGTCCTAGCCAAGGATCCGGGTGTGCCCGTTCGCATCGGTCATCGCGGTGACGTCGCCCGGCTCGCCTGGCGCGCATTCCCGTAGGTGAGTGCCGTGGTCTGGCTACTAGACGTCCCCGTCAGGGGCCGTGCCAGGTGGGTCAGATCCCCGTCGGCGTTATAGGTGTAGGTGGTCGTCGTGCCGGACGGGCCGGTCATCGCTGTGCGCTCGTCGAAAGAAGTGTCAGTGACCATCGTCATCCACCCAAGGGGGTCCGTGGTTGACGGCAGCTGCCCAGCCGCGTCGTCGGCATAGGTCCAGAGGGTGCGGCCCAGCGGATCGGTGATTCCCGTGAGCAAGTTCGCACGGGAATATGTGAACGTGGTCACGCCGCCGCCGACATCAGCAACGGACGTCAGGTCCTCGGCGCTGTTGCGGCCATACTGCGCGGTGCGTCCCGGGGGACGGGACCATTGGCAAGAGGCTGTAGCGGCATCAAGCGTGCCGGGTGCTCCTTCCGGTAACGGGCTGGGCCCAACGGCCGCCCGGAGCCCCGCCCGTGTATTGATGGAGGACACCGCCAGCCCTTCCGGAACCTGTCCCGCGGATCTGCCCTCAGAGGAGCGATGAGGGCGGTCCATGGCCACCGCTACGGTGAGGTGAGTTGGCCCGGTTGATCCGACCGCGCCAACTCTCCGCTCTCCCTCGACTCTTCGAGCCCTATGCGTTGAGCCAGCGCTGGAACCAGCCGGTGGCGTTCCGGCGCACCGTCTGGACATCGATGTCCTCTTCGGCTCCCTGGGGAACCAGACGATGGCGCAAGGAGGGATATAGGGTGTAGGGATGGCGATCCGCATCACGCGCCTGGAGGGTTTCCGCCAAGGGCACCATCCACTCCCAACGCGCCACCTCATCGTGGCGGCCATGCAGGATGTCCGTAGGCACTTGGGCCAGACGATCCACTTGCGCCATCAGATTACTGGCTTTGCGTAGCGCTTGCACGTCGGGCTGTTGCCAATTGTAGTCGGGATAGTAGGTCAGCAGATAGTCGAAGTTGGGAACGCCGCCCACTGCGACGACGGCGCGAACCTTCGGCTGGTCGGCGGCTCCCCACAGGCTCAGATACGCCCCGATGGAGAAGCCGAACAGGCCCACCGGACGGTCTCCCACCGCGTCCAGCAGGCGCGGCAGCTCGTTTCGACTCTCTGCCCACACGGCGGCGAACAGCTGCCGGAACACATCGGCGTCCCGCCGAGCGCGCACCCGACCGGCTCCTTCGCGCAGGACGGGGAGCCGCCAATAAATCCGGTCGAGGCTGTCTGGCTCCCGGTCGGGCCAGCCCTCCCGCAGCATTTCCGGCGTGGTGCTCATGCCGTGCAGCACGATGACCAACGGTCCGTCACCCTCAAGCGCCTGCGGGCGCGCCAACACCGGAACGGACCCTATCTCCTGCACCAATGTCTCTTCAGCCATTCCGTGACCTCCCGCGTTGTCCGTCGCCGCTCTCAGCCTTCACATCCGCAGCGTGGCCACCAACCGCGTCGGATCCAGCAGCAGTCCGAACGCGTCGTGGACATCGCGAACGACCACATCGGCGGCGGCCAGCGTCCGCCCGGAAGCCCCTTCGGGTCCCAACACGGCAATGCTCAAGGCCGCCGCCTGGAACATGGCCCAATCGTTCTGACCATTGCCGATGGCCACCACGCTCCCTGGCAGCTGTTCAACCAAGATGGCTTTGTCCTCGCCCCGGGTCACAACATGGAGAGGACATCCGAGGCCTTGACCCACCCGAGCCAAGGTTCCGTGCGTGTCGGCGGACACCAGGACGCAGGATAGGACGGCGGACAACCGGGCCATATCGTCCGCCACGCCGGGGAGCAACGCCCCGTCCAACGCCAAGGTTCCATTGAAGTCGAACACGGCGTGCGACAATTCCAGCACGCCTCGCCCGGGTATCTCTACCTGTATCATGAAAATGCCCACCTGCCTTGTGCCACCCAAGTCTTCGACCGACAGAGCCGGACCGGCCCGCCATTGTGGCGGAGATCCGCTCGGGACGCCCCCCATCGCCACCCGATGTCCCTAGACCCGTTCCGGGAGCGCGGTCCGCTACATCCGTCGGGCGGGTGGGTCGCCGGGCGTCAAGCGGCGACCATTGCGCGATCCTACGTAGCGGACACCGTCCACCACCTGCTCGCCCGCCATCCATACGGAGTGGATGCCCACGGGCGGCCGCCAGGGTTCGTCGAAGCTGGACCCATCGGCCACAGCGGCCCTGTCCAGCAGCACCAGGTCCGCCACTGCCCCCGGCGCAACGACTCCCCGGTCCGGGATATGAAAGTGGTGGGCCGGGCCTCCGGTCATCCGATGCACCGCCGTCTCCCACGAAAGGAGCCCCCGGTCGCGGACGAACGTCCCCAACACCCGGGGAAACGTTCCCGTGAGACGAGGATGCGGGTGGCTGTCGCGACGCACGGATCCGGCATCCGAGCCAATCCAGCAGCGCGCGTCGTCCAGCACGCGCAGCAGATCGCCTTCCTGCATGCTGTGGGCCACCATGCTGGCCTCCAGCCGGTTTTCCCTGAGCAGGTGGACCATGCCGCGAAAAGGCGAGAGGCCCCGTGCGGCAGCATAGTCGGTCAATGTTTGACCCTGCCCCTCGCCGGTTTTTGTGCCGGCAATGACCATGCGGTCATAACCCGTGGCGGCAATCATGCTTTCCCAGCCGGG
Source organism: Clostridiales bacterium (assembly GCA_027318915.1). The sequence goes on from DAHVOH010000011.1 coordinate 3,021, forward strand.
CACACCCTCGACACAGTCCCGTTCTATGCGTCCGAGCTGGCTTTCATCGGCCAGCCGCGCCAATGCCGCATCGATCCCGCCATCCAAAACCCAGGGGGGCAGATTGGCGGAGATACTGGTGCTGGAGGCGGTGTACGGATAGACGTCCAGCGCGACGTCAACGCCCTGAGCCCGCACCTCCTGAATGCGGCGCAAGGTCAGGGCAGTTTTACCCCAGTTGGGGATGCCGGCCGCCTTGTGATGCGACAGTTCGAGCCGCACGGCCGCGGCTAGGCCCACTTGCAGAAACTCGTCCACCGCTTGGAGCAAGCCGTCGCCTTCATTGCGGATGTGACTCGCATAGACCATGGGCCGCTGTCCGAATCCGGTGAGCCACTCGGCCAGTTCATCAACATCCGCATACGAGCCCGGGGTGTAGAACAGCCCGCTGGAGACGCCAAAGGCGCCTTCGTCCAACGCTTCTTCCAATGTGTCGCGCATGGCGTGCATTTCAGCCGGCGTAGGCGCGCGCGCGTCGAGCCCGACATGCAGACCGCGCACGGCTCCGTGTCCAACCAGCGGCGCCACATTCGTCACCGGGGCCGCTTCATCCACCGCCCGCAGGTAGTCCACCGGACGGCCTTGCCCGGGTGTGGCCGTGTCCCGTCCCAACAGACTGAAGCCGCAGTTGCCCACCACCTCCGTGGTCACACCCTGCAGAATCTTGCAGTCGTCGGGATGGTCCAGGAACGGCGCCGCATCGGCGTGGGAGTGCACGTCAATAAATCCGGGAGTCAGGGTCAGCCCGTCCGCCGGGACCACGGTCCACCCCTCGTGGATATATGTGGGCTTGGAAACGCGGGTGATGTAGGGGCCCTCCACCCAGACATCGCGGACCTCGGGTGCGCTGCCGCTGCCGTCAATCACCGTCGCCGCCGTCAATACCGTCCGCCGCATCCTGTGTCCCTTTCTCGACCCTCCGCCGCACGACCGCTCCGAAGGCTTTGTGTTGCTGCCCCATCGGCCGCTCCGGATTGGGCGTGGAGGTCGCTGACCTCTGTCGCCGCTATCGTAACAGATTGTGGAGGCCGAGCCGGGTGGCTCACCCGTTGGCTCCCGGCGCCCGGGTGGGGAAACGGGCCCGGGCGCCGCCGGATGGTCTGTCCTCGGCAACCCCGCCGTCGCGTCCTCGCGCGAGTCGGCTCATCGAGGCGAAGACGCTTCCGGCGTCAGCGCCAGCAAGACGGCTGCGGTGCGGCCACGCATGGCGGCCACGTCGGCCGTCGAGACATTGGACGCGGCGAGATAGGAGAGGTGATGTTGGAAGTCGTCCACGCTGCAATAGGGATAATCGGTGCCAAACAGCAGGCGGTCGGCGCCGAATACGGTCGCCGCCGACCGCAGCGCGGACGCGGATCCGTTGACCGTGTCGTAGTAGAAACGGCGGAGATCCTCAAGCAGGCTCGGACGTCCCGCCTGCCGTGTCAGTCGGGCCTCCAGAAACGGCAACACACCGCCCAAGTGGGGCACGATGATGCGGACCTGCGGGAAACGGCGAACCAGTCCGGATTGGACGAGGCGCAACGCGGCGACCGTGTCTTCAAACGGGGCGCCCACCTGCCAGACGAGTCCGTAGTCCCTCAGCCATGGCGCATCCGCGAGGCCGACCGGATGGAGAAACACGACGGCTCGGCGTCGGTCCAGCTCAGCCCACACCGGATCCCAGCGCGGGTCGTCCAACGGCTGACCGTTGATGCTGCAGCCAACGGTGACGCCCACCACATGGCGGTCCCGGAAGGCGCGGCCAATCTCGTCCAGCGCTTCGGCGACATGCGGCAGGGGGAGCGTGGCAAATACCCGGAACCGATCGGGATGGGCGCGGCAAGCCTCGGAAAACAGCTCGTTGGCCAGCCGTGCCGCCTCGGCGGCCGCTTGGCGGTCCGTCAGGTAGGGTTGGGCTTGGGCGACGGACAGCACCTGCATGTGAATGCCGGTGTCGTCCATGAGCGCGAGGCGCTCTCCCAGATCGAGGTCGGCCAAAGGGGCGGCCTCGCGCGGGGGCAGGTCCGGGCGGCCCAAGCCCTCAAGATATGGCCGCGGATAATAATGGGCGTGAACGTCTATCACCACGCGCGTCACTCCTCCTGCAGGGAATCGACGCCGGACCTCGGGCGCCGGCGCGGCTACCAAGCCGCCACCTGCCCGTCGGTCCGTGGTTCCGTGCCGCCCACCAAGACGCCGGAATCCAGCCGCCAGATGATCTCGCCGCGGCCGAAGCCACCGCGTCCGGACGCGATCCGCAGGTCATGCCCGCGGGCCGAGAGCGCATCCAGCAGAGCCGGATCGATGCCGGGCTCCACTTCCACCGTGCGCCCCGATCGCCATTGCCACCGGGGGGCATCGAGGGCGGCTTGGGGATTCAGCTGGTGGTCGAGCAGATGCGACAGGACCTGGAGATGGCCCTGCGGCTGCATGAATCCCCCCATGACGCCAAACGGGCCCACCGCCCGGCCGTCTCGCGCCAGAAATCCGGGGATGATGGTGTGATAGGGGCGCTTGCCGGGTTCCAACCGATTCGGATGGCTCGGGTCCAAGGTGAAGTTGTGGCCCCGATTTTGAAGCGCGATGCCCGTATGGGGCACGACCAAGCCGGATCCGAAACCCATGTAGTTGCTTTGAATGTACGAAACCATCTGGCCCTCGCCGTCGGCCGTGCAAAGGTATACGGTGCCCCCGGCATAGGGATTGCCGGGCTTCGGCAGCAGGGCCTCCCGGCCGATGAGCGCGTGGCGGGATCGGGCATAGGCCTCGCTCAACAGCTCCGCGACCGGCACCGACGCTCGCCGGGGGTCGGCAATGTAGGCCAGTCCGTCTTCGAAAGCCAGCTTGAGCGCCTCAATTTGGTGATGGTAGGTTTCGACCGAATCAGGGACAGCCAGCGCGTCCGGGTCCCCTTGGGCCAGGATGTTCAGGGCCAGCAGCGCAACCAAACCCTGTCCGTTCGGCGGAATCTCATAAATATCGAAGCCCCGGTAGGAGACGGTGATGGGGGTTACCCACTCGGGCTCGAAGGCCGCCAAGTCCTCGGCCCGCAGGTATCCGCCGTATTGACGGGAGAAAGCATCAATGGCATCGGCGAGGCGGCCCCGGTAGAAGCTTTCGGCGTCCGTCTCGGCGATGTCGCGTAGACTCGCGGCGTGGTCCGGCGAGCGCCACAGATCTCCGATGGCCGGAACGTGCCCGCCGGGCGTGAACGTCTCGAACCAAGCGGCGAATTCGGGACCCGACAGGCGCTCCCGATACGTGCGGGCGGCTTGGGCCCAGCCGCGGCCCAGCGTCGGAGACAGCGGAAAGCCCTCTTCGGCCAACGCGATGGCGGGAGCCAGGGTGGCGGTGAGCGGCAGTCGCCCGAACCGCCGGGCGAGGGCCGCCCATGCGGCCGGCGCTCCCGGGACGGTGACGGGCAAAAAGCCGTGGGTGGGCAGTTCCCGCACGCCTTGGGCGGCCAGGACCTCCAGCGACAGAGTTCGGGGCGCCGGGCCACTGCTGTTCAACCCATGCAGCTGGCCGTCGTTCCAGATCAACGCGAACGCGTCGCTGCCGATGCCGTTGGAGGTGGGCTCCACCACCGTGAGGGCGGCCGCGGTGGCCACGGCGGCATCCACCGCGTTCCCGCCTTGCCGCAGGACAAACAGCCCCGCCTGGGCCGCCAGCGGTTGACCGGTCGCCACCATGCCATTTCGCGCATAGACCGGAGCGCGTCGCGATGGATACGGGTTGTGCAGGGGGTCAAACATGCGCACCACGCCTTTCACGGGTCCCAAAATTCCTCGGCGTCAACGCCGATGCTAGGGCCTTTCTCGAACCGTGGGCGGCATCCCTGCCCGGCAGGGACCCTGCCGGGCATTTCGCGGCGTCGGGCTGGATGTGAAGGTGTCTACCGACTCTGCAGGGGTGTCGAATGAGCGGCATTCGCCCGGCCGCAGCACGGGATGTTCCCGCCCTCGCGGGCGCCCGGCCGTCGGCGGCGAGCCACTGGGCCGAACCGATCGGGGGGCCAAAAGACCGCGATGCCGCTCGGCGTGAAGGCGCCGTCTTCAATGGCGACCGCCACCCGGGTGAGCACGCACCCCCGGTCATGCCCGCGCCGCCGCTGTTTGCAGACACCCAACGCGTCCGAGAGGACGGCGGTCAAACCGGTCCGGCCCGCCAGAACTCCCAACACCCGGATGTCCCATGCGCGCCCATCCGGTCATCCCCGACCCCGGGTCTGATGCCGGGGAAACGCGGGGGGACGATGCCCCGACGAAATGCCCGCCCGGGCGGCGCAAGGGCATCGTGAATCACCCCATGATCCCATTACGAAGGGCTTTCGGTGGTGTGCGCCCGGCGTCTGCGGACCCTTTCCGAAAGAGGCAGCTAGCGCCACCATCCCCGGCTCGCATCGACGACAGCCACCGCCGCCCGCTCGCAGTACGCGTCGACGAGTTCCAGAGAGAGGACCCGAAGCGTTTGACCGGCCCCCTCTTCTCCCGTCATGTCCTGGAGTGTCTCCTGGCGGGCCCGCTCCGCTTCGACGGCCGTCAGTTCCGGCAAGTCCGGCGGCGCGGGCGCGGCGGCCAGCGCCCCGCGCCACTCAGCGAAGGGATGGCGGGACCCGAGCACGTGGTTCAGCACAGCATAGTCGCGGTACAGGCGGGCATATCCCTCCGGAGTGCTCAGCAGGTCTCGCTTGACACCACTGAAGTACAGAACCTGCGCCCAAAGCGCGTCGGCCATCAGGTGCGTGACATAGCCCAGAAGATACGCTTGGTCAATTGACGGAGGGTGGCGCGCCACAAAGCGTCCCACCTCGAACGGAGCGCCCCCGGAGGCTTTGAACCGAGGCCCCTTGACGTGGCTGCGCGGTTTGTGGAAGGATCCGTCCGGTGCCACCGCTCCCAGCAGCAGCGAGCCCAAATCGCGCACGGACAGGGCCTCTGCGATATCAGCGGCGACGACCACGTGCATCAAACGCGACGGCATGGTTCACTCTCCTGCTGCTTCTCACCGACCCCTCCCCATGGAGCACACGCGCCATCGGGCTCTATGATCTGCCGTTCATCCGCCCGCTGCCTCCATGATGCGCATCGCGAAGCCGCCGGTCCAGCTTCGGGTCCCGGGACGCGCGAGTCGGCCGCCCGGGGTGAGAGGCGAGGGCGCTCACCCGGAACCCGGCGGTCCGAGACGGTCGTCGAACCGAGGGAGAACGCATTGGAGGGTCCGCCTTGGCGACCCGCTGGCCCAGCCCCTTGGCACTCCCGGAAAGTCGCAAGGTTGGCGTGTCGAGGACGCAATCCGTGCCGGAATCACCGCGCGCGACCGTTTGGATCGCGAGCACCCGCCGGCCAGTCCTGAGCCAGCATGGCGTAAATGACCCAGTCCACAAAGTGATCGCCATCCCGGTGCACTTGCCGGAGCACACCTTCATGGGTGAAGCGAAGGCGTTTCGCAATCGCTCGACTGCGAGCGTTGTCGGGACGCACGGCAATGACCACGCGATTGTATCCCCGGACCGTCAGCAGATCGTCCGTGAGCGCCCGGCACGCATCGGTCATGATGCCGCGCCCTTGAGCCGTCTCGGCCAACCAATAGCCAAGATGGGTGGAGCGGTTGGCGGCATCGGTGGTGTTCATGCCGATGCCGCCCACCAATCGCTCCTGCTCCCAAATGCCGCAGTTCCAGATGCCGCTCTCCGCCCATTGCCAGCGGGCGTTGCGGATGAAGGCGCGGGCGTGGTCAAGGGAATAGTCCGGCGCGGGCCAACCCAACCCACGCCGGATATGGGCGGCGTTTTGACGGATGACCGCCGTCATCTCCGCCGCCATCTCCAAGTCCCAGAGTTTGAGAGCGACCGTCGGCCGCAACGGATGGCTGAAGCTTAAACCGGCCACGACCGGCGGTCATCTCCTTCCACGTTGTTCGGCGTCTCTCCCCGGCCATTGCCGGGGACCGCGGATGCCGCGTTCATGCTTCTCCCCGGGTTTGTCACCAGTGCGGAACGGCGTCTCCATCCCCCGACCGGAATGACTGCCGCTCGCACGGCCGGCACCGACACCGTCAGCCGCGGTCCGGCACGGCGATGGTCTCCTCGCCCGCGGTGTGCGCGGCAACAGCCTCTTCGCTGTACCACATCGGCACCGGGACTCCTTGCAGCCACCCCCCCAGCTGATCCAGCGCGTGGGGCCCCACCTCCTGCACCCCGCCGGGAACAATCCAGAGGGAGGCGTCCCAGTTGCCCACAGCGAACACATACCGGGCCACGGACGCGCCCGTGACGGCAAACCCTGTTGGCCCGTACGAGGCGGCGCGGACGGAGTCGCTGTCTCCGGGCAGCGCGGCATCAATGGACGGCAATCCGTCTGCGGCGCCCGTCTCGCTCAAGGCGTGCCGGACGACGACGCGGTGGACGTCTCCCCAATGCCATCGGGCCGGATCCGACCCATACTGCGCGGTCAGCGCTTCCACGGCTTGGTGAAAGGCGGCTTCTGCCTGTTCATCCCAGGTCGTGCCGGGCGGAACCATCTGGGGGTCACCCTGAGCCCAGAGGTCGAGAAGTCGGGCGCGGAGCCGGCTGAAGGTGGCGCCGGCCCCCGGATCCACGGGAGGGTCCGCGTCACGGACCAGTTCGGGACCTACCAGGCCCTTCAGCACGCGGCGGGTGAGCTCCTGCCGCCAAGTGTTGTACACCAGCGGCACGGCCGATTCCGCCACGAGGGTGCCATCCCACGACGCCATCGCGTCTCGCACCGTCTGCTCCAGAGCCGAGGTGGGCGCGACGCGCTCGGCCCAGCGAGCGAATTGAACCGCAGCGTCCGGACGGACGTCAAGATGGATGGGGGCCATGTCCGAGGGTGCCCAGTCCCGCGGGCGCTGCGCCAGCAGGGTCCAAATCCGGCGAGCCCGATGCTCTGCGGCAAACACGACGCCGATAGCGTGGGGATAATCCGGGCCGGTGACGCGATTGTTGGCCGTGACGATGACGCCCGGCGCGGGATCCCGCACCGTCGGCCACTCCGGGAACGGGATGAAGCCGGTCCACTGATAACGCGGGTCCGACCCGGGCACCGGCCCCAGCAGGTTCTCCACCGGCCGCAGGGGAACCCGACCGCGCATCAGGTACCCGATGTGTCCGTGCGTGTCCGCGCCCAAAAAGTTGTTCACGGGGTCGACCCAGGTGCGCTGAGTCTCAAACAGGCACTCCAGGCTCGGTGCGGTCAGCATCCGGTGCAGGCATGCGTATTGCTCCGGGACCGGCTCCAAGGCGGTCGCCCGCAGAGCCAACCCGGTTTCGTCGAGCGAGCGGCTCAGCAGTGGGCCGCGACGCGTGCGTCCGCATTCGACGGCGACGGGGTCTTGTCCGCGCACGGCGATGTATTGGGTGTCCGTCACAAAGTTGACGTCGGGGTCCCGGAGGTTCTCCACATAGAGATCCTGGGTGTCCGCACCGGTGTGAGTGATGGCCCAGGCCACGTGGCGATTGTGGCCAAAGTGCGGAAAACCGGGCACGCCGGGGAAGCTGAGTCCGATGACATCGAAGGCGTCGCACGTCAAATGCGTCTGGTAATAGACGTTGGGCAACTCAATCTCGCGATGCGGGTCGCCGGCCAGGATCGGCTGACCGGAGAGGGTGCGCGATCCCGCCAGCACCCAGCTGTTGCTGCCCTGCTGGCTGTCGGGACTCGTGGTCGGGGGCAGATGCACCCGCTCTAACGCCACCGGCAGCCCGGCCGCGGTGGACCCGGGCGGCACGATGACCAGGGAGTCTCCCGACACGGCCCGCACCAACGCCAGCAAACGGTCGGGTCCCATGATCCGCGCCACCTTGCCCCACCAGAGCTTTCGCTCGAACACGCCCATCAGGAGATGGCGCGTCTTGAACACCGCCAGCGCATCTTCCGGCTGCCAGGGCTCTTGGGTCCACCCCCGACGACGGTACTCAGGATGGGGCGTGCGCGCCAGCGCGGCGTTGACACCGTCAGCGTACGCCTGAAACATGGCTCGGGTAACGGTGTCCAGACGGCGATGCTCCTCTGCCGCCACCTGCCGGATGGCCAGCGGCCGCCAAAACTGGTCGGACGGCACCGCAACCGGCCCCAACAATTCGGCCAGGCGTCCATAGGCACGACGCCGGTCCAGATCCATCTGGCTCCAGCGATCCTGACCGTGCACGAAACCCTGACCCCAAAAAGCCGCTTCGGGATGTCCCGCCCGGACATGGGCGATGCCGTAGTCATCCCGGCGAATCGTGATATCCTCCACTGTGGCCTCCGTTTCTCCCCGCCGTGCGACGCGGTGCCGCCGATTCTCTGTCCTGACCGTATCGGGCGGGATGGTGGCCGTCAAGCGGGGCGCGAGCGCGCGTGGCTCATCGAATCGCGGCGAATACGGGGAGGGGGTGGGCGCCGGGGGCCAGGACCAAGGGGCGGCGGGCAGCTTGGAAAACGGGCGGGGTCGTGCGACGATGGAGCCGTGACGGCGGCCGGCGGTGCCTCAAGACCATGCCGCCGGACGGTTCGGGGATCGGGTCGAGTGGGGGTGGCGGGTGGTGGACCAGGCGGACGTGGTCATCGTCGGGGCCGGGATGGTTGGTCTTTGCACCGCGTTTGAGCTGGCTTCGATGGGGGTTCGGCGCGTCACGGTACTGGAGCGCGGTTGGGCCGGCTCCGGATCGACGTCCAAGGCGACCGGGGGCATCCGGACCCAGTTCTCCACCCTCGTCAATGTGCGCCTGGCCCAGGCTTCGCGCGAGCGTTTTGTCCATTGGTCCGAGATTTACGGGGGCGATCCGCGGTTCTTTCCGATCGGGTACTTGTTTGTGACAGTCTCGGACGCTATGGCGGACCAGCTGGTGGACGGTGCGCGGCGCCAGCGCGCGTGGGGGGTCGGCGTGGAAATCTTGACGCCCCGCGAGATCGCCCGCTGGAGCCCGGCGTTGAGGGTCGATGATGTGCGCGTGGGAACCTATACGCCCGAAGACGGGATCGCGGATCCGGGCGCGGCCGTCAACAGCTTGGCGGAGTCCTGCCGTCGTCGCGGCGTGGTGCTTCGAGAAGGCGAGACGGTAACGAGACTGGCGTTCGATGGGGAAGGGGCGGCCACCGGCGTCGAACTGGCCACTGGACGTGGGCTGCGTGCGGATGCGGTGGTCATCGCCGCCGGCGTCTGGAGCGCTCCCCTGCTGGAACCGATCGGGTTCCCCCTTCCCGTCGAACCGCACCATCGGCAGGTGTATCGCACCGGAGCGGTACCGGACTGGCCGTCTGGCGTCCCGCTCACCGTCGACCTGGACACGGGTCTGTATTGTCACGGAGACGGCTCCGCCGTGGTGTTTGGGGGAGGCGACCGGGAGTCCGCCCCCACCTATGACGAGACGCCGCGTCCCGGAGACGTGTCGCTGCTGGTCGAACGATTGGTGCACCGGTGGCCCGCCCTGGACCAGGCCGAGCTGAGGCAGACGTGGGCGGGCCTTCGGGAGATGACGCCCGACGATCACGGCGTGGTCGGGCCGGTCCCCGGCCATGCCGGCCTGTATGTGGCGGCCGGGTTCAGTGGGCACGGTTTCATGCAGGCGCCCGCCGTGGGCGAACTGGTGGCCACGATGGTCTGCGGGCAGCCCACCCCGCTGGATGCGACGGCCCTGGACCCCGGTCGCTTCAGTGGCCCGTTGGAAGGAGAGCGTTATGTCTTTTGAAGGCCGTGGAGCCGACATCCTGGTGGAAGGTCTGATTCGAGCGGGCGTGGAGGCGGTGTTCGGCGTGCCGGGCGACACCGGCGTGATGCTGTATGACGCCTTGTTTCGCCGTCGCGACGCGATCCGACATGTGCTGGCCCGGGACGAACGGTCGGCCGCGAGCATGGCCGACGGATACGCCCGCGTCTCCAACCGGGTGGGTGTGGTGGAGGCGTCCAGCGGAGGCGGAGCGACCTTTCTCGTGGGGGGGCTGGGAGAGCCCTACGCCGCCTCGGTTCCTCTGCTCGTGATCACCTCGGACATCCATCGCTCCAGCCGCGGATCCGGTGCCATCACGGAGATTGACCAGCGGACCCTCTTTGCGGCGGTCACCAAGGGGCAGGTCACGGTGGAGCGCGCCGACGACATGGCGGATGCTCTCCGTTGGGCGCTCAATTTGGCTGGCGCCGGGCGACCCGGCCCGGTGAGTCTCATCATTCCCGAAGATGTTTTGGACGAGCCGGGCCGGGCAGACTTTCAGCCTGTGTCGGCGCGCGTGACTCGGGTGCATGCGCCGGTCTCTCTGCCCGACGGGCTGGATGAGGCGGCGCGGCATCTGGCCGAAGCTTATCAGCCGGTTCTGGTTTTGGGGTCGGGGGTGCACCTGAGTGAGGCTTGGGACAGTGTCCGGACATTGGCCGAGCGCATTGGCGCCGCCGTGGCTACCACGATTCAGGGCAAGGGCGCATTTCCCGAAAGCCACCCCCTGAGTCTCGGCGTGGTGGGCGCCAACGGCGCCCGCGGCTATGCCAACGAGTATCTCCGGGCCGCCGATTTGGTGCTGTTTGTCGGTACGCGCGCCAATTCCACGGATACGGACGGCTTTCAAAGCCCGCCCCGCGAGGGGCCGCACATTATCCATGTGGACATTGAAGCGAATCGCGCCGGTCGCAACTATCCCGGCTCGGTGCCCCTGGTGGGCGACGCGCGGATGCTTTTGGACGCGTTGGCGGCGCGCCTTCATCCCGTCGATCCGGCACGCATCGCGCGGGTGCGGACGTGGATTGCCGCGCGGCGGGCGGCGTGGCAGGCGGAGCGGGAGGAACCGCCCGGGGAGGGGCTGGATCCCCGCGCCGTGGTGGAGGTGCTGCAGACAGTCTATGGGGATACGGCCGTTGTTCTGGGTGAGCCGGGGACGCCCACGCCGTACCTTTCGGCCTACTGGGTGAGCTCGGGCGGCCGACGAGAGGTTGTGCTGCCCCGCGGCCATGGCGCCATGGGCTTTGCCATTCCGGCCGCGATCGGGGCCCGGCTGGCGGATCCAAACCGACCGGTGGTGGCCCTGACCACCGACGGCAGCTTCGGCATGGCCTGCGGGGAGCTGGACACTGTCGCCCGGCTGCGCCTCCCGATGCTGATCGTGCACCTCGCCAACGGTTCCTTGGGGTGGATCAAAGCCCTGCAACACTTTTATCTAGATCGCCGCTACTTTGGTGTGGACCTGGGTCCCGTCGATGCCGCCCGTGTGGCCGAAGGATTCGGCATTCCGGCGGTTCGCGTCGCGAACATAGAACAGCTGCGCGCCGCGGCCGCGCGGGCGGCGGCCGGCGAGGTTCCCCTGTTCGTGGATGTGCCGGTGCCGGAGGAGTGGGCCCACCTGCCGCCGGTAGCGCCGTGGGAGGCCGCTTTGGCCGGTCGGGCCGGCCGGCCGGTGTATTGACCCGTGGCCAACGTTCGCCGTACGCATGCGGTCGGTGCGGTGTCCGCCGGGCACATGGCACTGGCCCGGGCTGCTGCGAGGGGTGGGGGCCACCGGACGGGCATGGTTGGCGTGTCCGCCGGAGGGCGGCCGGGAATCCGGGGCCGTGACGTGCCGGGGACCAGGTCAGGGTTCTCGCTCCGAGTCGGGAAGGGAACCCAGGAGCGTTGAGCCGTCAATCTGGGCACTGAGGCCAACTGGGGGACGTTCTCGGACGGCCCTAGACGGCGACCCCAGGAGGACGCGTACACCGCGGGGCGCGCTCCGCGAGCCCGGAGATTCGGCGGAGACCTTCGTCGGCAAGCCGGCTCCCCCGCTGGCCTAGAGCGCCGGTTTCTTGAGCACGGCCGGCGGACCGCGAACGAGCGATCGGGACGAGTCACCTCATGGGCGGCCCCGCAGGGCATGCGACGGAAAAGACCCGGGGGGCCTCTGCCCCCCGGGTCTTTCTGCACCACCGCTACTTCCAATACAGGTTCTGCACGTTCACTTCCCCGAACACCACATTGTACGCGCTCCAGCCGCCAAGCTGCTTGGACACGGCGGTCAGACCGTCCGGAGTCGGCACATACAGCACGGGCAGCTGCTGGAACGTGTAGTGCTGGTATTCGTCGAAGATGCGGCGCACCTGCGCCGGGGGACCCGGTTGGAGCGTCTCGGCGACCAGCTGGGTTTCCTTGGGATTGTTGTAATCGCCGACATTGAACCCGCCGGGACCGTTGAACAGGCCGTCACCGGTGGGATAGTAGTCGGGCACGTAGATCCAGCCGTAGCCGCCGGCCAAAGACCATTGATTGCTGGCCTTGGGATTGCCGACGATGCCGCCGAAGGTGTCTCCGCCGATCGCCTTCAACGTGCAGTCGATGCCCTCCTGGGCCCAGGTCGACTTCATGTACTGGGCCATGTCGGTGAAGGTGGGGCTTCCGGTGGCGAACAGCATGGTGAACGCCAGCTTCTGGCCGTTCTTTTCCATCACGCCGTTGACCTCGTGCCATCCGTGCGCTTCCAGCAGCCGTTTGCCCTTGGCGGGGTTGAAGGGGTACAGGTTGCCCATCGACTTGTCGTAGTAGATGTCGTCGATGGTGGGCGCGGGCCCGTAGGTCGGGTGCGCCATGCCGTGATAGAACGTGGTCACGATGGCGTTCTGATTAATGCCGTACTGCAGCGCCTGCCGGATGTAGAGATGCTGGAACAGCGTGCCGGTAGGTGCGTTGCTGGCAAAGTTGAACGGCATGTAGAAGTACCCGAACAGCGGTTCGGACTCAATCAGGTAGTTCTTGAGCTGGTTGCGCGAGTCCCAGAGCGAGAAGCTGTAAGGAGCCATCTGGATGGTGCCCTTCTTCATCGCGGCGAAGATGCTGGCGTCCGATGTCTCGTAGTCGAAGACGACGGTTTTGATCTGGGGCTTGGGCGTGCCCGAGTAGTTCGGGTTGGCTTTGAACTCCCAATACTGGTCGTTGACGGCCTTGTACAGGATGTAGGCGGCGTCCGTCACCTGGTAGATGGGGTTCGACGGGGAATTGGCGATGGAATTGATCCAGTTGAGTTCCTTGGTCATGTTGCTGTACTTGTCCCAGAGCGGCTTCGGGACGGGGATGAGCTGGGCGATGCCGTTCAGCTCGAACCAGTTGGCGTTAATCGGCTTGGTGGTGTCGATGACCACCGTGTACGGACCGGTCGCGGTCACGGACTTCCATAGGGTCGGCATGCCACCCTCGCCGGCGAAGCAGTAAGGGAAGGGGGAGGTGCTGGCCGACGCGGCCGCCTCCAACTGGTAGTCGTACACGACGTCCGCGGCCGTGACGGGCGTTCCGTTGGACCACTTCCAGTCGTTTTTCAGTTGGATCGTGTACTGGGTTCCCGACGCGTTGTGGGTGATGGACTGAGCGATGGATTGGCCGTAGTCTATGCCATCGGAGCTTGAGATCCACAAAAGCGGCATGTACTGCCACATGCTGCCCCCCACACCGCCCGAGAGCGTTCCGCACGAGGTGGCGGGCACCACGGGCGCCCACCAATTGGGGGCGGCCGTGGGCGACAGGGCGATATTGAGAACACTGGGGTGGCTGGTCGTGGTGGCGCTCGGCGTCGACGACCCGCATCCGGCCAGGGCCAGCAGGCTCACTCCCATCGCCGCCGTCACCAGAGCCGTCTTGCCTTTGATTCCCGCCGTCTGAGTCTCCCGCCGTCTCCGAAGCATCTGCCAGAGCATAGACATCCCTCCCGTTGTTGACTGCGTGTCTTGCTGACGAAGAACCACGCCACCGCTTGAACCGACCCGGCGAAATCAGACGACCGCCACAACCGCGGCGGCCACGGTGTCATTCATGTCTTCTGCCCGTGTTGCTCGGCCGTTGAGCGCGGGCAGCAGGGGAACGATTTCAGGCAACATCGGGGTATCCCGGCATTGCCGGAAGTATTCTGCATGTGGAGCCAAAATCCTGTGCCGAAGACATCTGCCCGACAAAAGATGCGGCGTCGGGTCCTCATCGTTCGGCGTACCCGGTCTTGCACGTTCAACAGAGTGCCCGCGCATTCGTGTGGACCGGCCGAAGGCGGAAGCGGGGGAGTCCAGAGGGCCAACCAACCCTTACCGTTGGACCTCTCATCTGGACAGAGGGCGGGAACGGTCTGCATCGCGTCCGGGGGATCGGGCATAGGGCCCACGGCACCTCATGGTGCGGTCGGCGCCGGTCTCAGGCCGTGCGGCGTCCGGCGCCCCCGTGTGACGCGATGCCGGAAGCCGACGTATGATTTCGCGTGGTCGGCCGTCAGGTGACACGAGGGCCGCTCCGTCGCGCTGGGGGTACAGTGTGGTGGCCGGCTGCACGGGTCTTGATCCAATGGCAGACGGACCGCGTCACGGTCAGAGATGGCCGGTAGCGGCGGCCGGCGGGCTTGCGCCGTCATCCGTGCGGCGTCAAGCCCCGGCCTGTCTTGCCGTCGGCGCCGACGATTCAAAATAGCCGCGGTCGTCGTCGGCCAATCGCCGCAGCCTGGTCCAGGCGGCATCCACCTCGGCCTGCAGCTCGTCCGCGAGACCGTCCGGGTGCGCGAGCAGATGCCGGAATCGGGTCTGGGCCGCGAGCCATTCCCGGAGCGGACGCCGGGGGTCCGGTTCGTACGTGAGCCGGTAATGGCCGTCAATGACTTCGAACAGCGGCCAAAATCCCGTCTCCACGGCCAGCTGCACGACATGCACCGAGTCCCGCGGGGGGACGCCCCAGCCGAGGGGACAGCTGCTGAGCACGTTCAGAAACGACGGGCCATCCGTGGCGGCGGCGCGGCGGGCCTTGCGGCTCAGATCCTGAAAGTCGGAAAGCGCCGCCTGAGCCACATAGGGGATATGGTGGGCCACGACGATGCCGGTCAGATCCTTGCGGTCGCGCTGGCTGCCCGCCCGGGCGTGGCCCACGGGAGTGGTGGTGGTGCGGGCTCCGCGCGGCGTGGCTCCCGACCGCTGGATGCCGGTGTTCATGTAGGCCTCATTGTCGTAACACACGTACATCAAACGGTGTCCGCGGTCCAACGCCCCGGAGAGGGACTGCAGGCCAATGTCATAGGTCCCCCCGTCACCCGCGAATACCACAAAGGTGATGGGCTGCCCGTCGGGACGCGCCCCCCGCCGCGCAAGCGCCCGGTAGGCGGCCTCGACGCCGCTCATGGCGGCGGCTGAGTTCTCAAAGGCGACATGGAGCCAAGGTACATTCCACGAGGTGGTGGGGTAGCGTGTGGTGGCTACCTCAAGGCAGCCGGTGGCGTTGACCACGACCACCGGCGTCTCGATGCTGTTGAGGATGGTGCGCACCACCATGGGAATGCCGCATCCGGCGCAGAGGGAGTGCCCGCCCAGAAAGCGGGGATCGGCCTCTTCTTGGCGGGCCATGTCGCGAATCGGCCGCGGCCACACCATCGCCGGCGACGGGGCGCTCATGACCCCACCTCCTGGGCGTTCAGGCCCGGATAGTGGATACCGTCCCACGCAAATGCCGGACTCTCCGCTTCCTGCAGGACGTCCAGAATCATGTCGCGCGTCAAATCACGACCCCCCAGTCCAAACACCAAACCGGCCACCTCGTGGTCTCGCCGCAGCCGGCCGGCGATTTCCGTATAGAGGGGAGGCCACGATCCCAAGGACAGAGCCCGCTCCCACACGAGGAGACGCTGCGCGGGGTGCAGCGCATTCTCAATCAACGCCGCGGGAAATGGGCGGAACGCGCGCAATTTGAGCAGGCCCACCGAGATGCCCCGGGCACGGGCCAGGTCAATCGCGTCCTTCATCGTCCCGGCGGCCGATCCCATCACAACCAGCACCCAACGGGCATCGTCCAGGCGATAGGACTCCACCGGAGACACATCACGGCCCGTCAATTCTGCGTATTCGGCAGCCAGCCGCATCCAGTGGGTAAGCGCGCCGGTGTTGGCGCGGTCAATCGCCACGCGCTGCTCGAAATAGGCATCGGGCATGGCAAAGGCGCCCTCTGTCACCGGATGGTGGGTGTCCAGCAGGGGGGTGGGTACGGTGTAGGGGCCGACGAACTCCCGTACGGCGGCATCGTCGAGGATGTCCACCGGCTCGGCGGAGTGGGTGATGGTGAAACCGTCCTGGCCGACCAGCACCGGCAGCATCACCGCCGGGTCGGAGGCCAGCCGGGTGGCCAGCACCATCAGGTCGTAGGCCTCCTGGGCATTCTCGGCGAACATGATCACGGCGCCGGCATCCCGCGCCAGCATGGCGTCGGAGTGGTCGGCATGAATGTTGATGGGGCCGGACAGCGCCCGATTGCCCAGCGCGACCACCACCGGGGCGCGCAGCGAAGCGGCGATGTAGACGACCTCAATCATGTAGGCCAAACCCTGGGACGCGGTGGCGGTGATGGTGCGGCCGCCGGCCAACGCGCTTCCGACCGCGGCGCTCATGGCCGAGTGTTCCGACTCCATCAGCATCAACTCGGTGTGCACCCGGCCGTCCGCCACGAACTGGGCAAACGTTTCGATGATGGGCGTCTGCGGCGTGATGGGGTATACCGGCACCACGTCCGGGTCAATCTGACGCATGGCTTCGGCGGTGGCTTGGCCGCCGGTCAACAGGCGCCGGGGACGCACCGGGCGCGGTTCGACGGCGTCTTGGGTCGGATGCGGAGCGGAAGTTGCCATAGGGTCACCGGCTTTCTTGGATCAACTCGGCGGGCGAGGACGCATCGGGGCTGTCCGCCACCATGACGATGGCAGTTTCCGGACACACAGCGGCACACACCTCGCAGCCTTTGCACAGGTTGAGGTTGATGCCGACGACGAAGGCGTCCCGCGTTTCAATGGCGCGATCCGGACAATACGCCCAGCACAAGAGGCAGTGGACGCACCGGTCCCATTCGATGGCGGGCCGGGTTCCCGTGCGCCACGTGCCGGTCTGCGGACGGTGCGCCGGATCCGGGGTGACGCGCCCGCCGGACAAGGCAACCGGGCTGTTTGTTGTGCGGGTGCTCATGCCACACGCTCCTTGTCGGCCCACCGGTACCCGGCCTGGGTAGCGGCCAGCGCGGCTTGTAGCCGGCCTTGGTCAAGCCGCGGACCCAGCAGTTCAACCACGGCGTCCATCAGGGCCGCTTCCGGCACGTCGCCCACAACCCGGGCCACCACACCTACCAACACCACATTCACGTAGGCGCTGCCGGCGGCTTGGGCCAGCGCGTTGGCGGGGACGCTCCAAATCCGCCCGGTAAATCCGGTGCGACGGGCCAGACTATCCGGGGCCTCTTCACTGTTCACCACCAGCAGGCCCTCGGGACCCAATCCTCGCGTCGGATCGGTCTCCGCCCAGAGGGAAGCGTCCAGCACCACCGCGTAGTCGGGATGCTCCACCCCGTCGTGCCGTCGAATGCGGCGGCTGTCGGCCCGGTTGTAGGCCAGCATAGGGGCGCCGCTGCGCTCGGGACCATATTCGGGAAAGGCTTGCACCGAGAGACCGGCCCCCATCTGGGCCAGCGCCAGCAGCTGTGCCGCGGTCTTGGCGCCCTGACCCCCCCGTCCGTGCCATCGAACTTCCACCATGAATGATCCTTCTTTCCCGCCAGCGGACCGCTACCCGACGGCCGGCTCGGAGGGTGCGCCGCCGAGGCGTGGTGCCAATTCGTAACCCGCCGTCAGGGCCGCCAAGTTGAGGTCGAGCAGATCCGGTTTGACCCGACGTCGAACGGCCGCCGCGATCGCATCCAGGCTCACCACGGTGCGGACTCTGGCCAGCGAACCCAACGCCGCCATGTTCATCGCCAGTTCCTGACCCAACCCGCGAGCCAAGGCCCGCCACGGCAAAGCCCAGAGGCCCGGTTCCACCGGCGCATCGCCGAGGGCGGACTGCTCCACCAACCGCATCCCGTCGGGAGCAATCTGGCGCCCATAGCGCAGAAATCCTTCCCGGGACAGGCATACCAAGATGTCGGGGACCAGGACCTGCGGGAAGGCGATGGGTCGGGCCGAAAGAATCACCTCCGCCTTGGTCGCGCCGAGACGAGCTTCGGGTCCGTATTCCTGGGTTTCGGTCACTTGGCGTCCCTCATTCATGGCGGCTTCGGCCAAGATGGCGCCGGCCAGCATGATGCCCTGCCCCCCGCGTCCGGTGAGGCGAATCCGGGTCACCCCGTCCCTCTGGTCACTCATGGCGCAGCCCTCCCGCCGCCGCGAGGCGCGCCTGATATTGGCGGACGTACTCGGGCCGAATGTCTTGGCGAAAGATGCCCGTCGGCAGCGATCCCGCCAACTCCCGGGCGGAGGACGCCTCCCGGGGGGCGTCGGTGAGCTCCCGTTCCCACATCAGCATCTCCGGCGCCTCGCCGATCCGGTTCAAACGCCCGAAGTACGTGGGACACTGGGTGATAATCTCGACGACGGCAAAGCCGGGGTGCAAAATGGCCTGTTCAATGTAAAGCGGCATTTCCTGCATGTCGAAGGTGGTGGTGCGGGCCACGTAGCTCGCCCCGGCGGCCAGTGCCAGCTCGATGGTCTCGAAGGTGCGCTCGACCGCCCCGTGCAGCGAGGTGGTGGTGCGCGAGCCGATGGGGGTTGTCGGCGCTAATTGGCCCCCGGTCATCCCGTAAATGGCGTTGTTGTACAGCAGCAGCGTGACGTCCAGGTTGCGGCGCGCGGCATGCAGGAAGTGATTGCCGCCGATGGCCAGGGCGTCTCCGTCGCCGGAGGTGACCACCACGGTCAAGGCAGGCCGCGCCATCTTGAGCCCGGTGGCGAACGCCAGGGCACGTCCGTGGGTGGTGTGGAGCGCGTTGGTCGCCATGTAAAACGGCGTGCGACCGCTGCAGCCGATGCCGCCCACCACGGCCACTTGGTCGGGCTCGCGCTCCAGCCGCTCCAGCGCCAGGGCCAACGCTTGGGCGATGCTGCCGTTGCCGCATCCGGGACACCAGACGGTGGGCAGCATCTCGCGGCGAAGATAGCGGTCGACGTCCGCTCCCAGTCTAGGCATGGGACACGCCTCCTCGGGCGACGGGAATGTGCGCGAGCAGTTCATCCCGAATCTCTTCCGGGGCCAACAGCGTGCCGTCGGCACGGCCCTGACCCACCACGGTCGTCCGTCCCGCGACGGCCGCTCGCACCGGCATGATCATTTGGCCCCAGTTGAGTTCCACCACGGCCAGCAGATCCACCCGCTCGGCCACCCGCAGCAGGGGCGCTACGGGTAGCGGCCACAGCACGTCCAGAGCCAGCAGTCCCGCTCGCACGCCCCGGTCGCGAAGGAGCTGGACCGCCTCCCGCGCGCCGCGGGCCGTGATGCCGTAGGCCACGATGGCCACCTCGGCATCGTCCAGTTCCCACCCCTGCACACCTTCGGCCAATTCTGCATCCGCCGCCAGGCGGGCGTCCGCGTCGCGCAGGATCTGTTCCTGGGCCCGCCCGCTGCCGGTGCGCGGCAGCCCATCCGGGCCGTGAGACAGTCCGGTGACGACGGTGGGCGGACCGGCGCCGAAAGGAACGAAAGGCACGTTGCCAAAGGTCGGGTCGGTCTTGGCCCGGGTGGCCGGGCGAATGGGTTCGGGCGGGCCCAGGTCCGGCAGGTCCACCGGTTCGCGCATGTGCGCGATGACGGCGTCCAGCAGCACGACCACCGGCAGTCGATGACGCTCGGCCAAACGGAACGCCTTCACCATGACATCGTACGCGCCGCGCACGGATGACGCGGTGAGCACAATCGCCGGGCGATCGCCGTGGGAGCCGTATCGGGCCTGCAGGACGTCCGCCTGGCCGGGCAGAGTGGGAAGGCCCGTCGAAGGGCCGCCGCGCTGCGAGTCCACAATCACGGACGGGGTCTGGGTCATGGCAGCGTACCCGATATGCTCCTGCATGAGCGAAAACCCGGGCCCTGACGTTGCCGTCATGGCACGCGCGCCGCCCCAGGCGGCGCCGATGACCGCCGCAATCGCCGCCAGCTCGTCTTCCATTTGGAGGAAGACGCCCCCGCGCGGTGGCAGTCGGCGGGCCATCTCCTCCATGATTTCGGTGGCGGGCGTGATAGGATAGCCGGCGTAAAAGTTGCAACCGGCCGCCAGCGCGCCGTGCGCCACGGCCTCGTTCCCCATCATCAGCCGAAGCGCCATGGTGCGGCCCTCCTTCATGTGTACCCCCCGGCAAGCGCTCGCCGCCCAATCCTGAGGCAGGCGGGGCCCCGGTGCTCTCAGGGTCGGTCCGCGCCCGATCCTCGCTCCAGCACAAAGACGAAATCCGGGCACCGGCCGGCGCACACGCCGCAGAACATACAGCGCGCGATGTCTCGAACCACCAGCCGGTCCACCTCATCCAGCTCCAGGATACCGGCCGGGCAGGCGTCGATGCAGAGCCGGCAACCCTTGCAGTAGGCTCGGCGGACCACGAGCGTCGCGTCGTCCTGCTCCCAGCGCACCGTGGCGTCCGGTGGAATCGGCGGTGACGGGTTGACCAGCACGGAATCTGTCACCAGCGTCATGGCGTCGGCCCTCCGGTCAGCGCCTGCGCAATGCCGGAAGCCGCGATCTTGCCCAGCCGGACGGCCTCCACGACGGTGCCGCCGCCGTTCAACGCATCGCCGCCCGCAAAATACCGAGGGTTACCCGTGCGCCCCGATGCGGGGTCGGCGACGATGCGCCCCTGATGGACCGTCAACCCGTCGATCCACTCCAAAAACGGGAGACGGGGGCTCTGGCCCATGGCCTTGACCACCGTGTCCACCGCCAGGGTGCAGAGGTCCCCCGCTATCGGTTCCGGTCGCCGGCGTCCGGAGCGGTCCGGTTCGCCGAGTCGCATGACTTGGCACTCAAGTGCTTCCACACGGTGCGTGCCGAGCATGCGCCGCGGCTCGACCAACCACAGGAACGCGACGCCCTCCTCCTCGGCTTCCGCCACTTCATGGGGATACGCGGGCATCTCAGCGCGGGTGCGCCGGTACACCAGCGTGACTTCGGAGGCTCCCAGGCGCACCGCCTCCCGGGCCACGTCAATCGCCGTGTTGCCGCCCCCGATGACGGCGACGCGGCGACCGATCGGCAGCGGGTCGCCACGCTTGATGGCTTCGATGAAGGGGAGCGATTCGTAGACCCCGTCCAGCGTGTCGCCGGGGTATGAGACCGCAAGGTCGCCGCCCATGCCCACGGCTAGGAAGATGGCATCGGCGTCTCGTTCCAGTGCCGCGAGCCGTTCGGGCGTGTCCACCGGATGGCCCAGCTCGAACCGGACGCCCAAAGCTTCGAGCCGCCGCATTTCGCGCGGCAGCGGCTCGACCATGAGGCGATAGGGAGCGATGGCATATCGCGCCAAGCCTCCCACCTCGGGCCGCTCATCGTAGACGGTGACCCGATAGCCCCCCTGCGCCAGCAGGGCGGCGCACGCCAGGCCGGCGGGACCGGCGCCGATGACGGCCACCCGGAACTTCTGACGCGGCGCGGGACGCGGATCGGAGCGGGTCGCAGCGTTCAACAGTTGGTCCGTGGCGTACCGTTGCAAACGCCCGACGTCCACGGGGCGCTGGCGGACCGCCTCCAGGACGCAGGCTCCTTCGCAGAGAACCTCGGTGGGGCACACGCGCGCGCAGGTGCCGCCCAGCGGATTGGCGGCCAAGATTATCTCGGCAGCCTGCTCCACCTGACCCCGCGCGATGGCACCGATGAAGCGGGGGACGTCGACATCCGCCGGGCACGCCGTTTGGCAGGGGGCCGGCACTTCCGGTCCCCCGCACTCCAAGCACCGGTACGCTTCCGCCAGGGCTTCATGGTCCGTCAAGGGCGGCTTCAGCTCGGCCGCCATGGCCCCACCGGGTTCGACCGTGTGCAACAGGGCGGCGAGGTCAGGTCGACCCCGTCCCTGCCTCAGGCTGGGTGCTATCGGTTCGGTTCGCACGCTCATCCCTCCCTGGCCGTCTCGCCGGAACACTGCCGGCCGATCGCCCACCATCCCTCTCCCTGCCGCTGCCGGAGAGGGGGCGGCTCCCGTCCGAGACCGCGCGGCGAATTAGACGGCCACTTCGCGCAACTCCTGAACCAAGGCGGACACCGACGCCCGGGCATCGCCAAACAGCATGAGCGTCTTGTCCATCAAGAACAGGTCGTTGTCAATCCCGGCGAAGCCCGGGGCCATGCTGCGCTTGAGCACCACCACGGTCTTGGCTTGGTCGACGTTGAGCACCGGCATGCCATAGATGGGACTGCCGGGATTGGTGCGAGCGGCCGGGTTGGTGACGTCGTTGGCGCCGATGACCAGGACGACGTCCGTGTGGGCGAACTCCGGGTTGATGCGCTCCATCTCGTAGAGACGGTCGTACGGCACATTGGCCTCGGCCAGCAGCACGTTCATGTGACCCGGCATGCGGCCCGCCACCGGGTGAATGCCGAAACGGACATCCACGCCCCGTTCCAACAGCCGGTCCATCAGATCCTTGACCTCCTGCTGCGCCCGCGCGACCGCCATGCCGTATCCCGGCACGATCACCACCCGCTGGGAATAGGCCAACAGCATCGCCACCTCCTCCGACGTGGTGGGATGGATGGAGCCTTCGACCGTCTGGCCCACGCCCTGCTGCACCTGACCAAAGCCCCCGAAGAGCACGTTCATCAGGGACCGGTGCATCGCGCGGCTCATGATCAGGGTCAGAATGGTGCCGGAAGCGCCGACTAGCGCGCCGGCCACGATGAGCAGATCATTGGCCAGCACAAAGCCGGTGGCGGCGGCGGCCAGACCCGTGAGGGAGTTTAAGAAGGAGATGATCACGGGCATGTCGGCGCCCCCGACGGGGAGGACGAACAAGACCCCCAGGAGGAGGGCGGCCAGGGCCACGCCCACCGCCGTGGCGGCCGGCGCCTGGATGCCGATGATGGCGGCCAAGGCGGCGACGACGACGAGCAGCAGAACGATCAGGTTCACGAGGTGCTGACCCCGAAACACCATCGGTCGGCCGGAGAGGATGCCTTGCAGCTTGCCGAAGGCAATCATGCTGCCGGCGAAACTGATGCTGCCGATGATGAGGGTGAAGAAGCCGGGAATGGAGACGGCGGCGCCCAGCGCGGCCCCGCCCTCCACCGCGCGCAGCGTGACATCCAGGGCCACCAGCGCCGCCGCTCCGCCGCCCATGCCGTTGAACAGCGCGACCAGTTGGGGCATGGCCGTCATTCTGACCCGGCGCGCCACGATGGCGCCGGCCAGCCCGGCGATGACGAAGACGATAGCCATCATCAGGACGTGGTGCAACGGAATGGAGAGAACACCGAACACCAAGGCGATGAGCATGCCGAGCGCGGCCAGCAGATTGCCGTTCCGTGCGGTGGCCGGCGCCCGGAGCAGCATAATGCCCAGGACGAACAAGGCGGCGGCCACCATGTAGGCGGCTTCGGCCAGATTAGCCACGAGGCGGCACCTCCTTCTGACCCGGGGAACGGCGGAACATCTCCAGCATGCGATCGGTCACCACATATCCGCCGACGACGTTCAGGGTGCCGAGGAACACGGCAATGCCGCCCAGCACAATCTGAGCAAGACCATGCGTGGCCGCCGTCGCCGCCACCGCTCCCACCAGGATCACACCGTGGATGGCATTGGTGGCCGACATCAGCGGCGTGTGCAGCACGGACGGAATCTTGGTGATGAGGGCAAAGCCCAAAAAGACCGCCAGGATGAAGACAAAGAGCTCAGGCAGCAAGTTGCTCGGCATCAGACACGTCCTCCTTCTCCTTGAGGCGCGGCCGCTTGGGGCGCTACGGCGGCCATCGCCGACTCCAGACGCTGGCGGGTGCCGGCATGCACCACCTCGCCATCGCGGGTGATGGTGGTGGCCCGGACAATCTCATCGCCATCCCCGGGCAGGGTGGGGGCTTCGGCATCGTCCGCCGCCTGCAGCCCCTGATCGATCAGGAGTCGGAGAAAGTTCAAAACGTTGCGCGAGTACAGTTGACTGGAAGGGTTCGCCATCTGCGACGGCAAGTCGGTCGCCCCGTCGACGATGACGCCGTGGGCGCGCACACGCTGTCCCGGGACGGTCGCGGCACAGTTGCCGCCGGCCTCGGCCGCCAAGTCCATGATGACCGCTCCGGCATGCATCGACGCCACCATCTCCTCGCTGATGAGAAGCGGCGCCCGACTGCCCGGCACCATCGCGGTGGTGATGACGACATCGGCCGCCTTGACGGGACCGGCCAGAAATTGGCGTTCCCGCTCTTCCTCATCCGCCGCCACGGCACGGGCGTATCCGCCCGTCCCTTCCGCTTGAATATCGGGCAGGGCGAGGAACGTGGCGCCCAGGCTTTCCACCTGCTCTTTGACAACGGGGCGGGCATCAAACGCCTGAACCACGGCACCCAGCCGATGCGCGGTGGCCACGGCCTGCAATCCGGCCACCCCGGCTCCCAGCACCACAAAGCGGGCGGGGGCGATGGTGCCGGCGGACGTCATGAGCATGGGCAGGAACCGCTCCACCAGCTGAGCCGCCATGATGACGGCGCGATAGCCGCTGACCGTGCTCATCGCCGACAGCACGTCCATGCTCTGCGCGCGGCTGATGCGGGGCAGGGCGTCGAGGCTGAACGTCACCAGGCCCCGTTGGGCCAGAAGGGCCATGGATTGCGGATTGACCAACGGACCCATGAGGCCGATGAGGACCGTGCCGGGTCGCAGGACGGTTTGGACCTCGGCTGCGGGCGGCCGAATACCCAGGACCACGTGGGCGTGACTCAGCAGCTCCCCGACATCCTCATGGATGTCGGCTCCCGCGGCGCGATAGGCCGCGTCCGAATGCTGGGCCGCTTCCCCGGCGCCAGCCGCCACACCCACGTGGTGGCCCATGCCCACCAATTGTTGGACCGCATCGGGCACCAATGCCACTCGGCGTTCGCCGGCCATTGTTTCCCGGAGGACCGCGATGAACAAGCGTCTCACTCCTCGTGTGCTTCTGCGAATCGCCCGGCAGCCGACGGCCCCATCCTCTTGTATCACCCATGGAGCGCGCTGAGCATGACCTTTCGGACCATTCAGCCACGGTCATGTGGCCCCCATCCGGAGAGCGCCGCGCTGAGTGTTGCCGGCTTCCTCGGACTCTTGGCCGGAATTCCGAACGATTCGTGCTATTAATGTAGGACTTTTTGCGGACGGCGGCACCACCTTGACCAATCTGCGCCGGGGACGGTATGTGAAGACAGGGACGGGTGGGAGTCGGGCACGCGGGGGTGCGGGGCCACGGAGGCGTTGCCGGCATGATGCGGATGGCGGTGGTGGCGGACGACTTGTCGGGGGCCCTGGCGTCTGCGGGAGCCCTGGCGGCCCAGCACGGTGTGGCGGTGCCCGTGGTCGACCGGGTGCCGGACGCGTGGTCCGCATGGCTCGTGCTGAATACCGGAAGCCGAGACCACCGGCTGCCGGCCAGCCGTTATCAAGCGCTCGTCGTCCCGCTCTTGCGACAGGGCGTGCGCCTTATCGACAAGCGGGTGGACTCCGCGCTGCGCGGCCCGGTGGCGGACGAGCTGCGCTGGACGGCGCAGTTGTTTGCCGATCCGCCGTACGTGGTGGCGGTGCCGGCGTATCCGTCCGCGGATCGGCGAACGGTGGGAGGTGTCCAGCACCACCGGGGCGAGCCGGTGGGACGGTTGGCCGACGTGATGGACGCGCACGGGCTGGCGCTGAGCTTGTATGGCGCGGACCGCGTCCGGGCGGTGCCAGCATCGGGAGCGACGGACTGGTGGGCGGAGGGACCCGCCGTTTATTTGCTTGACATCGACGACGGGGCAGATTTGCAGAGGGCTGCCCGCAGTCTGGCCCGTCTGACTGACGAGCGGACGGAGCCGGTGGTTTTGGTGTCGAGCGGGGCCATTCTGCGCTACTTTCCTCCCGCCCGGCGCCATGTTGTGGTGGTGATGGGGAGTGGGACGGCCGTGAATCGAGCCCAGGTGGATCAGCTCGGGCGGGCGACGCCCTGTTGGGTGGGTTCCGTCTGGAAAGCCCCTTCCGCGGCTCTCGCACCGATCCGGGTGCTGGTCAGCTGGGAGGAGGACCGCCCCGCGGGATCCAGGACGGATCAGGCGCTGGCCCAGCGGGTTCTGGAGCATTTGGCGCGCTGGGCCGAGGAGGGATGGCGGCCCGGTCGCATCGTGGCCAGCGGAGGCGCCACCGCCGGCGCGTTGATGCGCGCCGCCCGTGCGGAGGGGGTGGCGGTGACACGGCTGGTCGCCCCCTTAGTGGGGCTCGGGCAGGTGTGCGGCGGCGTCCTGGACGGCTTGGAACTCATCACCAAAGGCGGTATGGTGGGGGACGAGACGCTCCTGACGGACCTGGTGACCATTGGTCCCGGGTGACGGGCCGGGTGCGGCGCTCAGGAAGAAGGGGATGGCGTGCAGCAGCGGCCGCGGATTGGCATTACCCTGGGAGACCCGGCGGGCATCGGCCCGGAAATTGTGTTGAGGGCGCTGCAAGACCCGGAGATCTATCGCGACGCCGTGCCGGTGCTGTTTGGCAATCCCCGGGTGGTCCGGCGTGCGCTCACGGTTTTGGGCAGCGACGCTGAGCTGCGCCTCGTCGCCTCGGCGGCGGATGCAGCCGGCACCCCCGGCGTGCTGGATCTGGTGACCACTGGTGATGACACGCCGCCGCCCTGGGGACAGGTTTCGGCGTCCGGCGGACGCGAGGCCGGCCAAGCGATTACGGCGGCGGTGGGGGCCGTCCAGGCGGGAACGGTGGATGGGCTCAACACGGCGCCACTGAACAAGGAGGCTCTGCGGCTGGGGGGCTATGCCTATCCCGGACACACCGAGATGCTGGCCGATTTGTTTGAAAGCTCCGGGGTATACACGCTCTTTGTCACGGGGTCTCTGTACATCTTCTTCCTGACCCGGCACCATCCGCTCAGGACTGTGCCCGGATTGCTGAGCGTCGAGACGGTGTACGCCGGGATAGTCCGCTGCCTGACGTTCCTGAACGAGCTCGGATTTGCCGACCCGCATCTGGCGGTGGCGGCGCTCAATCCTCATGCGGGGGAGCACGGGCTGTTGGGGAGCGAAGAACAGGCGATTTTGGAGCCGGCGGTCGCGCGGGCACAGGCGGAGGGATATGCGGTCTCGGGACCGGTGCCGGCTGACGCCGTGTTCTACCAGGCCCGCGAGGGCCGCTTCACCGGCGTCCTGTCCCTCTACCACGATCAGGGTCACATCGCCGCCAAGACGCTGGACTTTTACGGGACGGTGAGCGTGACGCTCGGGTTGCCCGTGATTCGCACATCGGTCGACCACGGCACCGCCTTCGACATCGCGGGCCGAGGCATCGCCGATGCACGCGGCCAGGTGGCCGCCCTGCGGGCGGCGGCCCGCCTGACTCGCCAGCAGCAGGCGGCCCGCCGGGATCCCCCCGACCCGTAGACGCGGCGCCTCGCCGCGCGCAGAAGTCGAGGGCGACCGGCTCGCGCCGTTCGCCGGTCCTAAAGCCCGGCGACGGCGTGAGCCGCCATCATTACCAGAAAACCGGCCGCCAGGGAGAGCGGCACCACGGCCACCCAGGCGCCGAAGATGCGGCTGGCGGTTCGCCACTGCACACGCCGCGGGGCCAGTGCGGAGCCCAAGCCGAAGAGGGCTCCGTCCAGGGCCTGCGTGTTGCTGACCGGTACGCCCATCAGGGCCGCGGCCACGACCACCAGGGCGGACGACGCTTGCACCGTGACCGAGTGCAGCGGCCGCACCCGGAAAATATGGCCGCCGATGGTGCGGGCGATGCGGATGCCGCCCAACATCAGGCCCACCACCCACAGCAGCCCGACGATGCCGATGACGGGCGCGGTGACCCCAAACGGGGCAGGGTGAATGGCCATGACGTCAAACAGCGCCGCTAAGCCCAACGACTTTTCAAAGCCGTTGGCTCCGTAAGCCAGCCCTTGCGCAATCACCGTGAGCGGCTGGAGATAGCCGAGCCGTCGACCTGTGGTGACGCTGGCATCGTGCAGCACGCGCCAGAGGATCTTCGCCGCCACGAAACACACGATAAAGCCGACCACCAGCGAGCCGCCGACGCCGACGGCCACCTTGTCCACGCCCAGCCAGTGAATGGCGTGGCGCGGCCCCGTCGCCCAGGCCACGCCGACTATGCCGCCGGCCAGGGCGACGGTGGTGCTGGATGGCACGCGCAACGCCCAACTGGTCAGCAAGGTCAGCAGGGCGGCGAGGATGGAGGCGCCCAAGACGTCGAGACCGACCCGGGGGAAGTTGAGAATCTGCACCGCGATGGTGTGGGAGACGGCGGTGCCCAGCAGGAAGGGCCCGGCGATGACGCTTAGGATCAGAATCGGGACCAGGAATCGGGGCGCGATGGATCGCGTGAGCAGGAAGGTGCCCAATAGATTGCCGCCGTCGTTCATGCCGGAAAACACGGCGTAAAGGGCCACCAGCAGGCCCACCGCATCCTTCACCATCTCTGCCCCCTCTGATGTGGCCAAGCGCTCGCGAGCCAGGCCTGACACGCTTCGGGCGGGGGCCGCCGCCGCCTTCGGAAGACCCGGGGACACATCGCTTGTGCGCGGCACGATCTGCCCCGCGCCGATGGACCCGACCGGGACCGGGCGGATGAGCGAGATGCCAGGCCGGCGCCCGAGGTCCATCGACCGAGTTTAACACAAACCTAACATGAACTTAACCCAGTCTTAACAGACCAAACGCGACGCGGCCAGAACCGTGCCCCTCGGACCGGCGCGGCTCGTCGCGGGGCGGCTTGGCCGGACGCTTGAGGACCGCGGGACCCATTGTGGAACTCTTCGCTTAAAATACACGGACGCGGGCTGCGGTCGGGGCTGCGGTTCTCAGGGACGCGGCGGCTGGGGTCCCCGACCCCTCCGCCCTACCAGCGGTAGGGGCTTGCAAAAATTCGCAAGGACGCCGAAAGTAGAATCCCAGGCTAGAGTACTGCGGGCTTCGTACTTTCTTCATCCAGGAATGTTGCGGCCACCTGTCGTCATGGCATGAGATTTCCGACGTGGCTGGCGGGCTCTGTCGACAACTGACCAACGCGTGACGCGGCCACACAGCGTTCCTTCGTTTGTGGACTATCTGAGAACAGTGCCTTCTGTGCGGCGCGTGGTGCCCGGACGGCGGGTGAAGATGCGGTGCGGCGTGACATTCTTGTGCGACCGGCTCGGGGAGTGCGGGGCGGTGGCTTCACAAGCCGGGACGTGGCGGTGGGATGCGTGGGGTCGGGACGCAATAGCCGGAAGGGAGAGCGACGTGCACTGGGGATTGGTGATCGAGGTGGCCGCCGTGGCGGCGGTGATCGTGGCAATGGACGTCGTGGGACGATGGTGGCGGTTTCGCCAAAACATCCGCCTCGGCATTGTCGTTCGCGGACCCCGCCGTCGTGTCCGTTTTCGTCTCCGGCATCGCCGGGCGCGCGGAGCGCGATTGGCGCCGGTGGTCTCCTTGCAGCGCTATGCGCGCCATCGGACCTTCGTGACGTTTCGCACCCGAACATTGCGCGACCACGACGCCGAGTGAGTGTCGCGCGTCACCTCGGCGGGTTCGGGCGGGCGGATGGGCGACGGGCGCCGGCGTCGTGCCCGGAGCTGCCGGGGCCTATGTCGTCTCGGCATCGGCCTTGCGGTGCCGTCGACCAAACGCCGCCGCTGCCGGTTGCGTGGCGGTCTCCTGGTCAAGACTTGTGGGCGGTGACACAATGGCTCCGAGGAGGGAGCCCGTGCCCGAGGTCGACCCGGATCTGCTCTGGCTGGCGGAGTTTGTCAACACGCGCGACGTGGAGAGCGGCATCGATACGATAGACCATCCGGAAGGTCTCTGGACCTGGCTGGTCGCCCACGACCTCGCCGGGGACGACTCGGCCATGCCGGGTGAGCCGGACGTCGAGCGGGCCAAGACGCTGCGGGAGGGGCTGCGAGCCATCCTGTTGGCCCACAACCATGCCCAAGCGGACCAGGGGGCGATTCACCGGCTCAACGAGCTATTGCGCGACGTGCCGTTCTATTGGCGGTGCGCGCCGGATGGGCGGATCGAGGCCGTGCCGCTGTCGGATCTCGCCGTTCGCGCGGGCCTCGCGGAGATGCTCGCGCGATGGGATCGGGCCGCCCAACATCCGGGATGGACACGACTGAAGGCCTGTCGCAACGCCGCCTGCCAGTGGGCGTTTTACGACCACTCCCGCAACCGGAGCCATCAGTGGTGCTCCATGGCCGCTTGTGGGAGTGTGATGAAAGCCCGACGCTACCGAGCGCGGAAACGAGCGCGGGAGGCACCGGCCCAAGCCCGCGCTTCGCGCGGCTGAGAGGGACGTCGTGACGTCCGTGGCCGGAGGGGCGCGTTTGACCCGCCGGCCACCCACACCCGCCGTTCCGGCGACTGCGGGCGACGCGATGAGGTCTCGGCCGGTCTGGTTTCCGGCCCTGGGCCCGATGGTTCGGGGATCCCGGGCCGCCAGGCTGTCCAGCCCTGTTGCTGCCGTCCCTGGCCCCACCCAGTACGGCCATGTCTGCGCAGTCTCGGGCAATGGTCCCGGCGAGCGGGCCGAAGAGGGGCCGCAAGGCACCGGTTTTCGCCGGACCGGCATGGTCCCTCGCCGCGTCGGGCGGTTACCACCCAGCCGTCATCCTGCTGGTCCATCGGGTGCCCGAATCCCCTGGGCGCGCGAAACGGAGGGGACCGTGTTGCCGACAACAGACAGCGCGGGCAACGACGAGGATATTCAGCAGGGTGGGCCGCCCCGCACGGCGAAGACCACGATGGACACGCCACGGGTTGTCAAGGCCGCGGGGCCCAGTCGCCGTCGATGCTCCGCGCGGGCGCCATCCGCCGGTCGATTTCGGCGACAGGGAGCCCGAGGGGTCGCTCTCGGACCGTCCCTTCGCAGAGGGACTCCGTCGGCCGGAACGTGATGGCGCTCCCGGGGCGGCCGGTCCGGTTCCTGGTTCCCTGCCCGGGGCGTAAAGCCGCCCGCTTGGCAGGGAGCGGCGGGTTGCCGAATATCCGCGTCTCCAAGGACGCACCGAAGAGGTGACACAATGACGGAGACCTTCACGGTCGATTGCGCGCCGGCGGCCCGACATCTCTTGGCCGTCACGCTGGAGTTGACCGGATTGACGCCGGGGTCACACGAACTGGCCCTGCCGGTCTGGGCGCCGGGCGCCTACCGCGTGGCCGACTACGCCAAGAACGTCTTTGATCTGCGGGTGGTGGACTCCGAGGCCAAAGCCATCCGGGTCGAAAAGACCGCCAAGAACATCTGGCGTTTCGATGCTCAGGGCTCCGTGACGGTGACGTATCAGGTGTACTGCTTTCAGCTCACTGTGAGCGGCAGTCATTGCGACGGTACCCACGCCTATTGGAACGGCACCAATGTGTTCTTCGTGGTGGATGGGGAGAAGACCCACCCCATTGACCTTTACATCCGCGCCCCCGAAGGGTGGCGCGTCTCGACCGGTCTCGACCGCCCCGACGACGACGCCTTTCACTTTCGGGCTCCCAATTTCGACATTCTGGCGGACTGCCCGGTCGAAGTCGGGACCCAACGCGTGTACACGTTCCAGGCCCTGGGCAAGCGACATGAGATAGCCCTCTGGGGCTCCGGGAACGAAGATCCGGAGAGACTCGTGGCCGACACGCGGAAGATGGTGGAGGCGGCCGGCACCATCTTTGGCGGTCTGCCCTATGACCACTACACCTTTATCGTGCACATTGCGGATGCCGGAGGCGGTTTGGAGCACCTGAACTCCACGGTGTGCGGCGTCTCCCGGACCGCCTTTCAGCCCTGGAGCAACTACCGGCGCGTGCTTCACCTCTTCAGCCATGAGTTCTTCCATCTCTGGAACGTCAAGCGCATCCATCCCGACGTGCTGGGGCCGTTCGACTATAACCGGGAAGTGTATACGCACCTGCTCTGGGCGATGGAAGGCTACACCGACTATTACGCGTATCTGGTGCTGCGCCGGGCGGGACTGGTGACACCGGAGGAATACCTCGAACAGCAGGCGTCCGACATCAAAGACTTGGAGCTTCAACCCGGGCGGAATTGGACCAGCCTCGCCCTGTCGTCCTTCAACACCTGGATTGCCTGGTCGTTTCCGCCCTCCGACGATCTCCCGAATCGTTACATTTCGTACTACCTGAAGGGCGGCCTGGTGGGGATGCTGATGGATCTGGAGATCCGTCGGCGCACCCACAACAAAAAGTCGCTGGACGATGTTCTGCGCCTCCTGATGGACCGCTATGGATCGAAGGGCGTCGGATTCCCCGAGGCCACCTACCGCGAGGTGGTGGAGGAAGTGGCCGGCGGGTCGATGGCGGACTTCTTCGCACGCTACGTGGAAGGCGTGGACGAGCTTCCGTTCGAGGAGTTGCTCGGCGCCGCCGGGCTCGAGCTCAAGCGCACGGTGAAGAATCCCGACCGCCGGACGCCGGCGGGCACCCCGTCCGCCCACGAGGAGCCCGAGCCCCCGTATGGTTGGCTCGGCGTGGTGTATCCCCGAACCGTCAATCCGCCGAGAGCCGAGCCCGGCGGTGCGCGGGTGCAGGCGGTGTACGATCCGGGCCCGTCCGCCGGCCTCCTCTATCCCGGCGACGAGGTCATCGCGGTGGACACCATCCGGGTCGTGAGCGCACAGGACCTCGACGCTCGCATCCGGGCCAGCTGCGCGCCCGGCAGTCCGGTGACCATCCAACTCTTCCGTCGCGGACGGCTGGAGGAGGTCACGGTGACGGTGGGGGCGGCGCCGCCCAACACGTACAAAATCACGCGCATGAAGTCTCCCGATCCGCTTCGGAAGGCCATCTACGAGGGATGGCTGGAAACGTCCTGGCCCGACGCCTAACGCAACGCGCCGAAAGGCGTCGGGTCGCGGAGCGTTTTGCCCGGCGGGCGGCGAACCGAAACACATCGGCCTCCCTTCGAGCCAAGCGGGCCGGTGGCGCTCTGGCGCGGTCCACCGGGCCCAGCGCCTGGCCAAGCGATAAGGTCGGCACGGCTGTCCGCATGCGGCGGCGTTTTTTCTGGCAGCGAGCGTGATCGACAGCGCGCGCCGAACGTCCGTCACGCCAGACCCGCCAAGCGGCCAGGGGTAGTTTCCGCGCGGCGGCCCCAAGCGCCGGCCGTTTGCCGAGACGCAGCATCCTGCGGCAAATAAGCCTGCCCTGGGCCTCTCGGCGCGGCGAACGGCTCACCCGGCGGCTTCGACCCAGAGGTGTCTTCGGGCGGCCGAGCCCTACCGGCCGTCGGGCCCCCGCCCATCCGCTTGGCCGGATGAATGCCCCCTCGTGCCCAGACTGGCGCAGCGGGTCCCCGGCCGGCGGTCCGAAAGCGAGGGGGATCCTCCGAGCGGCACCTGCGCCCATGGGCCCATCCCACTCACACCCCCCGGCCACGCCGGCGGCGGCGCCCGCGTCACTGGGGACCCGGTTCCGGGTCGCTTCGTCCCCGACGTCCCCATGCCTCGCGAGTCAAACAGCCACGGGTTGCCGGGTCGCGAGCGCCCATTCCTGGTGCAACCGCGCGCTTTTCGCACGATTCTGCCCGGCGCGTATGGCCGCGCGGCCAGCGTGCGCCAGCTGCGGCATGGCGCGTAACGCCCGCCACTCCGCGGGCAGCCCCCACATGGTCGGCCGGGGCCCCAAGGCAGCCCGCCGGGCCCACCGCCTGCCAGCCACGCCGTCGGTGTGGCGCGCGGAACCCAGGGCGTTGGGGCAGCACGGGCGGCGCCGCCTGAGGCGTCCCCCGTTTGGAACCGGCCAGATGCACGCCAAAGAAAGTCCCCCGCGGCCCAAGAAATGACGGGTATCCACAGCCGCACACGCGAAGCGGTGGAGTGCCCGTGTGCAGGATGCCGCGGTCCGAACGGTGGTGGTTTGCGCAGATGGGAGCCTGGCGGCGGTCACGGGCCAAGACGCGGGTCGCTTGCATGGGGGCGCGGTGTGGGGCGCCCAGCTCGGCGTCGCGGCGATCGGACGGGGGATGCGGTGTCCGGGGGCGCCGAAGCATCGGAATCAGCGGGTGGACCGGGATGCTCCGGTCGCCGATCTCATCACCCTCATCGGATGGGCTGGCGGGTCGTCCGGGTGATTGTGGAGGGGACCGATGCCCATGATGGTCACCAGACCTTGGTGACCGCCCTCGTAACGGGGACTGGGCGAGCCTTGTCCGTGGCGATGGACACGGTGGCCAAGGTGGACCTGACGGGACGCCAACACGCTATCGAAGCCGCATTGGTTCAGCGGGCCCGGCAGCTCTTGCCGGCGGAGGGTTTGGCCATTGTCGCAGCCGATGTCGGGTTCTGTCCGGCGGATTGTCTCGCGGCGGTGGGAGTCGTCGGCTGGCGCTACGTCATTCGACGCCCGGCGATCGCCGGATCGACGCCCCGGGCCGCACCGGGCTCCTGCAGGATTGACCGGATTGGCGCCTGCGCGAGGGCGGCTGGGGTGCCACAGCCATCACCGAAGGCCGCTTCCAGGCCCGGCTGGTGGCCACTTGCGCGGAAGGGCCAGCGGATCCGTGGTTCTGGTGACGAACTCGCAACAGTGCGCGACCTGTCAGGTGATTCGCGAGGCTGCTCGCCGGCTTCAGATTGAAGAACGCTTGAAAAATAGTGAGAACGGTCATCGCGACGGCTTCCGGCTCCGCGGGTGCACTCGACACGAGCCGACCGTGAGAACCGGCTGTGGGTCCCTTTCATGTGGCTCCCTGCCTGGCTCACCCGGTAGGTCGAAGACACCGGCCGGGCGCCGCGTCTGCGGACCAACCCCATCCTCCATCGGACCCCACGCTGGCTGGAAAGCCGGCTTGTACGTCTGGCGCGAGTTCCGGCCGGCACTCGACGTCGTCTTACCGTGGCAACCCCGACGGTTCGTAGCCAGCCTCGCGCGACTTACCAAACACAAGTGGGGACGGCTCAGCAGCCGCGGGATTGACACGGCCCACGTCCACGCCTATGATGCTTTTCTAAAAGTAAAGCAAAGGCTGACTGGCGTCGCCCCTGGCTAAGACGGCGACGCGCAATACGGTCGCGGAAAGCCCGGCCGGGCGATTCCGCCATCGCACTCCGGTGGGACTGGATGGCTGCGGACCCTGTCCTGAGCACGCCAGGGTTTCCTGGTCTCCGAGGGGGGACAAAACACCGTGTACCGCGGTACCCAACGGCAGGTCGAGGATGTGCTCTCGAACCGATCCCTCATGAACGGGTTCCCGTTCATTGTCGACCGCGAGGTGGGTCTCCAACGGACCGATGAACCTGGCGGTGCGCTGCACGTTGATGTCGCAGTGAACGGTACCGGGTTACCGTGCCTCGTCTCCCGCGACATGGGCACCCGTAACAAGTCAGTCGCGCACCAAAGCCGTCCAGATCACTCAGGTCCTTGGCGTGTCGCCGGTGGTAAAAACTCTTCGATGGCCACAGTGCCACGCCAGGGCGCACGACAACTGGGAGCGAGGCATGTCCGCGTCGCACGCTGGCAGTAAGTGGAGGTCGCTCTGGACAGCCGGCCCCGTTCGTTGGCATCAGATCCAACGGCATGGGGGATCTGATCTGCGCAACACGGGTCCGGAGCGCACCAGGCAAGTGGGCCATGCGTCTATGGCCAGGGGACTGGTTGTGGCGATGGCGACCGCGCTGCTGGTGATTGGAGCGCGATCCACGGCTTTCGCGCAGGCCCCCTCCAGTCAGCCGACCGACTTGTCCATCGCGTTGTTGCTGCCTTCGCAGGTGCCAGCAGGCATTCCTCTTCACCAGCGCATAACCGCAACTGGGCGCGGGATCATCGGCTGTTACCGGTGGACGGCAGCAGGACTACCACCCGGGTTGAGACTGGCCAAAGCCGTGACGTGCGTTCCCAGGGGCCGAATCTCGTCGACCCTCGTCAACGCCGTCAGGGGAACACCGGTCACCGAGAGGCCGTCTTTTGTCAGCACGGTTACCATCACGGTGGAAGCCATCGGGGCGTCGGCGCGTTCGCGCACCATCCCCCGGCCGGCGGGTTCGGCCTCGGCGATGGTGGTGGTCTTGCCGCCCGCATGGGATGCGTCAGGGTCTCCGCTCCAGTATCAGGGAACCTCGCTCGACGCGATTTCGTGTACACTCGGACCGACGTGCTGGGTTACCGGCACCTCCAGCAACCCGCCGCCGTCGGGTACGCGCCAGCAGCCCGTGAATGACACCGGCGCCGCACCTGGATCGCAAGACGGCACGGCGTCCTCTCCGGCGCCCATCGAGCGCGGCACCTTTGTGGCGGGCCTTGTGAGCATCAAACCGCTCCGGATGGATCTGGTTCGCGTCGCCATCCCTCTGTCGGTCACCGCAATGGCGTGTCCCGCAGCCGACAGCTGTGTTCTGGTCGGGAGTGCGCCGCTCACGCCTCAGGGCAACGTACCGGCCGTGCTGTACATGACGGATGCCGGAGCCGTGTGGCGGGTGTCGGTCATGTCGCCTACTGTGCAGGGAAGTTTTTCCTCGGTGGCCTGTCCCAACACCGTCTACTGTCTGGCCGTGGGTTCGTTGACGTCGGGATGGGGCTTCGTGGACCGTATCGTCTTGGTGGGATCCCAACCGCGATTGAGTCCCGTGCGAGACATGGGCACGGCTTTGTCCGGGATCTCGTGTGCGAATGCGACCAGCTGCCTTGCGGTCGGACGCGCGCGCGGGATATTGGCCACCCAAGGAGAAATCCAGGCGGGCACTGATGCCCTCATCGAGGCGACCAGCGATGGGGGTTACCAGTGGCATGGGGATCAGGTCGTCGGGCCGGACGGGTTCGGCGGGAAAGACCGCTCCTACGAGCAACCCTGGCTGCCGACGGTAGACGGGCCCTTGATGTTCGGCGGGCTGGTGGGGGTGGGGTGCGCTCCCAGTGCCGCCACCAACTCCTGCGTGGTCACCTGGCCGTTTTGGCCGGCGACGGCGAGCACATCGGATGGGATTCACTGGTATCCCAACGTCCGGTCGGTTGGAGCCGTTGGCTGGCCGGGATCCAGCGTGTCGTGCCCGACTCTGGGACGGTGCTTTTCCGTGACCGGCTATAAGTTTCTGACGAATCAGGGTGACGTCGAGTCCCTGACAGACATACTGGAAACGATCCCGGCGTCACCAGGCTGGCGGTGGGGCATCGCGGGCCAGGGCCCTGCCAGCACGTTCGATCCCTCGCTCGTGGCGATCTCGTGTCCGACCATTTCGACCTGCGTGGCGGTCGGGTCATGGTATCCGGGCGGCGGCTCCGCCGGGTCACGCCCGGTGTATCCGCTGGTGATGGCGCCACAACTGGCCTTGCACCCGTATTTCCGGCCGCATCCCCCGCTTTGGGCTCAGGTCTTGAGCTGGCAGACCCTGGGCCTTGTCTTGGGGGCGATCTCCCTCATGACGGGTGTGGGCGCATTGGCGGATGCGGTCGACGCCGAAGTCGTGACGGAAAACCTGCCGACGTATGTACCCGATGTATTCTCCTACGTCAAGCTGCCCTACAATTTCGTTGTCGTACGCGCCGGGATGGGGGTGGCGGATGTGGTGTCGTTCTTGAGCGGCGCGTTGGGTACCGGCATCGGAGCGGCTATCACGTCGACGCATGACCCCATCGGCTGGATTGCCGTCGGTTTGAGTGTCATCGGGCTGTCAAGCTGGGCTGCGGGGTTGTCGTCCCTGACCCTGTCGGGAACGGATCCGACCGCCGGCACCTCAGCCTAGTGGCGAGATCCCTGGTCCCGCTTCAGGTCAACGATGGGCCAACGTCCACAACGGGAGAGCAATAAACGATGCTGGAGCCGTCCCGTGAACCGCTCCATGAGGTACTGACCCGGGCGTTTGAGGAGTCGGGGGTGTGGGAACGGGTGATGGCCCGCCTCCCCGGGTTTGCTGTTCCGTATGGGTTTCGGTTCAGGCGCATGGACGAACGTATCCTGGCCACGTGGGGCGTGGAGGCGTGCGCCCAAATCCTGATCGCCGCCCGCTGGCGTCAGGCGGCGTTTCTGCTCGTGCTCCTGGCGACGGGACTGGTGGCCAGTGGGACCTTGCCTCGTCAGCTCGTCGGGGTCGCTCTGGACGTGTTCGCGCTGGCCGGCGCATTGAACGCGGGACGGCGGCGGAAGGCTTCGGGGATCCCGATGGCTCGACGATCAAAAGTGGGTCACGGCCAGATCCCGGTTTGACCCGCATACCCTTTACGGAATGAGAATCAGGAGCGCCGAGGGTGGGCACCGGTGCCGCGGGATGATGGAACGGCCGGTTTGTGAGCTTGCGCATCACTGTTCAAAGAGGGCGGGTCGGTACCTGCCCGGCGGTGATGTCGGTCGGCGTCCGGACGCGTTGGATGCCCAGAGGCTCCGGGGAAAAATTCGGAGCGCGGCGGGACTGGTCGCGCTGTGTGTCCTCAAGCAGCTTGGGGTCGGGCGCAGGGGTGGTGAAGGGAGGATGCTGTCGAGCCCAGGTGGAGACATGAGCACTCCGAAAGGTTCAGATCCTGAGCGCGAAGGCCGGCTGAGCGAGACGGTGTGGCTGCGAGCGACCAAAGTCGGGAATCGTCGTCGGAGGCCTCAAGACACCGTATTCCGTGAGCGGAGGGGTTCGGCTCGCGAGTCATGCTCTCGGATTCGGACGTTGCGAGCAGACGCGCGGCTAAGTCTCTGTGCCGGTGTCGACGGCTCCCGCCATGGACCGGAGCATCCAACGCCGCGCGTCCCGCGCGCCGGGACCCGCTCTGCCGTGGAGTGCTCTTGAGACCGCGGTGCCGGGGTCAGACGCCTCGGGGCGGCGGTCATGCGTTCTGGAGCCGTGCACGCTACGCTCCCTGCTGTCGCGCGCAGGTCGGCGATGGCCCTCAGCGGATTTGGGACACATCCGGCAGGTCGACGGCCGCCAGCGTGGAGTAAGCCTCGCGCGTGCGTTCGGCCGCCGGCAGCGACGTGACGCGGACGGCCATCTGTGCCTTGGCGCGCTCGTAGACATTGCGCGCGAACCGCCCGTTGGAGAAGCGCTTTTGGCGCACGCGAATCGCTTCGGCAAACACGTCCCGAAGCGCGTCGTCAAGGTCCGCGGTCAGCTGCAGATCGTCCTCCTTCGCCAGGCCGTGGACGATCTGAAGCAGCTGGTCCACGCTGTAGTCGGCAAAATCCAGCGTGCTGGTGAATCGCGAGGCCAGACCCGGGTTGGAGTTCAAGAACGCCTCCATCTCCTCCGGATAGCCGGCACAGATCACCACAAAGGCGTCCCGCCGGTCCTCCATGGCTTTCAACAGGGTCTCGACGGCCTCGCGGCCGAAGTCGTGGCCATCGGGCGCCGCCGGAGTCAGGGTGTAGGCTTCGTCGATGAACAGCACGCCGCCCATGGCATCCTCAATGGCGCGCTGCGTCTTCTGCGCCGTCTGGCCGATGTAACCCGCCACCAGCTTGGAGCGGTCCACTTCCACCACATGCCCGCGCTCCAGCACGCCGAGGCTCTTGAAAATCGCGCCCATAATGCGGGCCACGGTGGTCTTGCCCGTTCCCGGATTGCCGCGGAACACGGCGTGGTAGGACGCCTGGGCCAAACTGCCGAGATTCATGGCGCGCCGTTCCTGCGCGTATTGGATGACCGCCGCCATCCGACGCACGCTGTCCTTGACCTCGTCCAACCCGATCAGCTGGTCCAACTCGTGCATGACCTGCTCCAGGGGGTCCGCCTGTCTCACTCCGACGGCATGGCGAATGAGCGGCATGATGTCTGGGACCGTCACCTGGGCAAGCCGCTCGGCGGTCCGTTGAGCGGCGGGCAGGGCGGCCAGGCGCCGGGCCTGGGACATGGTGATCCGTTCCATCCATGTGCGGACCATCCGGGCGTTGGCAAACGCGTTGTCTCGGCGGCGGTAGAGTTCGGTAAACTCTTCGTGCACGAGCACGAGGGCCTCCGGGTCCAAAATCAGCCCCGCCTGGCGGCAGTCGGCGGCAAAGATGGTCATCAACTGAACGGGCGTGTAGTCGGCGAAGTGAAACGTGTACCCGAAGCGGTCCCGAAGACCCGGATTCGACTGCAGGAAGTCAATCATTTTGTCCGGGTAGCCGGCCGCAATCACCACAAAATCATGCCGGCGATCCTCCATGGCCTTCAGCAGCGTGTCCACGGCTTCACGGCCGAAGTCCCGCGCATTGTCCGGGTCCTGCACCAGCGCATACGCTTCGTCCACAAACAGCACGCCGCCGATGGCGGCTTGAATGGCGGCCTGCGTCTTCTGGGCGGTCTCGCCGATGTACTGGCCAACCAAACGCGAGCGGTCCACCTCCACGACGTGGCCCTTGGACAGCGCTCCCATGCTCTTGAAGATGTTGCCCATGAGTCGCGCCACCGTGGTCTTGCCGGTGCCGGGGCGGCCCAGAAACAGGGCGTGGAGCGTCGGCAGGCCCGTGTCGGCCAGCTGCAGCTGGCGTCGCTCCGCCGACAGCTGGAGCAGAGCGGCCAGATCCCGCACCGCCTCCTTGACCTCGTCCAGGCCCACCATCTGGTCCAATTCTCGCAGCGCATTCTGGAGCGTCTCCGGCAGCGGCTCTCCGACCGCCGGATCCGGGGACTGGGGACCGGGGTCGGATCGGGCTCGTTCGGACAAGAAGTTCTCCAGGACCTTGACGAACGATCCGGGCTGAACCAAAATCGCGGGCTCGGCCCCGTTGCCTTTGAGGATGCAGCGGTCAATGGAACCAAGCGCGTCGGCGTGGGCCACGATCCCGTGCTGGCCGCACTGTTCGATGACGCAGCCCGTGATGGCCACGTCGGCCAGTTCCGACACCACAATCCCGGTGTCCCGGCTTTTGCGGACCGTGACCCGGTCCACCGCGCCCAAACTGCGGCGCGCATACAGGACCCCGTCCGCCCCGCCGTCGTGCACGGTGCCGTTCGACAGGTCGACGCGCGCCGATTCGTGGACGTAGACCACAGGGAAATCGGCCGCCGAGGGGCCTAGTTGGCAGTCGTTAAAGCGGCTCTGGCCGCCGTGCGCGTTGACGGCGTTCTGAAAACCGGCGACGGCGGTATGTTCGGCCGTGACCACGGCGCTGTCATGGACGGCCAGGCCAACGCCGGATGTGCCCGACACCTGCCCGTTCTTGATGACCAGGGACGAGCGTTCATGCAGCAATACACCGGGACCCTGTGAGCAGACCAGCACCACCCGGTCCATTTCCGCGCGAGCCTGACCGGCGAGGCCCACCACCCCGGAATTCTTCTGCTCTTGGTCCAGGACCCGGGTGAACGTCGTGTCGGTCACCGTCGCGGTCGCCTGGCCGCCGAGATAGAGGCACGGCATCGGACCACCCGAGACCGACACCGCAGCCAACACCAGGCGGGCGCTCTCATAGGCATAAACGGCGGCTTGGGTCCGCCCCTCGTTCTGCACACGGGTGCCGTGCAGCGTCACGGCTGCGTTGCCGCCCGCGCTCACGGCGAGGTGGCTCACGGCCGTGATGCGTCCCTGCTCCACGACCACCTGCGCGTCGTCCTGCACATGGAAGGCGGATCGTTCGGTGCCGCTGCCGGTCACGTCGCAGTCCCGCAAGGTCACGTGCGCGTGCCCGGCCAAGACGAGGCCTTCGGCCTTCTCCCCGACCACCCGGCATGTCTCCAGGGCGACAACCGCCTGGCCATACGCGTAAACGGCGGCCACGGCATCGGCATGGCCTTCGATTTCAGCATCGCTGACCTTCCACTGCGATTGCTCCCCGGCGTTCAGCACGTTGGCGGCCGCACTGCGCAGCCGGCCGTGGGCGATGCTCAGGGAGGCGTGCCCATAGGCGTAGAGGGCAGGGAAGTTCGGCGCTGCGTTTTGAAGGTCGCAGTCTTCCAGGGAGACGACCGCCCCGCCGGCCGCGACCAGAGCGCTGTGCCCGCCCGCGGTGATCCCGCCTCCGCTGAGGGTCAGACGGGATTGCTCGCCACAGAACACGCCCGGCCACGACTCGGACGCGCTGATGACCTCGGTGTCGGAAAGCTCGGCGGACCCTCGTGATTGGACCAGCACCACGGTGTCCTCCAGTCCGTTCACGTAGCAGTCGCGCAGGACGCCAAGTCCGCCGGGATCCACGACGACCCGTCCACGGATGGTCACATGCTGCACTTCGACCCGCGCCCCCTGCACCACCAGCGTGCCCTCCAGCACGGCTCCCGGCTCGCCGCGGACGGTTAGCGGCCGGGTCACGGTGAGCGTGCCGACGGCATGCGTGCCGGGCGCCAACACGACGCCGGTGACGCCTTTCTTCAGCAAGGCATCCCGAATCGATTGAAACGGGGAAAAGAGTCCTTTCGCGACCCGGACCTCCATGGGGGCTTGCTCCTCTCTGCCGACATCCGACACGGCGTCCTGCGCACTGTCCGATCGTCCAGATGGGGTGTGGTCAGGCCATTCGGAACGTTGGAGTCCTGGTGTCGTGACCAAAAATGGCGAGGGAATCCGGCGGCGGCGCATTCCCGCGGACATCGGGCGTCTGCGGCGTCATGCGGTCGGATCGCCATCAGGGCCCTTCGCCCCCGGGGGACGGAAACACCCACCGCGCACCAAACTCGAAGAGGCGGTCGGCGTAGAGATCCGGGTGGTCCACGGGGCCGAAGCAGTGACCAGTCTCGGGCACGATCCACACCTCGATGCGGTCAGTCTCGGCGGCCCGCTGCAGCAGTCCGTGATGCAGACCCTGGGTCACCAGCGGCTCGACTTCCCCATAAACCAACAAAATCGGGGCGGTGACGTGGGAAACGGTGTTCAGCGCGTGCATCGCCTGCGTCAGGCGCGAAGAGAACGCGAAGAAGAGCCGAAGAGCCGGAATCAGGATCCGGACCAGCACGCCCTGCCGCGCCACATCACGCCAGAGCTCCCGCGCGACATCGTCCACCACGCCGTCGGCTACGACCCCGCCCACGGGGCGCTCGGCCG
The DNA here is from genome assembly GCA_027318915.1 of Clostridiales bacterium. The sequence continues at coordinate 45,820 of DAHVOH010000011.1, forward strand.
CCGTCTGCAGCGCGGTCGATCCGCCCAAGGAGAAGCCCACCAGGATAATCTGTTCGGCGGGGATGTCTTTCCGCGCCAAGACGTCAAGGGCCTCCGCCACCACGCGCGGATGGAATCCGGGCAGGGTGACCACGGCGATATGCCTTGCGGTCAGAGCCCGCACAAATGGGCCCAGCGACTCGCCCTGCAGGGTCCACACCGTTCCGCCCACGGCCGGCACCATCACCGCCGTCGCCCGAGCATCCGGTACGGCAAAATACCGCGCGCCGACGCGGGACGTGCGCAGGCGCAGCGTTTCATAAACCAGGTGGTAGGCTTCCGGTCCGCCCTGGCCCTTGGGAGGTTCGGCCGGCTTCAGAAAAGCTTGGAACAGCGCATACCCCCCGGCGAGATACACGAGGCCCACGAACACCACCAGAGGCAAAACTGCTGCCACAGCCATCCCTCACGCTTTCTGACCGGCATCTGCCATCTCCTGGCACATTCGGTTCGAAACCGGCCGGCGTCGCTCTGGTCGCGGTGCAATGGGCCAAACGGGGACGGCGGACAAGACCGGAAGCGGCCGGGACGCCCGGCGCCTTCCGGAGGGACGGCGGTCGCCGTGAACGGATCCGGACGGGGCCGGACTCCAGTGAATGGCCAGTTGATGACCAAAGCCCGTTCCGCTCCCAGAATACCACGGGCAGCACCCGGGGGCGGGTTGGGAGGGGGCGGCTTCATGACGGCCGCCGGGGCGTGCGCATGTGCCAGATGCAAGGCAGGGTGTGCCGGATGATCCACGCGGCCGACTTGAGCTGACTGACTGATCAGTTTACAATGTCGGCGTGATGGGAGGAGAGACGTGAAGGTCGGCCACGGGAATCAAGGCATCGGCGACCCGGTGGACGTCGCCGTTGCCCCGGGCGACGGGCAGCCGCCGCTTGCGGTCCAGGGAGCCCGCTTTCGTCGCGAGGGCCGGCTGTGATCGCGGCCGACCGGAGGGCCGCGCTGGCCGCGCTGTTTGCTCCGCGAGCGGTGGCCATCGTCGGGGCCTCCGACGACGCCCGCAAATGGGGGAATTGGCTTGCCCGGGGGGCCCTTCGAGGGGAGCACCGCAGGCCCGTCCACCTGGTGAATGCTGTCCGCTCGTCGGTCTTGGGACGAATCTGCCGGCCGCGCGTCTCCGCGATACCCGGCGGCGTGGATCTGGCCGTGCTGGCCGTTCCGGCACGATTTCTGCCGGAGGCGGTGGACGACGCGCTGGCCGGAGGAGCGAAGGCGCTGGTGGCCATCAGCGCGGGTCTGGGTGAAGTGGATGCGGAGGGCGCACGTCTGCAGAGTGTGCTGGTGGACCGCGTTCGCGCGGGCGGCGCCGTGTTGCTCGGCCCGAATTGCCTCGGGCTGTATGACGCGGCCGGCGACTTGTATCTCACGTCCAATGACCTGCCTCCGGGGCCCGTCGCCTTGCTCTCCCAGAGTGGCAACCTGGCGTTGGAGCTGGGCGAACTGGCTCGCGAGGCGGGCCTGGGCTTCACTCGCTTTGTCTCCCTCGGGAACCAGGCCGATTTGACGGCCGCCGACCTTATCGGCCCGCTGGCCGAAACGCCACACGTGCGCGCCGTGGCGGTGTACGGCGAGGACTGGCGCGACGGGCGCCGGTTTCTGGCCGCCGCGGCGGATGTGGTTGCGCGAGGCATTCCGGTTGTGGTGCTGAGCGTCGGGGAGGGTGCGGCCGCCAGGCGGGCCGCTCGTTCCCATACCGGAGCGCTGGTGAGCGATCCGGCGACGGTCGCGGCAGCATGTCGGGCGGTGGGAGCTCACATGGTGCGGACCGCCGGAGAGATGGTGGACCTGCTGCAGATTGTCTGCCAGCCGGTGCCGGTTTCCGGCCGACGGCTTGCCATTCTGGCCGATGGCGGGGGCCACGGGGCGCTGGCGGCAGACGCGGCCCACCGGGCCGGGCTCCTGGTGCCCCGCCTGGCGGCGCCGACGACCGAGGCGTTGGCGGACATCGTGGCCGGATCGACCGCCAATCCGGTCGACATGGCCGGCGCGGGAGAGGCGGACGTGTGGAACTTTGTCCGGGCCACACGGACCTTGAGCGCGTCGGACCAAATCGACGCGGTTTTGGTGAGCGGCTACTTCGGGGGATACGGCGCTTACGGCGAAACGCTGGCGCAGGCGGAACTGGCGGCGGCCGAAACCCTCGGCGGGGTGGCGCACGACAGCGGCAAGCCTCTGGTGGTGCATTCGCTGCACCGCGGAACGCCCGCGCTGCAGGTTCTGCGCGGGGCGGGGGTGCCGGTGTATGCGCGGGTGGAACAGGCGATGGCGGCATTGGCCCGGGCCGGGGACCGGGAGGGGGCGCGGGGACTCCCGCGGCTGCCGGCTTCGCAGGATCCGGTCCGTGCCGCCGATTATTTCACGGCCCGGAACCTCCTAGCCCAAAGCGGCGTCATCTTCCCCCCGGCGGTGCGGGTGGACACCCCCGAACAGGCGCTTTCGGCCGCTCGGCGGTTGGGATATCCGGTCGCCGTCAAGGCGGTGTTCCTGCCGCACAAGTCTGATGCGGGCGGCGTGGCGCTGGGCCTCGCCGACCAGGCGGCCGTGGCGGGCGCTGTGCGGGACATTCGGCAGCGGCTGGGGCCCGGTCCTCTGTCCGTGGAGCGGATGGTGGGCGGTGAGGGGGTGGAACTGGTCGTCGGGGCCCGTCGCGATGCGCGGTTTGGCCCGGTGGTCCTGGTGGGGCTGGGCGGCGTCTATGTTGAGGTGCTGGCGGACGTGGTGGTGGAGTTGGCGCCCGTCGACGAGGATGTGGCGGGCACGATGCTGCGGCGGCTGCGAGGGGCGGGGCTCCTGCTGGGCGCCCGGGGCCGCCCTCGCCTCGATGTTGAAGCCGCCGCCCGCGTTGTGGCGACCCTCTCGGAGGTGCTGGCCGCCCACCCGGAGGTTTGGGACATCGAGGTGAATCCCCTGAAGGTGCTGGACCGTGGCGCGGTGGGGCTGGATGCACGGATGGTTCTGACGCCCGGCGCCGGTGGGGAGTCGTAGAACGTGTCCGCGCGACTCTGCCCGGGGGTCGGAGCGGGACGGTGGGGGCGATGCGGGGGCATGCCGGGGCGACCGGAGAGAGGAGCCGATGGTGAACGGGTACAGCGCGGCCCAGGAGGATTTGCAGGCACGTTCCCGGGATTTGGCGGGCATCCTCAAGGATTACGAACTCTCGTGTGAAATGGCCGGGGGGCTGTCGCCGGAGGACCTTGAGACGATTCGTCACGCGGTGCTGAGCCACGGGCTCCAGGCGGTGAACATGCCGGCCGAGTGGGGCGGCGCGGGGCTCGATGTGCTGAGTCAGGTGCTGGTCCAAGAGGAATTGGGCCAAGTGACCAACGCGCTGTGGGATACCGTGTGGCGCCCGGCGAACGTCTTGCGCTACTGTACGCCGGCTCAGCGCGAGCGGTATCTGCTGCCGGCCATCAAGGGATTGCGGCGCGATTGTTATGCCGTCAGCGAGGAGGGCGCCGGATCGGACCCGGCCGCGCTGTCCGCAAGCGCAGAGCGCACGGCTCACGGGTGGCGCATTCGCGGGGAGAAGTGGTTCGTCACGGTCGGCGACGTCGCCGACTTCTTGATTGTGCTGGCCCGCGTGCGTCCGGGCGATCAGCTTACCCTGTTCTTGGTGGACAAGGCGCTGCCGGGCGTCGAGATAAAGCGCGTCCCCCGCTACATGCACACGTTCGTTTTCGAGCACCCGGAGTTTCTGTTGGATGTCGAGGTGGGTGACGACGCCGTCTTGGGTGACATCGGTCAAGGATACGAGCTGACCAAAGAGTGGTTCGTGGAAGAGCGGCTGATGATTGCGGCGCGCTGCCTGGGCGCGGGTGAACGGGCGCTTGGCGAGGCGACTCGCTGGGCGGCGAGCCGGGTGCAGTTCGGGCGCGCCCTCATCGACAATCAGCTGATTCAGGCGATGCTGGCCGACTCGGCGGTGGAGCTGGCCGCCAATCGCGCGCTGGTCTATCAGGTGGCGGCGGAGGTGGATGCGGGCGTCGATCGCAAGCTGGTCCACGCCAAGGCGGCGATGGCCAAGCTATCGGCCTCGGAAGCCGCCGGACGCATCGTGGATCGGGCGGTGCAGATTTTCGGGGGACGCGGCTACATGCGCGACCAGGTGGTGGAACGGCTCTACCGGGACATTCGGGTCGATCGCATTTGGGAAGGCACGTCGGAGATCCAGCGTCTGGTGGTGGCCAATCACATTCAAAAGCGGGGACTGGATCGTCTGGTGCGACCTCAGGTGACGCTCCCCACCGGGATACCGTCCCCCTAGCCGGGGCGAACGTCGGGAGGGCGGGGGTTGGAATAGGGGGCAGCGAGGAGGCGAGGGATCCAATGCGTGTCGTCAAGGAGAACGAAGAGACTCGTCCCGTCGCGATTTTGGCGGCCGCCCGTCAGGCGGTCATCAATCGGGGGCTGGTCGGGGTGCGGGTGGCCGACATCGCAGAGTTGGCCAATGTGTCGTCGGGGTCGGTCCATTACCACTTCGAGACCAAGGACGAAGTGCTGGCCGCCTCGTTCCGCTGGTCGGCCGAGCAGGTGTTTGCCGAGGTCGAGAAGCATCTCGCGGCCCATTCCTCGGCGGCGGCCCGTCTGGGCGTCCTGTTGGGCCTGTCCGTGCCGGAGGAGGGGATCCTCCGCGACGAGTATGTGATTTGGCTTCAGTTCTGGGGTCAGGTGGTCACCGACCCCGCCTGGCTGGCGCCCTGCGAGGAAGTGTCGGCGCAGTGGCGATCCTATTTTTATCAGATCATCGAAGCGGGCGTGGCCAACGGGGAATTTCGTCCGGTGTGCCCGCCGGGTGAAGCGGCGGACCGACTCATCGCGCTGGTGGACGGGCTCGGCTTCGAAACGGTGGTCGGCTACCGGTGGACATCGGCGGAGCGGATGCGGGAGATGCTGGCTCGCTTTGCCGCCGAACAGTTGGGAACACCCATTCATGTGGGGGCGGCGGCCCTGGCCGGGGATCTCGCGACGCCCCGCCCTTTGCGTCCGGAGCTGCCCCCGCGCGCGCCGGGCGGAGGATCCCGGCGGATGCGGAGGCGTTCGCGATGAGCGTGCGCAATGGCGGGCAGCTGGTGGTGGAGTCCCTGGCGGCGCTCGACGTGCGGATGGTGTTCGGCGTGCCCGGCGTCCACGCCCTGTCCTTGTGGGAGGGGCTGCGGCGCTTGGGGATGAAGGCGGTGGTCACGCGGACCGAGTTGGCGGCCGGCTTTGCCGCTGACGGCTACGCCCGTTCGAGCGGACAGACGGGCGTCCTGTTTCTCTCCACCGGTCCGGGCGCCCTGAACTCGCTGACCGCCATCATGGAAGCGGCTCGCGCGCATGTGCCGGTCCTCGCCGTCACCAGTCAAGTGCCGCGCGCCGTCTTGGGCCGGGGACGGGGATATCTGCACGAACTCTCGGACCAGCTGGCCTGTTTTGCCCCCCTGACCAAGGTCGCTCTCCGGGCGGAGACGGCCGAATCCGTGCCCGGCACGCTGGCCGCGGCCTGGCAGGCGGCCAGGACCCCGCCCGCCGGGCCGGTGGTGGTGGAGATTCCGGTGGACGTGCTGATGGCCGAGACCCGTGTCGCCGCGCTGGATGCCGGTGCGGCCGAGCCGCCCCCGCCGCCGCGCCCGACGGCGCGAGCCGTCGGGGAGGTGGTGGAGCTCCTGGCGCATGCCGAGCGCCCCGTCATCTGGGCGGGCGGCGGGACTCTGCGCGCCGGCGCCGGCGGGGAGCTGCGGCAACTGGCGGAGCGGCTGGATGCTCCGGTGGCTTTGACATACATGGGCAAGGGGGCGCTCGGTTCCGACCACCCGCTCTGCCTCGGTTCCACGTGCGATGACCGCGCCTATCAAGAGGTGATTGAAGAGGCGGACGTGCTGCTGTGTCTCGGCACCGAACTGGGCGCCGAGACGACCGGACAGTGGTCGCTCAAGCCCACCGGACGCCTTGTCCAGGTGGATGCCGCGCCGGCGCGCATGGGCGCCACCTACCCGGCCATCCCCGTGGTGGGGGATGTCCGGGAGTTTTTGCGAGCCGTCCTGGCGGTGTCCGAAACGGCGCTGCCGTCCCGACCGGGGGGTGCCGGCCAAGAGCGGGTGGCGCGGGTGCGGGCGCGTGTCCGGGATGGACTGGAGCGGCAGGGACGCCAGGCGGAGTTGTCCATCCTCCGCGCCATCGACGACGCCCTCGGCTCCACGGGCATCGGGGCCTTTGACATGACCATCGCCGGATACTGGGCCGCGGCTCACCTTCCGGTCCGACAGCCAGACCAGTTTCTGTACCCCCTCGGCTCCGGCACCTTGGGTTACGCGCTGCCGGCCGCGCTGGGCGCACATATGGCCCATCCGGACCGCCGCGTGCTGGCGGTTGTCGGCGACGGCGGCATTCACTACGCGCTGGGCGAACTGGCGACGATGGGGCAGACGGGGGCGCGGGTGACGCTCTTGATTGTGGACGACGGCGCCTACGGGATTTTGCGGGAGTACCAGCAGGAGTCGTTCGGAGCGACGTTTGCCACGTCGCTCCGGCAACCGGCGTGGCGCGATTTGGCGACCGCGTTCGGGCTGCCGGTCCGCGTCAGCACGCCGGCGGACTTGGTCGAGGACCTGCGGGCGGAGGGGCCCAATGTGGTGGTCCTGCCGGCGCAGCTGCTCAGTGCCCGACCGACGCCCTGAACGGGCGCGAGGGAAGATGGCCGCCGCCGGCGGTGGGAGAGGAGTGAGGATACGATGCATCTTCGTGATCGGGTGCGGCCCAATCTGCGCGGCATCGAGCCCTATGATCCGGGGCCGACCCTGGCCGAGCTGGGGGAGCGCTACGGGGTGCGCGACTTGGTCAAGCTCAACTGGAATGAGAGTCTGTTCGGGCCGCTTCCGGGCGTCCTGCCGGCACTGGCCGATGAGGGGTCGCGCCTGTGGATGTACCCCGAACAAGCGTACGCGGAATTCCGGGCCGCCGTCGCTCGGCAGATTCGGGTGTCGCCGGACTCGGTGGTGCCGGGCCACGGGGTGCAAGCCCTCCTGATGTCGGTGCTGGCGGTCTTCGTGGCGCCCGGCGACGTGATCGTGACCGCCCGCCCGACCTACGGCCTCTACGCGCAGGCGGCCACGGCGATGGGCGCCCGGTTGGTTCGGGTCCCGGTGACGGCGGATCTGGGCCTCGACTTGGCTGAGATGGCGCGCGAGGTCCACCGGCAGCGGGCGGGCATGGTCATTGTGTGTGACCCCAACAATCCCACCGGGCAGGTGGTTGGCGACGCGGCGTGGGCGCAGTTTCTGAACGACTTGCCGGACGACTGCGTGGTGGTGGTGGATGAGGCGTACATCGACTTCGCGGCGCCGGGACGACGCGATCGCCGGGTGCCGGACGTGACGGCCGGACGCCCGGTGATCCTCCTGCGCAGCTTCTCCAAGCTGTATGGTCTGGCCGGCCTCCGCTTGGGCTATGCGGTAGTGGATCCGGACGTGGCGCCCTGCTTTGATGCCGTGCAGGAACCGTTCAACGTCAACCGCATGGCGCTCGCGGCCGGCATGGCGTGCCTCGCCGACCCGGCGGTGGTCGAGCGGCGGCGGCGCGAGGTGGTGGAGGCGCGGGAGCATCTGCAGGAGCGGCTCGCCGCCCATGACTACCGACCCTTCCCGTCCGAGGCCAATTTCGTTCTCACCTCCCTGTCCGGTCGCTCCGAGGGCGGGGGCGGGGAGCGGTCGCCGCGTCCGTCTGGGGACGACGCCGCCTTCGTCGAGCAGCTGATCCAGCGGGGCTTCGTTCCGCGCGGCGGCCACGAGTTCGGCATGGCGGGACACCTTCGCATCACCGTTGCGCCCATTTTCTTGATGGACCGGTTGGTGGACGCGATGGACGACGTCCGCGCGAAGATGGACCGCGTCGGGTTGCCGCGTCGCGGACCGGCCTGATCGCAGACGCGCCGAGCGGTGACGAGCGGCGCCCGGGAGGCGGCTCTCCCCTCGTCCCGGGCGGCCCCGATGGAGTCGCCGTGGTCGACCGGATCCGCCGCGGCCGCTATCATGGGAACCGGTGAGTGTGGCTCGGGGACTCTGCGGCGCAAGGGAGACGACGGCGTGTACGATTTGGTGATTGTGGGCGGCGGGGTGTGGGGCACCGCGGCAGCCTTGAGTGCGGTGGAGCTGGGGTTGCCGTCGGTGCTGCTGGTGGAGAAGAATGCCTATGTGGCCGGCGAGAGCAGCGCCAAAGCCGGCGGCATCGTCTCCGCGTTCGTATCCGAACCGGATGACTTCGCGTGGGTGGCGCGCAGCCGCGAACTGTTTCGGCAGGCTCAGAGGGCGTCGGGCGACTTGTCCATGATTCGCGAGTCCGGGATGGTGACACTCGCGGCCAAGGAGCATGTCTCACTGCTGGATGGGCCGGTGCACACGCTTAAGGCGCGCGGGATTCCGGTGGAGTCGTGGGACCGAGGGGAGCTCCGCGCCCATTATCCGGCCCTGGATCGCGTGGGCGACGACGTGGCGGCTTTGTGGACGCCCGAGGACTGGAGCGTCAATCCGACGGCTTATGCCACAGCCACTTTGGCGTTGGCGCAAGCGCGCGGGCTCCAGGTCAGGCTCGGCTGGAGAGTGGAGGCGATTCGGGTCGAGGAGGCTCGTGTCCGTTTGGAAGGACCGGACGGACCCGTCGAAGCGGCTCGCGTCCTGATTGCAGCCGGAACCTGGACGCGAAAACTGGTGCAGACGGCTGGCTTGGATCTGCCGCTGCTGCCGTATCGGACGCAGCTGGCGTCTTTGGAGTTCCCGGCGCCCCTGGACCTGCCGATTGTCCGTATTCTGGAGAACGATATGTACTTTGTGCCCGACGGGCCGCAGAACCTGCTGGCGGGCGACGGCACCCGACTCTGGGAGCACGATCCGGACGACTATCGGACGGCCGGTGACGCCGATTTTGAGCAGGACGTGGCGCAGGGCCTGCTGGGCTTGACCTCGCGGGCCGAGCAGGCGGCGCTGCGACGGTCATGGGCGGGACTGTGCGGCGGAACGCCGGACCGCCGGGCCCTGTTGGGACCGGTGGCCGATCGGCTGGTGGTGGCCTGCGGGGACAATGGGTTCGGCATCAAGCGGGGTCCCGCCATCGGCGAGCTGGCCGCCAAGGTGGCA
>DAHVOH010000120.1 GCA_027318915.1 Clostridiales bacterium
CGAAACGTGTACCGGCCCGGGGCGAGCGGGTGCGGCGGGCGATAGCCCACGAACCCCGTCCGGCTCACCTCCACCGGCACACGCTGCGTCCGACCCTGGGCCGTTTTCATGGTCATGACCAGATGCTGCCGCTTCAATTCGCGGGCCGAGGCATCCAAGAATTGCACCCCGATGGCCTTGGGCTGCACCGAAGCCGTGTACGACTGGACCGGAATCGACTCCACGTCCTCCGGCGGGGCATAGCCGTGATTGGCCACGGTGGAATCGGGTCCAGCCTGATAATGGCCGAGATAGGCGACCCAACTGAGCGGGGGAATGGCCGCGGGAGCGGCGCTGCCCCCCAATCCGCCGACCACGGCCAACAGCGCCGGCCAGACCCAGTGCCGACTGCGGCGCGGCGGCGTCGTCGCCTCGTTCGGAGCCGTCATCCTTCTCACTTGTCCCCCGTCGATCCGCTCCCATGATACGATGACCCTGACCATCGTGAGCCGGGATCCGGCTTTGGAGTCCCGGAACCGCCGGGCCGCCGGCTCTTGGTTCGCGGGATCCGGTGGAGGCCTCAGCACCTCTCTGTTAGGAGCGTACACCAATGATCGCGGAAATACGTCGGTGGGCTTCGCGCTCACAGGATGGGTGGGCCGTCGAGCATGCGGTGGCCACACGCCGCGGACCGGAGCACGAATTGGAGGCGATTCTGGTGCGCGCGGGCCCCGAGGGACCGCTGCGTGTGCAGTACCGCTTGGAGGCCCGGGCGGACGGCACCGCCCGGCGCCTGTCGGTCGAACTGCAGTATCGGCAGGCCCGCCGGGAATGGATCCTGGCCGGCGACGGGCATGGGCACTGGTTTCTGCACGCGGTGCCCCTGACCGCCCTCACCGGGGCGCTGGACGTGGGACTCTGGTGCGCGCCCAGCCTGCACGCGTTTCCGCTGCGCCGGCTGGCGCTGCCGTTCGGCGGGCATCAGGACTGCCTCCTGGCCGTTCTCCCCGATCCCGACGCGGACTGGACGACATGGCACCTCCGGTACACGCACCTGTCCGGCGATGTCCGCGGCCATCGGTATCAGCTCCTGAATCTCTCCACCGACCAGACCCAGGAATTGTGGGTCGACCACGACGGCTGGGTCCTGGGGGCCGAAGGCGCCTGGCCGCCGCCGGGGGGGATCTTGTGATTCACTGGGTCCCCGACTCCGATCGGAATTGGGGATCCGCCGTCTGGCAGACGCCGGTCGGCCGGCTGGTCGCCGTCTTTACCGAGCAGGCGCTGGTAGCGGCCGAGTTTGCCGACGGTCCCCCCGCCCGATGGTTCGGACGGGCGGTGCCGCCGACACCCCCGCCGGATTGGCTCGAACACCTGCTGGCGCTGGCCCTCACCACCACCATCGGCGACGTCGACTGGGCCCTGGTGGATCCCGGGGTGACCCCCCTTCAGCAGCGGGCGCTCGCCTGGGCCACGCGCATCCCTTACGGCTCCACCTGCTCCTATGGACGCTTGGCCGCCGCCATGGGCGCGCCCGGGCGCGCCCGCTTGGTCGGACAAGCGATGGGACGGTCGCCGGCGGCCTTGTTCATCCCCACCCATCGCGTGGTCCGGGCGGACGGCGAGCCGGCTCCCGGCCAACGGGGCGGGACCGCCGCCGACCTCCGCCGTTATGAAGCCGCCCGGGTGGTCCGGACGGGTCCGCTAGCCCAGCTCTTGCAGGAAGGGCATGGAGATAGGGGACCCAAGACGCGCAAATGCCCGCCTGATGCGAGCTAAGGGGGTTATCCGGATGCGGAGACGGAGAAGCCGGACCGCCTTCGGGGCGGTCCGGCTTTCCTTTCGGGGACTTCAGAAGTTCAGGTTCAGTTGTCCCTCGTTGGTGCTGATGGTCAGCAGCGAGAGGCCCGACAAGGTCACGGTGTGACCGCTTTCGGTGATGGTCGTCGTGTCGGCGCTGGCATCGTAGTGCGCCTCGACGATCTGCTGGCTTCCCGGCCCGCCCAGGATGACCTGCTGCTCCACCTGCTGCAGCGACCCGTCTGGCGCCGTCGTCCACTCCACCTTCAGGCGGTTGTCCTCCGGCGTCAGCACCTGAGTCCCCTTGTAGGTGGTGTAGGTGAGCCGCACCACACGAGCCTGGATCTGGTGGTTCGTCTGCTTCACGTCGACCGTGACGGTCAGCGTATTGAGCGCCTTGTTGGTGATGGTCCACACGCACTGCTCGGCGTTGGTGCCGGTCGCCGTGCCGTGGCCGGTGGCGGCCGGAATGGTCACCGGCCCGCAGACCGGGCCCGTCTCGCCGGCGACCCCGGAAATGCCGTCGGTGCCCTCCACGGCCACGTTCGGGTTGGTGGCCGGCGGAACGGCGAAGAAGATGTTCGCCTCCGGCGGCAGCGCGTCAATCCGAATCGTGGCGCTATGCGGCGTCTCCTGGTTGCCCGCCCGGTCGACCGAGGCGTACTGCAGGATGTTGACGCCGTTGGTGGTGATGGGGACGGTGAAGGTCTGGCCCACCGCCGTCGAGGTGTTGTCCACCGTCGTTAGCGTCCCGTTCAAGCTGTAACGGGTGAACGCGACACCCGACAAGTTGTCCGTGGCCGCGATTTGCGCCGTCACCGGCTGGTTGTACCAACCGTACCTGTTGGCCGGCGGCAGCGTGAGCGTGGTGACCGGCGGGGTCTGGTCGACTTTGAAGGTCACGGTGTCGGCAGCCGCGACGTTGCCGGCCGCATCCACCGACCAGTAGGACACGCTGTAGATGCCGTCCGTGAACGTCACCGGTCCGGTGTAGGGCTCCGCCGGGTCGCCGTTGACGCTGTAGTAGGTGGCCGTCACGCCGGACCCGGCCGTCCCGTCCTGAAGCGGCGGGTCGTAGGGCATCAAGGTCAGCACGACCGGCCGTCCGGCCATGAACCAGCCGTTGGTGCCGTACTGCCCGCTGACCGACGCCAACGTAACCGGCGGCGTGAGGTCAATGGGCACACTGAGCGCGTGGATGTTCTCCGCGTCCCCCGCCTGGTCGGTGGAGAAGAAGAGGAGCGTGTGGCGGCCTTCGCTGGAGATGGTGAAGGGGCCGCTGTAGAGGGTCCACGGACCGCCGTCCAGGCTGTATTCGGTGGTGGCGACCGGAGACGACGAGTCCGTCGCCGTAAGGGTCACCGTCACCGGCCCGTGGTACCATCCGTTGCTGTTGGCCTGAGGACTGGTGGAGGCCGTCGTCACCGGCGCCTGGGTCGTCGGCGGCACGCTGATCGGCGTGTAGCCGACGCCGTCGATGTTGGACGGCAGGTTGCTGTATCCGTTGGTCCCCGAAGGCACCGTGAAGGTCGGATTCAGGGTGAACGTGAGGTTGATCGTTTTGACCAGGAGATTGATGGGAATCGTGAAGGTGAGGGGAATCGAGAAGGTGCCGTTGGACGGATTCAGCGTGGCCGTACCGCCCGATGCACTGATGCAGGGCGAAATGCTGATCGCCGTAATCCCGACGGCGGTCACGGATCCGGACACACACGCCGTATCGTTGCTGGTGGCAATCGACCATTGCATCCCCGAGCTGTAGGTGCCGCTCCACTCCAAGTTGCCGCTCAAACTCACCGAGCCGCTGATCCCAAACCCGTCCTTCGACACATTGAAACCGGACGAGAGGTTGAAGGATCCCGAGCCGCGGATGCTCACGGTCAGGGGGTTGCTGCTGATGGAGATGACCGACCACAAGTTGGCCGATCCGGCCTGGAGCTCCCCGTAGCCGTAGAAGTTTCCGTTGCCGTCCAGTTGGAACTGGACGTTGCTCACCGTGGCGCCACCGATGGAGAGAGTGCCTTGCCCTTCCAGCACTTGGCCCTGTTCGCGCAGTTGGAGCGAAGTGCCGGAGACGGGTCCCAGGGACATATTGGCCGTACCGGAGATGGACTGCCCGTTGAAGTTGAGGTTCACGTTCGTCAAGCTCCAGCCGCCAATGTTGAGGTTGCCGGAGAACGACCCGGACAGGGATCCCTCCGACGTGAGAGTCAGGTTGAAGCCCACGTTTTGGCCGGCCACCCCGAGATTGCCCACCCAGTGCAGACCCTGGGCGTCCAGCGTGCCGCTGGCCACGGAGAAATGATAGCCGTTCACCGTGATGCTGCCGCTCCAGGTGTCACTGGGCATCCCGTTGCTGTTCACGCCCAAGGTGACGGGGACGGTGGCAAACACGTTGGGCAGAATCAACTGCCCGGTGCCGACGGGATTGCCGTTCACAAACGTTCCTTGAAAGTCCATGACCGGAAATCCGTACACGTCAAGGAAGTTCTGGTACGTTGGCGGGACGCTCCCGTCAAACTCGTTGAGGGACACGGACCAGAGGGTCGTGCTGAGCGATCCGCCCACCGATCCCTGCAGTTGGACGGCGCTGCCGATGCCGTAACTTCCCCCGACCCCGGCCGTCACGTCCATCCCCACTAGACCCTGTCCGGGGGACGTGGGGTTGGTGTCGCTGCCGTGCGAGGCCAAGAACGCCAGCAACTGGGGCGTGGTCTGCGCATAGACGGCGGCGCCGGCGCCAACCTGTACCGAGGCGGCAACACCGATGGAGGCGGAGGTCCCGATTCCGGCCCGAAGGCCGAACTGGGTGTTGGTGAGGAGGTTGTGGAGCACTCCCCCGTTGTTGAAGAGACTCGTCACCCCACTGGTGTTCAGCGGCTGCAGCGAACCCTGCTCGGCCGACGACACCATGTCCTCAAACACGCTCTCGAGCGCCGTGCCGGCCACTTGGGCCGACTGGACCAAGGCGGCGCCGTTGTTGAATTGCGCCGTCACCTCGACGGCCGGGACAGGGGGGATGCCCACCGCCAGGGAGAACTGACCCTGGCTGACCAGCGTGTTGAAGTTTTGGCCCAGCTGGGCCAACGGCGTGAGACTGGGCGCTGGGAGGTTGCTGTCCAGCTGGTGCAACGGTTCGCTGAACAATGCGGCGGTACCATCCACCCAATCGCTCCAGAAGGAGGACTGTCCGGCCACGGCTACCACGCTGCTCATCGGCAGGGACGCAGTCGCGTGGAGCAGATTGAGGGACGTGGTGGCTTGGTTGCCGCCCACCGCCGACGTGGGCCCTTGCCCCAACGCGTCGATGGAGAGGTTCAGATTGAGGTTGGCCTGGTTGGCCTCCTGCACCACGTCGCCGACAAACTGCTGACCAAACTGCGACCAGGTGCTGGACAGGGAGTTGCCCAGAGAACTGGACGGCGTGGTTCCGGTGACCGCGTCGGTCACGAGTCCCTGCGCCCCATTGGCCAAGGTTTGGCCGGTGCTGATGAAGGCGGCCAGGGCCGACCCGGTGGCATTGACGACGTTGTCGATGGGGGCGCTGACCGACACGCCGGCCGTGGCGCCCACAGCCGGAATGGACATGTCCTTGGCGATGCCGACGCCAAGTTGCCCGGTGACATCCACTCCGAGCGACGCCTGGCCGATGGAGCCAGGATGCGCGGGCGCGTAGTTCTTCAGGTACTGGACCACCGCACTCATGACGTTGCCCGCCTCAGCGGGCGACAATGTCAGCGCCGAGGTGCCCTGGGCCTGAAGCGCCTGGGACATGGCATTTTCGGCCCCACTGGCCACGGCGGCCACCTGGGTCGGGTCCACAACAATGGACAAGGTCACCGCACCCGTGACACTACCAGTCACCGAGTCGGCGGAGAGTTGTCCCACAAGCGACAACGCGAACTGCAGGTTGACTTGGTTGTTGGTCAGGGTCTGCAGCGTGACCTGGAGATAGTGGCCGCCTACGGGCACGTAGCTTTGAGCCGAGATGTGAGGCAGGGATCCGTCAAACGGCAGCTGCATGTCGATGTAGGAGCTACCGTCGGTCGTAAAGTCGGCGAAAGCCACCAGCTTGTGCGAGGGGTTGGCCAGCTGGCTGCTGGTGCCGCCACACAGCGGGTTGCCGTTCGAGATGCCGGCCAGGGCCATGAACTTCCCGTTCGGAACCATCAGGCAGACGTCGGTTTGCCCGTTGGACGGGTTGTACGACGCCCAGACGTCTCCTACCCCGGGCAACACGACGCCGACGCTCCCGTCCAGGCTTTTGATGAGGTCGAGCGAAGGGGACCCGGAGGATTTCAAACTTTGGAGAAGGCTGGTGATGGGGGCCACCTCTTGCTGCAGCTCTCCCACGTTGGACTGGGCCTCCGACAGCAGGGGCCCGGTCAACATCGACGGCCCGTTTTGTACCAAATTGATGGGGTTCGCGCCTTGCATGCCTTGGACGGCCTGCTTAAACTGCGACGCCAAGGGAGCCAGACTCTTGAGGAACTGCACCACCTGAGTCGTACTCGGCGGCGGGGCCAACGTTGTGTTGACGCCGCCGGTGTTGATGGAAGCAGCATCGGCTGCCGCCGGCGCCACCCCCATGGCCAGCATCGTCAGCGTGGCAGCCACGGCTGCCACGCGAAGAACCCAGCGTCTACGGTCCACGGACACCCTCCTTTTCTGTACAACGGCATTCAGATCTTTAGGCGACTTATGTTTCTGAACAGAACACGTTTCGGCGGTTTCGGCGGGTGGTTTCGGCGTCTTTCCAGCCTCCTCCTCCCGGAAACCCCCTCGATACCGAATTAGAGACTGAGATTAGGACGGAGGTGGGTCGACACGGCCGAACCGGGGCGGCCCGAGGCGCGCTGACGATCTGGCTCAGAAAAGCCGGCACCGTTCGAACGTTCACCAACACGACAGCGGAAGGGCCGCATGCGAGCCTTACGCGCCGACCATCGTTGCCCTCATGCAAGGTGGAAGCGCGGAGCTCGTTCGGCCGTAGGAGAGGATCTGGGTAGGAACGTGAGGGTTGGGTGGAGCGCGGCGACCTCCCCCCTCATCGCCCCTGACGTCGCTGACCGCGCGGGGTTTCCCACGACGGACCCGATTTGGAAACATATGGGCCGCCCGCCGTCGCCGGCTGGACGGTCGGCTCGCCCTCACGCTGGCATCGAGCTGACTTCCGTGCCACGCGGTCCGAACGGATCCTGGATGCTGGCTGCCACCGACATTGCCCGCTTGCCTGATTGTCGGCATCGCCGGTGGTTGGACCAAGGGGCCGTCATGGGACCCTGGGCGCGGCCCGCCGACCAGGACGCCACCCGCGAACTTTTGGCGGGATTGGGCTTTGCCCACGAAGCCCGCTACGTGGCGGCGCCGGAGGCGGACGGCCGCACCGTGCGTCGTTTTCCCGCGCGTTCCGATCCCCGGACCTGGCCGGACGCGCATGCCGAGACGGTCGACGCCCTGAACGACGGCGGGTCTCGCTACCAGGCGGCGCGGCAGGTGCTGCACCGCGAGGTGCCGACATGGCGGTCCGCCGCGCGGC
>DAHVOH010000121.1 GCA_027318915.1 Clostridiales bacterium
CCGGGCAGGAGATTGGCGAGATTGAGCGATTGGACCCCGGGGAGGAGATCGTCGTCGTCCGTCCCGCAACCATGTGGCCGGAGGCTCCGACGGCCTTGGCACCGGCCCCGGCCCCGAACACCAGCAGTTTGGAGGCGGCCCTCCGCCGCCTGGCCGAGTGGACCCTGGGTCAGGGTGGCTTGGACGGTCCGGGGCCTTATGCCGCTGTCCGCCGCCTGCTGTGCCGACAGGCGGGATCGCCCGGGGACCCGCCACCGGCTGCCGTCGAGGACGGCCTCGAGCGCGCCCGCCGATGGGCGTCGCGGCTTCGCGCCGGCTATTTGGCCGTGCAAGGGCCTTCGGGTACGGGCAAAACCTTTACCGGCGCCCGCCTCATTGTCCACCTGCTGGCGCAGCGCCGCCGGGTGGGCATCACCGGGCCCAGCCATGCCTTCGTCCGCCAGGTGCTGGCCGCCGCCTTGGTCGAGGCGGAAAGCCCCGGCGTCGCCGCCGTGCAAAAAGTGTCGCAGCGGGACCAGGCCAGCAGCCGTCCGGAAGTCACCGTGGCGAGCGACAACGGCCCCGTGGAGCGCGGCGTGGACCAGGGGACGTTCAACCTGGTGGTGGCACGGTGTTTCTGTTTTGCCGCCCCGGTCGTCGGCTGACCCGCTCCCCGCCCTTCCTCTCATCGAAGCTCCCGGAGCCCCCCTGGGTGGGGGCGGGCCTGGTTGCCCCTCCCGCGGGGAGCGCGCCGCGGCTCCGCAGTGCCGTCCGCGTCGGTCCACCCGTCCCGCGCGCCCCGGCGCTTTGGCGGTCCCCGGAGCTGGGACGCGTCGCTCCGGATCCGCCTCCGGCACCCCGCTCCGGAACTTAATGCAAGGTTTGGGTTAGCCGGTCCGGGGCGCCCGCCCCAACGCCCGGTCCAAATCGCGCACCAGGTCATCGGCCTCCTCGATCCCGACCGACAGGCGAATCAGATTGTCCGTGATGCCGCGCCGGACGCGCTCGGGCTCCGGGATGGCGGCATGCGTCATGCTGGCCGGGTGTCCGATCAAAGACTCCACCCCGCCCAAACTCTCCGCCAGCAAGAACAAGCGCGTGGCCCCTAGCACTCTCGCCGCCGCGTCCCGAGGGGTCTCGCCCGGTCGGGGCCGCACCCAAAAGGACACCATGCCGCCGGGCCCCCGCATCTGCCGCGCGGCCAACTCGTGCTGGGGATGGTCCGCGCGTCCGGGGTAGCGCACCTGTTCCACCTCCGGGTGCCGGGCCAGAAAGTCGGCCACCCGTGTGGCATTCGCCACATGGCGCTCCATGCGCACGGCCAGGGTCTTCAGTCCGCGCAGGGTCAGCCAGGCGACCATCGGACCGGGCACCCCACCGACGGTGTTCTGGTCCCGGTGCAGCTGGACGGCCAGTTCCGGATCCCGCACCACGGCGACCCCGCCGACCAGATCCGAATGGCCCGCCAAATACTTGGTGCTGGAATGCATCACGATATCGGCCCCGTGATCCAAGGGATTTTGCAGATAGGGACTCGCAAAGGTGTTGTCCACCACCAGCCGGGCGCCGCCGGCATGGGCGAGGTCGGCCATGGCGGCAAGGTCGACCACCGTCAGGAGCGGATTGGTGGGCGTCTCCACCCACACCATCCGCGTGGCCGGTCCCATGGCTGCCCGCACCGCTTCGGGACGGGTCGCATCCACGTAGGTCACCGTCACCCCGTAGCGTTTGAACACCTGCTCCAGGAGACGGTACACGCCGCCGTACAAATCGCTGCCCGCCACCACGTGATCCCCCGCGGACAGCAGGTGCAGGATCGAGGTGGCCGCCGCCATGCCGGACGCATACGCGACACCGAACCGCCCGCCTTCCAGGGAGGCGGCGGCCTGTTCCAAAGCGCGGCGGGTGGGATTGTCGGTGCGGGCATATTGAAAGCCCCGGTCGCGTCCCAGTCCGTCCTGGGCGAAGGTGCTCGTCTGATAAATGGGGACGTTCACGGCTCCCGTGGACGGATCGGGCGCCTGTCCGGCATGAATCGCGCGCGTGCCGAAGCCCCAGTGCTCCGCGTCCTCGTCATCCTTGCTCACGCATCTCACGTCCTTTGTGCCAATAGCCGCCGGCGGCGCCGAGTCGGCGGCCGACGCCGGCGGGCGGATTCACCGCGGCCAGCGCTGCCGCTCGATGTCCAGCGCCTCGGGGCAGTGCTCCCGGAGCCACTCGTCTCGGTAGAAGCCGGACAGGTAATTGCGCCCGCTGTCGGGGAGAATCACCACCAGGAGAGACCCGGGCGGGGCCGTTTCGGCCTCCTCCAGCGCCGCGACCAGCGCCGTGCCGGACGATCCGCCCGCCAAGACGCCCTCCAGGCGCGTCAGCGCCCGGGCGGCGGCAAACGCGGCCGCATCGCTCACCCGCCGATAGCTGTCCACCAGACTCGGGTCGAAGGTCTGCGGCACATAATCTTCACCGATGCCTTCCACCAAGAACGGGTGGCTCTCGCCGCCCGACAGCACCGACCCCTCCGGGTCGGCCGCCACCACCCGCAGGTCGGGCCGCTGTTCCTTCAGATAGCGGGCCGTGCCGGACAGCGTGCCCCCGGTCCCCACGCCGGCCACCAAGTGGGTGACGGTTCCGCCGGTCGCGGCCCAAATCTCGGGTCCGGTGCTGACATAATGCGCCCGGGGATTGGCGGGCTGTTCAAATTGACCCATGTACACGGCCCCCGGGCGCTCCGCCGCGAGCCGGCGGGCCAGCGACTGATACGAGTCGGGGTGGTCCGACGGCAAATCGCTGCGGGTGCGCACGATCTCGGCCCCGTAGGCGCCCAGCACCGCCACTTTCTCCGGACTCATCTTATCCGGCACCACGAACAGCGCGCGATATCCGCGCACCGCCGCCACCATCGCCAAGGCCACGCCGGTATTGCCGGCGGTCGCCTCGATGATGGTGCCGCCGGGTCTGAGCCTCCCCTCCCGCTCCGCGGCGTCCACGAGGGCCACCGCAATGCGGTCCTTGATGCTGCCGCCCGGATTGACCGCCTCCAGTTTCACCGCCATCGTCACCTGCGGCGGTGCCATTCGCCGGATCCGGATGAGCGGGGTGTGACCCACCGCCGCCAGCACGTCATCTCGGAGACCCGTCGCAACCCCCGGCTCCTTCATGCCCCCATCCCCTCATCTCCTTATCCCACCAGAGCCAGCACACCCACCACCATGAACACCGCACCGGCCACCCGTCGCAGCGTCCGCTCCGGCACCCAGCGCAGCAGGATGCGGCCCGCCTCCACGGAGACGAACGCCGCGGCGCCGAGCGCGACCGCCGCGGCGGCGAAGACGCCCACCGGATGGCCGAGACGCGCCGTCCAGGCGGCGATGGTCCATTGCGTCAAATCCCCCATCTCCGCCAGAAACACCACCACAAAGGCGGTCCAGAAGGTCGACCGACCCCCGCTCCGCATCCGCTCCGGACCTTCGTGCCCCCAGATCAGCCAGACGGCGAACCCCAAGAACACCGCCCCGGCGATCCAGTGCCCGTAAGTGCCGAGCACGCGGTGCAGCAGCGTTCCCACCGCCACCGCGATCGCGGCCTGCAGGCCCAGGGCCAAGGACGCGCCGGCCCACACTTGCCGCGGGCCCCGCCCCGCCAGCGTCATCACCATCCACGCGCTCTGGTCGGGGAGCTCGGCCAGAAAAATGCTGCCACCCACCAACAGCCAAAGACCCCATGACACCATCATAGAGACGGGCTTCGCGGCCGGGGGCTCCGTTCCTGCCACTTGGCGTTTGCTTGGAACTTGCTAAAATATAGTGGAGCGGACGCACCGGCAGAGGGGTGCGTCGCCCAGGGAGGGTGGAAGATGGCCAAGCCATTGCTGGAGATTGAGTACTGCACGTCGTGAGGCTACCTGGAGAACGCCACCCGGGTGGTGGCTGAGGTTTTAAAGGCGATGGCGAACGACATGGAGCGGGCCACGCTGGTGCCGTCCAGCGGCGGGATTTTCGAGGTGCGCCTCAACGGGGCGACCGTGTACTCGAAGAAGGATACGGGGCGGTTTCCCGCGCCCGATGAGGTCACCGACCTCGTGCGTCAGCGAGTCTAAACGGCGGGCGGCGGCGGCCGGGCCTCTTGCGGGCCCGGCCGCTGCTGTGTTGGCCGTCGTCCACCCGGCGCTCCGGCCGGGTCCGATGGCTTGGCATGCATGACCAGGCCCCGCGGGCGCCCATCCCGCCCTTCGCCGGTGTGGCCGCCCGGCGACGCGGAGCCTCGGCCTCAGGGTCCGTCCCCGATCCGCTCCGACGGCGACGTCGGGATCTCCGGCCAGACGGCCACCCAACTCCCGTCCTCCCACACGGCTTGCAACTGCAGGTCCAGCTCCCGCCGCAGACTTAGGACCCACCCGGCCATCGCGTCGTAGTCGAGCCATCCGGTCCTGTAGAGCCGCACCAGCAAATCACGCTGCGCACAGTAACTGGCGCGATGGGATCGGTCCGCCATCCGGCGTTCACGTTGGGTCATAGCAAAACACCTCGTCGAACGCGACCCCCAGGCTCAACATGCCGGCAATGAACTTGGCGCCCGGACGGCGCCGGCCGTTCAAGACCCGGTTCACCTGGGAGTGGTTGACACCGATGGCCCGGGCCAGATCTTTCTCAGACCAATGACGTGCCGCCATCAGGGCCCGAACGCGTTCCGGGCGAATTGCCACCATGCTCATGCTCGTTGGCCATCCTGACGTGCCATTTGGCATGAGAATGGCATACGGTGTGCCGTTTGGCAAATTTGAGCAGCCTTTTGCGGTGGAGTACAATTGCCTACAGGCAATGGAGGTGACGCCATTTTCGGCGAGCGGCTGCGCCATCTGCGCCTCGCCGCGGGCCTCAACCGAGGCTCTCTGGCCGCGCGTGCCCGCATCAGTCCCTCCTATCTCTCGCGGCTGGAAAGCGGCAAGCGGGGCGTGCCGACGCTGTCGGTCCTCGCTCGCCTGGCCCGGGCGCTGGATCTCCCGGTGGTGGAGATGCTCCGGCTGGCCGGCGTCGACGTGCCGGTCTCTTCGCGGGCGGAAGAACCCGCACCCCTCTATGGTCTGCCGCGCCCGATTCGCCAGCGCCTGAGCCAAGCCATCGGCGTCTTCACCGCCGATGATTGGGCGGACCTGGAAGCTCTGATGGCCGCCAAGTTGAATCGCCGCCCGTCCTGAATCGCGCGGCATGGTCGGTCCGGCCGCGCTGTTTGCAGCAGGAAACCCCACGCCGGTCCCGAAGGCTTGAGACAACGAGCCCAGTCAGGGGGATTTGCCGATGTCATTGCAGTGGGGAGCGATTTTGCCTCATGGCAGCCAAACCATTCCCGCCGTGGCCGGAACGGGCGGGGAGTCTTTCGCCGCCACCCGGCAGGGCATGGAGGCCGTGGCGCGGGCGGTGGCGGCCACACCGGTCGATGTGGTGATCGTGGCCACGCCGCACGGCATTCGCGCCGAAGGCGGGGTCACCGTCTCCTTCAGTGAATATGCGGCCGGCGTTCTGACCGAAGGATCCGAGCGTCTCGAAGCGCGCTACCGCGTGCATCAGGGGTTGGCCCGCCAAATCCACGACGCGGCCCGCCGCCGGCATCTGGACGCCCCGCTCCTGAGCTACGGCGCCTCGTCGGGACCGGCGTCCCGGCTGCCCATGGACTGGGGCGTTCAGGTGCCCCTCTGGTTCGTGGCCCCACCCGGCCCCGACGCCCCCGCCATCGTCATTCTCTGCCCGTCGCGGTCGTTGAGTTTTGAGGCGCTCGCCCAGTTCGGCGAGGCGGTGGCAGACGCGGCGCTGGCCTTCCCGGGCCGGGTGGCCTTCATCGCCAGCGCCGACCAATGCCACGCCCACCAGGCCGACGGTCCCTACGGCTTTCATTCGGCGGCGGCTCAGCTCGACGCCGAGATTGTGCGCCATGTGCGGGAGGACCGACTGGAGGACCTATTCGGCTTAGACCCGGTCCTCATCGCCAACGGCAAACCCGATGCGCTCTGGCAAATGGCCATGCTGGCGGGCGTGCGGCGTCGCGTCACGTGGTCGGCCCACTTCGTGGCCTACGACGTGCCCACGTATTTTGGCATGCTGTCGGCGTACTATCTGCCGTGATGATCCCGGAGGGCCCCGGGAGAGCCGCCGTCGGGATCCTCGTGGGAGGAAGCCTCGGCTCGCTGGCGTTTCTGGCCACCGCCGGCGTGATCGCCGCCACGGGCCGCATCCGCACGGTCCCCGTGCCCGGTCACCCGTCGGTTTTCCGCACGATCCTCCTGTTGGGGATTTTCGCCACCGTCGAGGAGGCCATATTCCGCGCCGGCGTTTTGGGTCTCGGCCAGCGCTGGCTGGGGTTCGGATGCGCGCTGGCCCTGTCGATGGCCAGCTTTGCCGTGGTGCACGCCGTGTCGGAGCGCTTCGGACTCATCACCTGGCTCAACCTGTTGCTGGTGGGCGCCGTCCTGGGCCTGCTGTACCAATGGGCCGGCTTTCTGGCCGCCGTCGGCTTCCACTGGGCGTGGAACGCATGGCAGTGGGGCCTCGGGTTCGCGGTCAGCGGACCCAAGAACCGCCGCCACCTGCCCTCGGCGCCCACGATTCGCGACATCGACGGCTTGCCCTACGGACCCGAAGGGCACTGGGCCGCGCTTTTGGCGCTGGCCGCATCCGTCGGCTTCGTGGGGGCCTTCCTCCACCGCTGAAGACCCCCGCCGAAGCCGGCGCCGGCCATAGCCGCGTCGCCTCAGCTCGACCGTTGAATCTCGTGGAGAGCCGCGACGGTCCGGTCCATCTCGTCCACCGTGTTGTACGGCGCCAGGCCCAGACGGACGAGCCCGCCCTGCTTGTCCAGTTCCAGCCGCTCCACCAGCGTCTTCGCGTAGAAATTGCCGCTCCAGGCAAAAATGCCGCGCTCCGCCAGGCGTTCGGCCACGAGCCCTGAGTCCATCGCTTCCAAGGTGAATCCGACGGTCGGCGTCCGCGTCCCCCGTTCCGGCGGGCGCCCGTAAATGCGCACCCCCGGCACGTCGCACAAGCCGTTGTACAAGCGTTCGAACAGCGCGGCTTCATAGCTGTCCAGGGCCTCCATGGCCCGGGCCAGCCGCTCCCGGCGGGAGCCCTCCTGCGGCGCCCAGCCGGCGATGGTGTCGACGGCGCCGGCGACGCCGGCCAGAGCGGCGTGATTCAGCGTCCCGGTTTCGACCCGCGTCGGCCCCA